>NZ_JBIRXG010000005.1:0-395502 GCF_044388685.1 Streptomyces sp. NPDC020192 | reverse complement strand
CTCGGCGACCGCGACGCCGTCCGCACCCCGATGCAGTGGACCCCCGACCGCAACGCCGGCTTCTCGTCCAGCGATCCCGGACGACTCTTCCTGCCAACGATCATGGACCCTGTCTACGGCTACCAGGTCACCAACGTGGAAGCCGCGATGTCCTCGCCCTCGTCGCTGCTGCACTGGACCCGCCGCATGATCGAGATCCGCAAGCAGAATCCTGCCTTCGGACTGGGGTCCTACAACGAACTCCAGTCCTCCAACCCGGCGGTGCTCGCCTTCCTGCGCGAGGCCCCGTTGTCAGAGGACGGAGGTGACGACCTCGTGCTGTGCGTCCACAACTTCTCGCGCTTCGCCCAGCCCACCGAGCTGGACCTGAGCCGGTTCGAGGGACGGCACCCGGTCGAGCTGTTCGGCGGGGTCCGCTTCCCGGCGATCGGCACGCTGCCGTACCTGCTCACCCTCGCGGGGCACGGCTTCTACTGGTTCCGCCTGCGGCGGGAAGCGGCGTAGGACCCCTTGGGTGGGGCGGGGGCGCGTTTCCGCCGCCCCACCCGGGGCACGCATCAGGAACACCCCCGCCCCCGACCCCCCGGGGAAAGGACGTGACGCCCGTGGCGGAAACGGTCACCCCCTTCGGCACCGCCCCCTCGCTCCTCGCCTCCCTCGACCCCCTGTTGCGCACCTGGCTGCCGAGGCAGCGCTGGTTCGCGGGCAAGGGGCGCCCTGTCACCGGGTTCACCCCCGTGGCCGTCACCGAGCTGCTCCCGCCCGACGGCCGGCTCGGCCTGTACCACCTGCTGCTCCGCGTCCACCAGGCGAACACGCCCGGCCCCGGCGACTGCTACCAGTTCCTCATAGGCGTGCGCGAGGCGCTGCCGCCCCGGCTCGCGCCCGCGCTGATCGGACATGTGACCCAGGGGCCGATCGCCGGACGCACGGTGTACGAGGCCCTGTACGACCCCCGGCCCGCCGAGGTGCTCCTGGAGGCCCTGCGCACCCAGGCCCGCGTCGGCGGGCTGCGCTTCGAGCGGGACCCGCGCCAGGAGATCCGCGAGGGTCTGGTGGCCCGGCTGATGACCGCCGAGCAGTCCAACTCCTCGGTCGTCTACGGAGATACGTTCATCCTGAAGCTGTTGCGGCGGGTCGTGCCCGGCGTCAATCCCGACCTGGAGCTGCCGCTCGCGCTGGCCCGCGAGGGCTGCCCCCGGGTGCCCGCGCCGACCGCGTGGGCGCATGCCGAGACGGGCCGGGAGCCGTACGTCCTCGCCGTGCTCCAGCCCTATGTGCGCGGCGCTGCCGACGGCTGGGAGCTGGCGCTGCGCGAGCTGGCCAAGGGCGAGGACTTCGTCGCCGAGGCACGGGCGCTGGGCCGGGCCACCGCCGAGGTGCACACCGCCCTCGCCCGTGCCCTGCCGACGGTCACCCTCGGCCATGCCCAGCTCCAGGTGCTGGCCGACGGCATGGTCGAGCGGCTGGAGGCGGCCGTACAGGCGGTGCCCAGCTTGCGGCCGTACGCGACCGGGCTGCGCCAGGCCTACCGGGCGCTGCACGACCTCGCCGCCGAGGGCCACACCCGGACCGCCCAGCGGATCCACGGCGATCTGCACCTCGGGCAGTGTCTGCGCGCGGCGGACGGGGAGTGGTCGCTGATCGACTTCGAGGGCGAGCCGGCCCGGCCGCTCGCCGAACGGCGCCTGCCGCAGCCACCGGTGCGGGACGTCGCCGGAATGCTGCGCTCCTTCGACTACGCGGCCCACTCGGTGCAGCCGCCGGTGCCGGACTGGGCGCGGGTGTGCCGGGCCGCGTACTGCTCGGGGTACGCGCAGGTGGCCGGGCGTGATCCGCGCGCCGACCCGGTGCTGCTGCGGGCCTTCGAGACCGACAAGGCGGTGTACGAGGCCGTCTACGAGGCCCGGCACCGGCCCGACTGGCTCCCCGTACCGCTCTCGGCGATCCGCCGCCTCGCCGCGCCCGAGTCCGAGTCCGACCAGGAGGCCCGTCCGTGACGAACCAGTGGAACACGCCTGCCGGCCTGGACGCCGACGACCGCGAACGGCTCCTGCACGGCACCCACCACGATCCGCACTCCGTCCTCGGCGCCCACCCCGTCCCCGGCGGTGTCGCCTTCCGCGCCTTCCGGCCGTACGCGCGCTCCGTCACCGTCGTCGCCGACGAGCTGCGGGCCGAGCTGCACGACGACGGGGAGGGCTTCTTCTCCGGCCTGCTTCCGCTCACCGAGGTCCCCGGCTACCGGCTGCTCGTGGCGTACGAGGGGACGGTCCAGGACACCGAGGACGCCTACCGTTTCCTGCCCTCGCTGGGCGAGCTGGACCTGCATCTGATCGGCGAGGGCCGGCACGAGCAGCTGTGGCGGGCGCTCGGCGCCCATGTCACCGTCCGGCAGGGCGTGTCCGGCACCCGGTTCGCGGTGTGGGCGCCGGACGCGCGCGGGGTACGGCTCGCGGGCGGTTTCAACTTCTGGGACGGCGCCGGGCATCCGATGCGCTCGCTGGGCTCCTCGGGGGTGTGGGAGCTGTTCGTGCCGGGGATCGGCGAGGGCGAGCTGTACAAGTTCGAGATCACCCGCCCGGACGGCTCGCACACCCTGCGCGCCGACCCGCTGGCCCGCCGTACGGAGGCCCCGCCCGCCACCGCGTCGATCGTGACGGCCTCGCACCACGAGTGGGCCGACACGGAGTGGATGGCACACCGGGCCGACACGCCGGTGCACGAGGCGCCGTTCTCGGTGTACGAGGTCCATCTGCCCTCCTGGCGACCGGGCCTGACGTACCGTGAGCTGGCCGATCAGCTCCCCGCGTACGTGTCGGAGACGGGCTTCACGCACGTGGAGCTGATGCCGGTCGCCGAGCACCCCTTCGGCGGGTCCTGGGGTTACCAGGTCACCGGCTTCTACGCCCCCACGGCCCGGCTCGGCACACCGGACGACTTCAGGTACCTGGTGGACCGGCTGCACCAGGCCGGGATCGGCGTGCTGATGGACTGGGTGCCGGCGCACTTCCCACGGGACGACTGGGCGCTGGCCGAGTTCGACGGGCGGCCGCTGTACGAGCACCACGATCCGTTGCGGGCCGCGCATCCCGACTGGGGGACGCTGGAGTTCGACTTCGGGCGCCGGGAGGTGCGCAACTTCCTGGTGGCGAACGCCGTGTACTGGTGCGAGGAGTTCCACATCGACGGGCTGCGCGTGGACGCGGTGGCCTCGATGCTCTACCTGGACTACTCGCGCGAGCCGGGCCAGTGGACGCCGAACGAGCACGGCGGCCGGGAGAACCTGGACGCGGTGGCGTTCCTGCAGGAGATGAACGCGACCGTCTACCGCCGCTGCCCGGGGGTGGTGACGATCGCGGAGGAGTCCACGGCCTGGGACGGGGTGACCCGGGCGACGGACACCAGCGGGCTGGGTTTCGGGCTGAAGTGGAACATGGGCTGGATGCACGACTCGCTGGCGTACATGGCCCACGAGCCGGTCCACCGTAAGTACCACCACCACGAGATGACGTTCTCGATGGTGTACGCGTACAGCGAGAACTACGTCCTGCCGATCTCCCACGACGAGGTCGTACACGGCAAGCGGTCCCTCGTCTCGAAGATGCCCGGCGACTGGTGGCAGCAGCGCGCGAACCACCGCGCCTACCTGGGCTTCATGTGGGCCCACCCCGGCAAGCAACTCCTCTTCATGGGGCAGGAGTTCGCCCAGGGCGCCGAGTGGTCCGAGGCGCACGGCCCCGACTGGTGGCTGCTCGACCCGTCGTACGGCGCCGCGGCCGACCACCGGGGCGTACGGGACCTGGTCCGGGACCTGAACGCGCACTACCGCGCGACCCCGGCACTGTGGCAGCGGGACACCGACCCGGCGGGCTTCGGGTGGATCACCGGGGACGCGGCCGACGACAACGTCTTCGCGTTTCTCCGCTTCGATGCCGACGGCACCCCGCTGCTCGCGGTCTCCCACCTCTCCCCGGTGGTCCGGCCCGACTACCGCCTGGGCGTCCCGGAGGACGTCCCGGCCTGGGCGGAGATCCTCAACACCGACGCGGGGCGGTACGGCGGCAGCGGCGTGACGCACCAGGACGTGGTCAAGCCGGAGCCGCAGGGGGCCCATGGCCGTCCCGCGAGCATCCGGCTGACCCTGCCACCGCTGGCTACGGTGTGGCTGCGGCCGGCTTGAGCGCGTCGGGCAGGCCGGCCCGGTACAGCACGCCCAGCCGCTGCGTGGCCCGGGTGAGGGCGACGTAGAGGTCGCTCGTGCCGTACCGGGCCGGTTCCACGACCAGCACCGAGTCGAACTCCAGGCCCTTGGACTGGCGGGGGTCGAGGAGGACGACGGTCCGGGTCAGGTCGGGTTCCGCGCCCGCCGTCACCCCGTCCAGCCGGGCGGCCAGCGCCCGGTGCAGGTCGCGTGGGGCGATCACCGCCAGGCGGCCCTCGGCCGGGGTGAGTTCGGCGACCGCCTCGGCGACCGCGCCGGGCAGGTCGTCGGACGCCCGGCGCACCCACGGCCGTACACCGGTCGAGCGGACCGAGCTGGGCGGCTCGAAGTCCGGGTTCTCGGCGCGTACGACGGCCGCCGCCAGGTCCATGATCTCGGCCGGGGTGCGGTAGTTGACGCCGAGCCGGGTGTGCTCCCAGCGGTCCTCGACGTACGGCGCGAGGATGTCCGCCCACGAGCCGACCCCGGCCGCCTCCGCCGTCTGGGCCGGGTCGCCGACCAGGGTCATCGAGCGGGTCGGGCTGCGCCGCATCAGCAGCCGCCAGGCCATCGGCGACAGCTCCTGCGCCTCGTCGACGATGATGTGCCCGAACGCCCAGGTGCGGTCGGCCGCGGCCCGCTCGGCGGCGCTGCGGTGGTCCGCCTCCTCCTGCCGCTCGGCGAAGCGTTCGGCGTCGATGATGTCGTGCGCGGACAGGACTTCGGACTCGTCGTCGTGCCTGTCCTCGAACTCGTACGTCCGGGAGGCGTACGACACGTCCAGCACGCCCTGCGCGTAGGCCACCTGCGTCTCGCGCTCACGCTCGGCACGTGCCCGCGCCAACCGGTCGTCCTCGCCGAGGAGTTCGGCCGCCTCGTCCAGGAGCGGGACGTCGGCGACGGTCCAGGCCCGGGTCACCGGGCGCCGGATGGCGGCCGCGTCCGCGTCGCCGACGTACCCCTCCGGCTCGGCGAGGAAGTCGGCCACCAGCCGCCGTGGGGTAATCCTGGGCCACAACTGGTCGATGGCGGACCAGACTTCGGGGTTCTCGGCGAGTTCGTCGCGGATCTGGGTGATGTCGGAGGCGTCGAGCAGGCTGCCGCCGTCGTAGGGGTCGGTGCCGACGCGTTCGGCGTACAGCTCGGTGAGGGTGTTGAGGATGTGGCCCTCGAAGTGCTCGCGGGCCGCGTTGTGCGGCAGCTTGGCGGCGCGGGTGCGCTCGCGGGCGACGGAGACCAGGCCGTCGTCGAGCATCAGCACCTCACGGTCGTGCTCGATCGCGATCACCGGGTCGGGCAGGACCTGGCGGTCGCGTACGACGGCGGCGAGCACGTCGGCCATGTCGGCGCGGCCCTTCACGGCGGCCGCCTCGGGGGTGTCGGCGGCGGTCGCCTTCACCCCGGGGAACAGCTCGCCGATCGTGGCGAGCAGCACGCCGGTCTCGCCGAGGGAGGGCAGCACCTCGCCGATGTAGCCGAGGAAGGCCGGGTTGGGGCCGACGATCAGCACGGCCCGGCGGGCCAGCAGCTCGCGGTACTCGTACAGGAGGTAGGCGGCGCGGTGCAGGGCGACCGCCGTCTTGCCCGTACCCGGCCCGCCCTCGACCACCAGCACCCCGCGGTACGGCGCCCGGATGATCTCGTCCTGCTCGGCCTGGATGGTCTGCACGATGTCGCTCATCCGGCCGGTGCGCGCCGAGTTCAGCGCGGCCAGCAGCACGGCGTCGGCGTCGTGGTCCTCGTACCCGGTGCGGGTGGCGTCGCCGAGGTCGAGGATCTCGTCGTGCAGCGAGGTCACGGCCCGGCCCTCGGTGGTGATGTGCCGGCGGCGGCGCAGGCCCATCGGGGTGTGCCCGGTGGCCAGGTAGAACGGGCGGGCGACGTCGGCCCGCCAGTCGATGAGGACGGGGGTGCGCTCGGTGTCGTCCTCGCGCAGCCCGATCCGGCCGATGTGGTGGGCGGTGCCGTCGGCCAGGTCGATCCGGCCGAAGCAGAGCGAGCCGTCGACGGCGTTCAGCGCGGCGAGCAGCCCCGAGCGCTCGGCGACCAGGATGTCCCGCTCCAGCCGGGCCTGCATGGGCTTGTCGCCCTGGGCGAGCGCGTCCGCGACCGAGGTCTCGGCCTCGCCGAGCAGCACGTCCACGCGCGCGTACAGTCCGTCGATGAATTCCTGCTCGCGCTTCAATTCATCGTCCGGAAATTCGGTGTTTGACAATTCCGCTCCCGCCCGGATATACTCTGCTCAGTGAACTTCTCCGCGATCCCAGTCAAATGGGAGTCGCGAACCACCGAATATACGCACAGAAATCCCCCGAGCGCAATTGCTCAGGGGATTTTTTTCGTGGGCCGAGTACGGCGGAGTGCGCTTTACAGCAGGTCGGAGAGCTCCTCCAGCAGCCGCCGCTTGGGCCGCGCCCCCACCATCGACCGCACGGGCTCACCGTCCCGGAAGACCATCAGGGTCGGCGTGGACAGCACGCCGTAGGCGACCGTCGTCCCGGGATTACGGTCGACGTCGATCTGCACGATCTTCAGCCGGTCCCCCTCCTCGAAGGCGATGTCCCTCAGCACCGGCGCGAGCTGCCGGCACGGCCCGCACCAGTCGGCGGTGAACTGCACCAGCACCGGCAGATCCGAGCCCTTCACCTCCGCCTCGAAATCGGCGTCCGTCACCTCGGCCAGTCCGCTCACCAAGCTCATCGCGCATGCCCTCCCAGTTCGCACACGGGCTCCGGACCCCCCGGAACCAGCGCCTCGGCGGCCAGCGCGTCCCGCGCCTCCTCGGCCCGCGCCAACTGCCCCGCGACCGTCTCCCGCGCGGCACGGAGCTGCCCGATGAGCGCGTCCAGCTCGTCCAGCTTGCGCCGGTAGACCACGAGCGAGGCCGGGCAGGAGTCGCCCTCCGGGTGCCCGGCGCGCAGGCACTCCACGAAGGGCCGCGTCTCCTCCAGCTCGAACCCGAAGTCCCGCAGCGTCCGGATCTGCTCCAGCAGCCGCAGATCGGCCTCGTCGTAGGTGCGGTGCCCGTTGCCGTCGCGCCGGGCCGGCAGCAGCCCGCGGGTCTCGTAGTAGCGCAGGGTGCGGGTCGTGGTCCCGGCCCGTGCGGCCAGCTCGCCGATTCGCATGCCTACGACCGTAGGCGTTGACGTCGGCGTCAAGGCAAGGAGGGCGGCAGCAGGGGTTTGCGGCGGACCGGCGAGGACAGCACGATCGAGGTCGTCGTACGGCCCAGCGCCGAGGTCAGCTCCAGGATCTCCTCCAGGTGCGCGGTGTCGGTGACGGCGACCTTGAGGATCCAGCAGTCCTCGCCGACGACGTGGTGCGCCTCGGTGATCTCCGGGCGGTCGAGCAGCTCCAGCGTGCGGGGGTGCTTGAGGGTGTAGCCGCCGTGCGGACTGACCCGGATGAAGGCCTGGATGCCGTAACCGAGCCGGGCGGGTACGACCCGGGCGCCGTACCCCTCGACCACACCGGCCGCCTCCAGCCGCCGCACCCGCTCCGCGACGGCCGCCGGACTCAGGCTGACCCGCCGCCCCAGCTCGCTGAGCTTGATCCGCCCGTCGGTCTGGAGCAGCGCCAGGATCCGCCGGTCGACGGCGTCGAAGGCCACCGCTGTTTCGTGGGCGGCGGCCCAGGACTGCCGTGTTTCTTTCGGCGTGACGGCCTGATCTCCCATGTCTCCCCCTTCAGAGCCTGCTGATCCGCCGGGAGAATTATGGCCATGAACACGGCACCACGAGACGTACTGGTCATCGGCGGCAACCGCTATGTCGGCAAGCGCCTGATCGCCCGGCTGCTGGCGGCGGGCGACCGGGTCACGGTCCTCAACCGGGGCTCGTCACCCGTGCCACCGGGGGCGGCGCATGTGGTGGCGGACCGGAACGACGAGAGGGCCCTGACCGAGGCACTGGCCGGCCGGACCTTCGACGTGGTCGTCGACCAGGTCTGCTACACGCCACGCCAGGCGGAGACCGCCCGCCGCGTCTTCGCGGGCCGCACCGGGCGCTACCTGATGACCTCGACGGTGGAGGTGTACGGGCACCTGGATGCTGTGGCACCACTGCCGGAGAGCGCGGTGGACCCGCGTACGGTCACGGTGGACCCCGAACTCCCCTGGGCCGATCCGGAGTTCCTGGACCGTCACTACGGCGAGGGCAAGCGCCAGGCGGAGGCGGTGTTCGCCGCGTCGGACCTCCCGCACGTCTCGGTCCGGGTGGCCCATGTCCTGGGCGGCACCGACGACTTCACCGGCCGCCTCCGGCACTACGCCGACCGCATCATGACCGGCACCCCCGTCGCCGTACCCCCGGTCTCCCACCCGGCGACGTACATCCACGTGGAGGAGATCGCGGACTTCCTCTTCTGGGCGGCGGGCGAGGACTTCACGGGTCCGGTGAACGCGGCTTCGCACGGTGAGCTGACGGTCGGGGACCTGTGCACGGCGGTGGCGACCCGACTCGGCGCGCCCGAGCCCGAGTTCAAGAGAACGGAGTCCGAGGCGACGGAGGTCTCCCCCTTCGCCTTCCGCAGGCACTACGCGATGGACAACTCCCGTGCGGAGCGCCTCGGTTTCACCTTCTCCGACGTACGCGAGTGGCTGCCGAAGGCGGTGTCCGAGACGCTGTCCTCCTACTGATCGGCCCCGATCATCACCCCTGCCGACTCCTCCACCTCCATCAGCGACGCGCTGTGCCTTTCCTCCTCGAAGGCCCGGCGGCCGCCCCGGAGACCGAACAGGCGCTTGGCCACGGCGATGTAGAGGACGGCGAGGATGTTGAGGGCGAGGGTGGCGATCTTCAGGTAGCTGACCTTTTCGGTGAGCTCGTAGATCTCCAGGGGGAGGAAGGCGGCCGTGGCCACCACCGTCAGGTACTCCGCCCAGCGCTTGGCGTACCAGAGGCCGACCGCCTCGACCAGTTCGATCAGGGCGTAGGCCAGGAGCAGGGCGGCGACCAGGAGCAGGGTGGAGTGCTTGTAGCCGAACGCCTTCTGGATGGAGCCGACGACCGGTGAGTGGTCGAGGTCGTAGTGGAAGTGCTTGAACACCGGGCGGAAGACGTCCAGGTTCTCGTTGAACAGCCTTCGCACCGCGTCCTGGCTGTTGCTGAACTTCCACACCGCCACGGCGACCAGCACGATGAACACCCCGCGCACCGCCCGCTCGATCGCCAGGAAGCGCAGGATGAACAGGTCCCGCAGGACCTTTCCGCGCGGCACCAGCGGGGCGTCGGCGGCCGGCCCCGAGCCGTGCGGCGCACCGAGCACGAAGTCACCGCAGCGCAGGCAGCGCCAGACCTCCCCGAGCGCGGTCTCGGCGTGCAGCCGCAGGCGCAGCCGGGGGTCGTCCGGCGCGTAGGTGACATGGCCCTTGCGCGCGCAGGTCCGCCGGTCCCAGTCGATGCTCATCCCCCGTGCCTCCACTTACAGGTACTGACTCGTCACACGTACTGACGCCACGCGCCGACGTGCCGTTCCGGTTGTCCGGAGCGGCACGTTAGCGGACGGTGGTAAGGATGGTCAGTCGACCGCGCTCTCCGCCAGTTCCTTCTCCTCCTCCTTCACCTCCGGTGCGGGGGCTTCACGGCGCGGGAGCAGGAACGCCACGAGGACCGTGCCGATGCCGAGGATCACCGCGCCGACCAGGCTGGTGTGGGCGACGGCGGCGGAGAAGGAGGAGCCGACCGCGTCGGCCATCTGGTGGGCGCCGGCGGCGAGTTGGGTGGCCTGCTGCTTGAGCTGGGCGGCCTGCTCGGGGCTGGTCGCGTGGGCGGCCTGTGCGGCCAGTGCGTGGGCCTTGTCGCCGATGCCCTGGGCGACGGCGTATCCGGCGCCCACGGAGTCCTTGGCCGTGTTCAGGGCGCTCGCCGGGAGCTTGCTGCCCGCCGTGGCGTCGCTGAGGTGGTTGCCGTACGACGTGGCGAGGAGCGAGCCGAGGATGGCGATGCCGAGGGAGCCGCCCAGTTCCAGCGAGGTGTCGTTGACGGCGCCGCCGACGCCCAGTTCGGACTCCGGGAAGGCGCCCATGATGGCGTCGGTGCAGGGCGAGAGGGCGAGGCCGATGGCGAGGCCCAGGATGATCAGGGGGGCCACGAAGTCGGTGTACGTCGAGCCGGCGTCGACCCGGGTCAGCAGGGCCAGGGCGGTCGTGCCGCCGACCATGCCCGCGCCGACCGTCCACTTCATGCCGACGCGCGGGGTCAGGAACCCGGTCAGGGCCGAGCCGACGAAGACCGCGCCGGCCAGCGGCAGCATCCGTACGCCGGTCTGCAGGGCGTCGTAGCCGAGGACGAACTGGAGGTGCTGGGTCAGGTAGTAGAAGGCGCCGAAGACGGCGAGGAAGAACAGGGCGACGGCGAGGTTGGAGCCCGCGAAGCGGCGGTGTGCGAAGCGGCGGACGTCCAGGATGGGGCGCGGGTGGCGCAGCTCCCAGAGGACGAACGCGACCAGGCCCGCGCCCGCCACGACCGCCGCCGTGATCGCCTTCGCGCCCCAGCCGAAGTGCGGGCCCTCGATGATCATGTAGACCAGCGAGCCGGTCCAGATCACGGAGAGCAGGCCGCCCACGTAGTCGATGCGGTCGTGGTGGCCCGCCTTGGACGGCGGGATGAGGACGAAGGCGGCGACGATCGCCACGGCCGCGATGGGCACGTTGATCAGGAAGGTCGAGGACCAGCCGTGGTCGCGCAGCAGCGCGCCCGCGACGACCGGACCGGCGGCGATGGCGAGGCCGGCGGTGGCCGTCCAGAGCGTGATCGCCTTGGCGCGCTCCGCGCGCGGGAAGGTCGCGGCGAGCAGGGAGAGCGTGGCGGGCATGATCAGCGCCGCGCCGACGCCCATCACGGCGCGGGCCGCGATGACGGTCGCCGCGCTGTCGGCGAGGTAGCCGAAGACGGCTCCGCCGCCGAAGACCAGCAGGCCGAGGACGAGTGCGCCGCGCCGGCTGTACTTGTCGCCGATCGCGCCGAGCAGCAGCATCAGCGCGGCGTACGGGACGGTGTAGCCGTCGATGACCCACTGGAGGTCGGCGCTGGAGAGCCCGAGGTCCTTCGTCATATCGGGCGCGGCGACCGTGAGGGCGGTGTTGGCCATCACGATGATCAGCAGGCTCAGGCAGAGCACGAGCAGTGCCCACCAGCGCCGGGCGTACGGGCGCTCCATCTTCTCGACCGGTTCGGTCATGACGAGTCGCATGGCAGGGGTCGCCTTCCTCGGGTGCGCGACAGGACTTGCACAGTGGCGTGCAATTGCACAACCATGTGCAATGTACGCCGTTGCACAGAGCTGTGCAACTCGCGGAGGGCGTGCAGAATGACTGCCATGACCACGGGTAACACCAGCCGCGCCGACGCCAACCGGCGCCGCATCCTCGACGTCGCCCTCGCGGAGCTGCTGCGCGATCCCGACGCCTCCATGGACCAGATCGCGCGCGCCGCGGGGGTCGTACGACGGACGGTGTACGGCCATTTCCCCAGCCGTGAGGCGCTGATCAGCACGCTCGTCGACGGGGCCGTGGAGGCACTGGCGGACGCGGACGCGCGCGCCCGGGAGGGGGTCGTGGACCCGGCGGAGTCGGTCGCCCGCTCGGTGCTCGCGATCTGGGAGATCGCCGACCGCTACCGGCTGCTGATCGCCCTGGCCCAGCGCACGGTCACCGTCCAGGGCATCCGCGAACGTCTCGCCCCGCTGCGCGCGAACAAGATCCGGCTCCTGGAGCAGGGCCTGAAGCAGGGCGTGTTCAGCTCACCGCTGCCGGCCCCGGCGCTCGCCTACGTCCACGAGCAGCTGCTGTTCGCGGTCACGGAGGCGGTGAACGACGGTCTCCTCCCAGCAGAAGAGGCGGGCCGCTCCGCCACGGTCACGGTGCTGACCGCGGCGGGCGTGCCCGCCTCGACGGCCACCGCTCTGGTGGCCAGGGTGAGTGCGTAGAGGTGCTGGGACGACAGAAGCCGGGCGGCTGAGGTACGGGGGGAGCCTCAGCCGCCCGGCGGCGGTACCGGATGCCCGGCCCGGGTTCAGGCGGGGCCGGACATCCGGAGCATTTCTACGAGGTCAGGCCTTGGCCAGCGCCTCTTCCTTCGGCTCGGGGACCTCGGTGACCGTCCCGTGGCCCTCGTCCAGCAGCGTGGTCTCGTCGAACGGCAGGTCACCGGCGAGTACGGCCCGCACCCGCTCCTTGTCGATCTCCTTGGTCCACGTGCCCACCAGCACGGTCGCCACCGCGTTGCCCGCGAAGTTGGTCAGGGCGCGGGCCTCGCTCATGAAGCGGTCGATGCCGACGATCAGGCCGACGCCGTCGACCAGCGCGGGCTTGTGGGACTGCAGGCCGCCGGCCAGGGTGGCGAGGCCGGCGCCGCTGACGCCCGCCGCTCCCTTGGAGGCCAGCAGCAGGAAGAGCAGCAGCGGGATCTGCTCGCCGACGGACATCGGCGTGCCCAGGGCGTCCGCGATGTACAGCGACGCCATGGTCATGTAGATCATGGTGCCGTCGAGGTTGAAGGAGTAGCCGGTCGGGACGGTGATGCCGACCACCGGCTTGCTGACGCCCAGGTGCTCCATCTTCGCGATCAGCCGCGGCAGCGCGGACTCGGAGGAGGAGGTGGACAGGATCAGCAGGAACTCGCGGCCCAGGTACTTGCACAGCGAGAAGATGTTCAGCCCCGAGACGAGCCGCAGGATCGCGCCGAGCACCACGAAGACGAACAGGACGCAGGTGATGTAGAAGCCGAGCATCAGCACGGCGAGGCTCTTCAGCGCGTCGATGCCGGCCGAGCCGGTCACGGCGGCGATGGCGCCGAAGGCACCGACCGGCGCGAGCCACATGACCATCGACAGGATGCGGAAGACGAGCCGCTGGATGTGCTCGATGCCGCGCAGCACCGGCTGTCCGACCGGGCCCATGGCCTGCAGCGCGAACCCGGCGAGCAGGGCCACCAGCAGCGTCTGGAGGACCTGGCCCTCGGTGAAGGCGGAGACGAAGGTCTTGGGAATGATCGACAGGACGAAGTCGACGGGCGGCAGCGCGTCGGGGGACACCTGGGCGTGCCCGGTCGCCTTGAGCGCGTTGGTCAGGTGCAGCCCGTCACCCGGGTGCAGCACGTTGCCGACGACGAGGCCGATCGCGAGCGCGACCAGCGACATCACGAGGAAGTAGCCGAGGGCGATACCGCCGACGGCGCCGACCTTGGCGGCCTTCCGGACGGACCCGATGCCGAGCACGATCGTGCAGAAGATGATCGGCGAGATCATCATCTTGATCAGGTTCACGAAACCGGTACCGAGCGGCTTGAGCTGGACTCCGGCGTCGGGCCAGATGAGCCCCACGGCGATGCCGAGCACGACAGCCGCGATGACCGCGATGTACAGGTAATGGGTACGGTCCCGCTTCACGCGGGGCACGGCAGGTGCCGTATCGGGGGTGCTGGCGGCCACGGCTGCCCTCCTTGACGTCTTCGTCGGCATCACCGGCGTGCGGCTCACGTCCGGGGGTTATGGGGGAATGCCGTGACTATCTCCCGCCCTGTGAGGGCGGTCACCCTTCCGTTCATTTAGTTCACACTTAACCGGAGAGGCACACTGCTGACATGCGCGTTCCCCGTCTCCCCCGACCCCGCAGCCTGGCCGGCCAGCTCTTCGCCATGCAGGCCGTGCTGATAGCGCTGGTCGTGGCCGGATACGCGCTGTTCACCTACGTCAGCGACCGGGGGCAGGCCGAGGACGCGGCGGTGCGCCAGGTCACGGCCGTCGCCCGGTCGATCGCGGACGCCCCCTCGGTACGCGCGGCGATCCACACCCCGGACCCCTCGGCCGCCCTGGAGCCGTACGCGCTGCAGGTCACCCGGGACGCGGACGTCGACTTCGTGACGATCATGAACACGGACGGCATCCGCTGGACCCACCCGGACCGGAAACAGATCGGCAAACGCTTCCTCGGCCGTATCGACCCCGCCGTGCACGGCCACACCTTCACCGAGACCTACACCGGCACCCTCGGCCCCTCCGTGCGCGCGGTGACCCCGGTCGAGGAGAACGGCCACGTCATCGGGCTGGTCAGCGCCGGAATCAAGGTGGAGGCGATCAGTGCGCGGGTCCAGGGCCAGGTCACGGCCCTGCTCGGGGTCGCGGGCGGCACCCTGCTGCTCGGCGCGGTCGGCACGTACGTCGTCAACGCCCGGCTGCGCCGCCACACCCACGGAATGAACGCCGGCGAGCTGAGCCGGATGCACGACTACCACCAGGCGGCGCTGCACGCGGTCCGCGAGGGCCTGTTGATGCTGGACGGGCAGTACAGGGTGGCGCTGATCAACGACGGCGGGCGGGAGCTGCTGGGGGTGGACAGCGAGGGGGACGTGATCGGGCGCTCGGTCGCGGACCTCGGTCTGCCGAGCCCGCTGACGGGCGCGCTGCTGTCCTCGGAGCCGAGGGTGGACGAGGTGCATCTGACGGCGTCCCGGGTGCTGGTGGTGAACACCTCCCCGGTGTCCGGCGGAGAGCGCCGCGGTACGGTCGTCACCCTCCGCGACGTGACCGAACTTCAGGCGCTGACAGGCGAGTTGGACTCCGAGCGCGGCTTCACTCAGGCCCTGCGCTCGCAGGCGCACGAGGCCGCCAACCGCCTGCACACCGTGGTGTCGCTGATCGAGCTGGGCCGGGCCGAGGAGGCGGTCGAGTTCGCCACGGCCGAGCTGGAGCTGGCGCAGGCCCTGACCGACCAGGTGGTGGCGGCGGTGAGCGAGCCGGTGCTGGCCGCCCTGCTGCTGGGCAAGACGGCCCAGGCCAACGAGCGGGGCGTGGAGCTGGTGGTGTCCCCGGACAGCCGCCTGGACGACGGGGTGCTCCCGGAGGACCTGTCGTCCCGGGACCTCGTCACCATCCTCGGCAACCTCATCGACAACGCGGTGGACGCGGCCCAGGGCAGCGTCGGGGCGCGGGTGACGGTGACGGCGTACGCCTCGGCCGGCGAGGTGGTCCTGCGGGTGAGCGACACCGGCCCCGGGGTCGACCCCGCCCATGCCGACCTGGTATTCCAGCGGGGGTTCTCCACCAAGCCGGCCGGGCCGGGCGGGCGGGGGCTCGGGCTGGCCCTGGTCCGGCAGGCGGTGGCCCGCCACGAGGGCGGCCTGACCGTGGCGGAGGGCGAGGAGAGTGGAGCGGTGTTCGAGGTGCGGTTGCCGTCGCGCACGGCTTCCCCGGTGCCGGGAGGCGGCGCGACATGACGGATGCACCGGCGATCAGAGTGCTGGTGGTCGAGGACGACCCGGTGGCCGCCGACGCGCATGTGATGTACGTCGGCCGGGTACCGGGGTTCGTCGCGGTCGGCAAGGCGCACACGGGCGCGGAGGCGCGCCGCATCCTGGACCGTACGCCCGTGGACCTGCTGTTGCTGGACCTCCACCTCCCTGACGTACACGGTCTGCAGTTCGCCCGTTCCCTGCGCGCCGCGGGCCATCACGCGGACGTCATAGCGGTGACGTCGGCGCGGGACCTGACGGTGGTACGGGAGGGCGTCTCCCTGGGCGTCGTCCAGTACGTCCTGAAACCCTTCACCTTCGCCACCCTGAGGGACCGCCTGGTCCGCTACGCCGAGTTCCACGCGGCGGCGGGCGAGGCGAGCGGCCAGGACGAGGTCGACCGGGCGCTGGCGACACTCCGGGCGCCGTCGCCCGCGGCACTGCCGAAGGGGTTGAGCGGGCCTACGCTGGAGCGGGTGACGTCGGCTCTGCGAGAGGCGGAGGCGGGGCTTACGGCGGCGGGGCTGGCGGAGGCGGTGGGGATCTCGCGGATCACCGCGCGCCGGTATCTGGAACACCTGGTGGAGTCGGGGCGGGCCGCCCGGAGCCCGCTGTACGGGCAGGTGGGGCGGCCGGAGCTGGTGTATCGGTGGGTGGCGCAGGGGCGGTGAGGAGCGCGCGCGGTTCCGGCACCGACACCTGCGCGTGTACGGCACGCCGGTCGTCACTCCGGCGCGACGAATCCCGCGTACAACACGACCTGCACACCGAGGCCGACCAGCGCCAGCCCCTCCAGCACGGAGACCGCGACAAGCAGTCCACCGCCCTCCCCCGCCGCCCAGAACACCACGAGGGCCGCCAAGGGCACCACGCAGAAGGCCGTCAGGTCCACCACACACTGAATGGCCTTGCGTGACCTGCGGCGTGCGTCGGTCCGGTGCTCCGTCTCCCAGCGAAAGACCGAGACCGCCGAGGCATCGGGGGCGGCGGCGAGTCGGGTGAGCCGCGGACCGAGGTCGTCCCGTACGTACGCCCCGATCGCCGAGATCTTCTGATCGTTCACGACGTACGTCCACCCCAGCACGACACACACCGGCGGCAGCGCCAGCAGCATCGACGCCTGTTTGGCCTGAGCGGCGGCGGCGATGACGGCGGCCACCACGGTGAGGGTGACGTACAGCAGATTGTCCCGGAACCCGATCCGTGTCTTCTGCTCGTCCTTGACGGTCTGGTACTCGGTGAGCAGCAACTGCCCCACGGTGACATCTCGTTCCGGCACTCCAACCCCTTCCCCCGGCAGTACTTTATGAGTGTGCCGGAGACCCAGCCCACCGTTCTGATCCTCACCGCGCTCGCGTTGGAGTACGCGGCGGTGCGCCCGTACATCGAGGATCGTGAGGAACGTGTTCATCACAACGGGACGCGTGTCGAGATCGGCAGGCTGCCCGACAGCCCGTGGCAGGTGGCGATCAGCGAGTTGGGCGTGGGCGCCGAGCGGGCCGCGGCGCTCGCCACGCAGCTCATCGAGTGGTTGAGGCCACAGGCCGTGTTCTTCGTGGGCGTCGCCGGCAGCCTGAAGAACGACATCGGCATCGGTGACGTCGTGGTCGGCACCCAGGTGTACGAGATCCACGGCGGCAAGCAGACGAGCGAGGGCTTCAAGGTCCGACCCAAGGCCCTGCCCGGCTCGCACGCGCTGGAGCAGGCGGCTCGTTCGGCGGCGCGGGACCTGGATGACGTGACGGTCCACTTCGCGCCGATCGCCACCGGTGACGTGGTCCTGGCCGACTCCGAGTCCGACATCGCACGGTTCATCGAGGCGCACTACAACGACGCCGGGGCGATCGAGATGGAGGGGTCGGGGGCGGCCAACGCGGCACGCTTCAGTGGCCAGTTGGACGCACTCGTCATCCGGGGCGTCAGCGACCACGCCAACGCGTCGAAGGCTCTGGCCGACGCCGGCGGCTCACAGAAGCCGGCGGCGGCGCGGGCGGCCGTGGTGACGGTAGCGGTGCTGCGTAAGCACCTGCCACGGGGCAGGGGCTCCGCCGACGCCGAGGAGGGGCCCCAAGGGCGCTACAGGGGTGACCACATCGACTTCCGGGGCGGGATCTTCTACGGGCCCGTCACGGGAAAGCAGGTCGGAGGCGGCAGGTAGGGGCACCGTCCACGGCCCGGTCCCACGCGCGAGCGCCACCCTGCCGCCCCGCCCGCTGGGCTTCACCGGCCGCTCGGCGGAGCTGGACCGGCTACTCCCGCACCTTGCGCCCGACGCGGCCGGCACGACGGCGCTGCCTG
This sequence comes from Streptomyces sp. NPDC020192, assembly GCF_044388685.1. NCBI lineage: Bacteria > Bacillati > Actinomycetota > Actinomycetes > Kitasatosporales > Streptomycetaceae > Streptomyces > Streptomyces sp. NPDC020192. Next base: position 377,772 of record NZ_JBIRXG010000005.1, on the reverse strand, counting down.
TCCTCATCTTCGCCGTCACCGGGATGGGAGGCATCGGCAAGACCGCGCTGGCGGTGGAGGCGGCGCATCGGGCGCGGGCGGAGGGGTGGTTCCCGGGTGGGACGCTGTTCGTGGATCTGCGGGGGTACGACGACGATCCGGTGACGGCTGATCAGGCGGTACTGGCGCTGCTCGACGCGCTCGGGGTGCGGGACCGGGATCTGCCGCCGACGGCGCAGCGGCAGTACGACGCGTATCGCCTGCTTCTCGCTGAGCAGCAGAACCGGATGCTGCTGATCCTGGACAACGCGTCGGATCCGGCGCAGTACCTGCCCCTGTTGCCGGGTACGGATCGCCACCGGGTGCTCATCACCTCGCGGGACCGGCCTGATTCCTTGCCGGTACGGCTCATCGACCTTGAGACGCTTGATCCGGACGACTCGGTCGCGCTGGTGACGCGTGCGTTGCAGGACACCGACGAGCGCGACGAACGCGTGCGGTGCGAGCCTGGCGCGCTGCTCGAACTGGCCGACCTGTGCGGCCACTTGCCCTTGGCGCTCCAGATCGCGGCGGGAATGCTGCGGCGGCGCCGGCATCGGGACATCGCCTCGTTGGTGGCCGAGATCCGCAGCACCGGGGATGCGATCGCTGTCCTGGACCAGGGCAGTCCGGGCACGGATCTGTACGGCCGGTCGCTGGTCCTTCGGCCCGTGCTGGAGACGTCGTATCGCCGACTGCCGGATGACCAGGCACGGTTGCTGCGTTTGTTGTGTCTGGCTCCGGGGGCGGAGACGGGGACGGAGACGATCGCTGCCCTGGCCGACGTCGACGACGAGACCGTTCTGTCGCCGCTGGAGGACTTGGCTGCCGCGCACCTTGTGACGCCGGTGCGCCGCACCGGCGGAACGGGTTCGGCCGTGCGATGGCGGGTGCATGACCTGGTGCGGGGATTCGGGTCCGGTGTGGTGGCGGGGGACGCGGTGATGCGGGAGGAGGGGGAGCTGGCGCGGGAGCGGGTGCTGAAGTTCTACGCCCGGTGGGCGGATGCAGCCGATGACAGGTTGCGGTGGCTGCCGGGGATGGAGGAGCCGGAGCGCTTCGGGGACCGGAGGCAAGCGTTGGAGTGGCTGGACGGGGAGCGGGCCGGCCTGGTGGCGGCGGTGGGGTGGGCGCAGGAGGGGCGGTTCGCCGACGCGGCGGTGCGGTTGGCTTGGTCCTTGCGGGAATACCTGTCTTGGCGTCGGTATTTCGACGACTGGATCGACGTCATGGAGGCCGCGCGCGACGTGGCCTGCCACGCCGGAAACCGTCCCAACGAGGCAATGGCATCGGACAGCCTCGGCGTCGCCCTGCGGGAGGCGGGCCGGGCGGAGGAGGCGATCGACGCCCACACCCGGGCCCACCATCTGTTGCAGGCCGCCGGAGACCAACACCGCGAGGCCATGACGTGGAACAACCTCGGCAACGCCCTGCAGGAGGCAGGCCGCGTGGAGGAGGCGATCGATGCCTACGCCCGCTCCCGCGACTTGCACCAGGCCGCCGGAGACCAACACCGCGAGGCCATGACGTGGAACAACCTCGGCATCGCCCTGCGTCGGGCGGGCCGGGTGGAAGAGGCCATCGACGCCTACACCCGCTCCCGCGACCTGCTGCAGGCCGCCGGAGACCAACACCGCGAGGCCATGGCATGGAACAACCTCGGCGTCGCCCTGCGGGAGGCAGGCCGTGCGGAAGAGGCGATAGCGGCGAACGGCAAGTCCTTCGAGATCCACCGGGAGTTCGAGGATTGGTACGGCGCAGGGGAGACCCTCCACAACCTGGCCATGATCCACGAGACCGCCCACCGCACCGCCGAAGCCCGCTCCGTTTACCTCCAGTGCGCCGATGCCTTCACCCGCGCAGACGCCCTCGCGGAAGCCACCATTGCCCGCACCCGCGCCGCCGAGCTGTCCGAGCAACCCGACTAACCCAATCCCACGCACACGCATTGACCGGACTGGACCACCGCTCTTACCTTCACACGGCAGCAATCTCCGCGCCACCCCCACGTGTGCTCAGGAGGTCATGCCCGTGCGCCCCACCGCCGCCCTCTCCGCCCTCCTCACCGCCGCTCTCGCCGCCACCGCGCTCACCGCGTGCGGCGGCGGTTCCGGGAGCGGTCCGAACACGCTCAAGGTGTCCTACAAGCAGTCGACCGACAACTCGGTCAAGGTGATGGACACCTATCTCGCCGGGATCAAGAAGGAGTTCGAGACGAAGTACCCGGGGAAGAAGGTCGAGTTCGTCCCCATCAAGGCCCCGGACTCCGAGTACTACACCAAGCTCCAGCAGATGCTGCGCTCGCCGCGGACCGCGCCGGATCTGGTCTACGAGGACACCTTCCTCATCAACTCCGACATCACCAGCGGGTACTTGAAACCCCTCGACCCGTACCTCGCCAAGTGGCCGGACTGGGGTCGGTTCATCGACACCGCCAAGGCCGCGGCCAGAGGTGAGGACGGGAAGACGTACGGCGTCCCGGACGGGACCGACACCCGTGGGCTGTGGTTCGACAAGCGGATCTTCAGGCAGGCCGGGCTGCCGCTCGACTGGCAGCCGAAGAGCTGGGACGACGTGCTCGCCGCCGCCCGCGCCATCAAGCAGAAGGTCCCCGGGGTCACCCCGCTCAACGTCTACACCGGCAAACCGGCCGGTGAGCGCTCCACCATGCAGACCATGGAGATGCTGCTCTACGGCACCGGGGACGGAAAGGCCGATCCGCTGTACGACAGCGGCAGCAAGAAGTGGATCACCGGGAACCGGGGGTTCACGGACTCGCTGACGTTCGTGGAGACGGTCTACAAGGAGAAGCTCGGGCCCGACCTCTCCGACGCCCTCGACCCCAACTACACCACCACCGTCATGGGCGAGTTGCTCCCCCAGGGCAAGCTCGGCATCGACCTCGACGGCTCCTGGCTGCCGCAGACCTGGCTCCCGGGCAGCGGGCACGAATGGCCGGACTGGTCCCAGCAGTTGGGGCTGGCGTACATGCCGACCCAGCATGGGCAGGCGCCCGGCAAGGTGAGCATGTCCGGCGGCTGGACCTGGGCGATCCCGGCCAAGGCCGGCCACCCGGACCTCGCCTTCGACTTCATCAGGACGATGCAGACCGAGGCGAACGCCAAGAAGTGGTACATCGCCAACTCAGGGATTTCCGTGCGGAAGGACGTCGCGGCCGACCCCTCGTACGCCACCGCCCAGCCCGGCATCAGGTTCTTCACCGACCTGGTGGCCACGACCCACTACCGGCCCGCCTACCCGGCGTACCCGAAGGTGTCGACCGCCATCCAGGAGGCGATGGAGAGCGTCACGACCGGTGACGCGTCCGCGGAGAAGGCGGCAGCCGCCTATGACTCCTCCCTCAAGGACGTCACCGGCGGCCAAGTGGTCCAGAAGTGAGGCAGTACCGCCGGTTCACCCGGGCACTTCCCCTCACCCCCGCCGTCGTCCTCATCCTGCTCTTCCTCGCCGGTCCCATCGCCTACTGCGTCTACATCGCCTTCACCGACCTGCAGTTGACGGGACAGGCGCACGCGTCGTTCGTCGGGTTCGACAACTTCCGGCGGGCCTTTCACGACGACGCGTTCCTCAACGCCGTATGGCTGACACTGGTGTTCACCGTGCTGTCCTCGCTGGTCGGGCAGAACACCCTGGGGCTCGCCCTCGCCGCGCTGATGAAGCGGGCCTCGAAGCCGGTGCGGACCCTCACCGGCGGGGTCGTCGTCACGGCGTGGGTGCTGCCGGAAGTCGTCGCCGGGTTTCTGCTGTACGCCTTCTTCCGGCGGGAGGGAACCTTGAACGCCATCCTGGACTGGCTCCATCTGCCGCGCCAGAACTGGCTGTTCACGCTGCCCATCCTCGCCGTGTCCTTCGCCAACGTCTGGCGCGGTACGGCGTTCTCGATGCTCGTGTACTCCGCCGCGCTGGACGAGATACCCGCCGAGATCACGGAGGCCGCCGAGGTCGACGGGGCCGGCGGGTGGCGGCGGATGTGGCACATCACGCTGCCGATGATCCGCCGGTCCATCGCCACCAACCTCATGCTCAACACCCTCCAGACGCTGTCCGTCTTCGGGCTGATCTGGGTGATGACGCGGGGCGGGCCCGGCAACAAGAGCCAGACCCTTCCCCTCTTCATGTACGAACAGGCCTTCCAGAACAGCATGATCGGGTACGGCACGGCCGTAGCGCTGCTTCTGCTGCTCGTCGGGTCCCTGTTCTCCGTCGTGTATCTGCGGCTGCTGCGGACGGAGGTGTGATGGCCCGGAAACGCGTCTCCCGCCGGCTCGCCACCGACGCCGCCCTGCTGCTCGCAGCCGTCGCCTTCGCACTGCCCCTCGCCTGGGTGGTGCTGTCCGCCGTGGACCCGCACGCCGACCTCAGGGTCCGGATCCCCGACGGGCTCACGACGGCCAACTTCCGTGCCGTACTGACCCCGGACATCACCTACACCCCGCTGCTCAACAGCCTGGTCCTGTGCGGCGGCGCCACCGCGCTGACCGTCGCCTGCGCGGCCCTCGCCGCGTACCCGCTCTCCCGGTTCCGCTCCCGCCTCAACCGGCCGTTCCTCCTCACGATCCTGTTCGCGACGAGCCTGCCGATCACCGCGATCATGGTCCCGGTGTACGCGCTGTTCGTCCGGGTGAATCTCATCGACACCCTCCAGGGCACGATCCTCTTCTTCGCCGCCTCCCAACTCCCCTTCTCCATCTGGCTGATGAAGAACTTCATGGACGGGGTGCCGAAGGAGCTGGAGGAGGCTGCCTGGACCGACGGGGCGAACTCGCTGCAGTCCCTGGTGCGGATCGTGCTGCCGCTGATGGGGCCGGGGCTCGCGGTCGTCACCGTCTTCTCGTTCGTGATGATGTGGGGGAACTTCTTCGTCCCGTTCATGCTGCTGCTCACCCCGGACCAGATGCCGGCCTCGGTCAGCATCAACGACTTCTTCGGCAACCGGGGCATGGTGGCGTACGGCCAGCTCGCCGCGTTCTCCGTGATCTACTCGACGCCGGTGATCCTGCTGTACGTGCTGGTGGCGCGGAGACTGGGGGGTGGTTTCGCGCTGGGCGGGGCGGTCAAGGGGTGAGCGGGAGAGGTGTTCCGTCCGTTACATACCGAACGGCCGGAACTGTACGTTCCGACAATCCGTGATCCTGTCCGAACGGACCGTAGCCATCTCGTGGCGGCGCCCCTAGCTTGTGCGAGGTGCGCCAACCCTCAGCTCCTCCGTTCAACGCCGCAGCCGCCCGCCGACTGCGCGCAGGTCTCGGTATGGGTCCCGAACATGTCGCCTACGGCATGCGGGTCTCGTACGGCCTGCCGTACCTCACACCCGACCTCGTCATCGCCTGGGAGCGCGGCATGGCCTCCCCGACCAGTCCCGAACTCACCGCTCTCGCGGGGGTGTTGTGGTGCTCGCCGGGGGAACTGATCGGCCGGCCCCAGACCCTGCGGGAGCATCGCATCGCGCGCGGGGTCGCGCCGGAGGACGTGGCCCGGGCCGTCGGAACAGATCTGCCCGCGTATCTGCGGATGGAGGAGAGCGGGCAGTGGCGGGGCAACGAGCGCCAGTCGGCCGCCCTCGCCGACGTGCTCGGCCTGAACCTGCCCGACTTCGTGGCCGTCACCGGACGCGCGGCGAAACTCGCCGACCTGCTGCGCAGCGCGGTGACCACCCGCTGGCAGGCCTATGTGCGGCCCGTACAGAAGCTGGCCCCCTGGACAAGGGCGTACTGGAGAAGGTGCTCCAGGCGCTGCACCAGGACTACCAGGGCCACATGGCCGCCACCCTCAGCTGGGGTGGCGGCAGCAGCGGCGCGAGCGAGTCCGGCAAGGAGTTCCTCGACGGGATCGTCGAGAACTTCTGGGCGGCCGTGGAGAGCCGGACCGGCTGAACAGGGCCGGTCAGAAGACCGACTCGGCCTCGTCCATCCGGTCCTTCGGGACCGTCTTCAGCTCGGTGACCGCCTCCGCGAGCGGCACCATCACGATGTCGGTGCCGCGCAGCGCGGTCATCCTGCCGAACTCGCCCCGGTGCGCGGCCTCCACCGCGTGCCAGCCGAAGCGGGTGGCCAACACCCTGTCGTACGCCGTCGGCACACCGCCACGCTGGACGTGGCCGAGGATGACTGGCTTGGCCTCCTTGCCGAGGCGCCGCTCCAGCTCGTAGGCGAGGGCGGTGCCGATGCCCTGGAAGCGCTCGTGGCCGTACTGGTCGATCTCGCCCTTGCCGTAGTCCATGGTGCCGTCGGCGGGGTGGGCGCCCTCGGCGACGCAGATGACGGCGAACTTCTTGCCGCGGGCGAAGCGCTCCTCGACCATCTTGATCAGGTCGGCGGGGTCGAAGGGGCGCTCGGGCAGGCAGATGCCGTGGGCGCCGGCGGCCATGCCGGACTCCAGGGCGATCCAGCCGGCGTGCCGGCCCATGACCTCGACGACCATCACGCGCTGGTGGGACTCGGCCGTGGTCTTCAGGCGGTCCATGGCCTCCGTGGCCACGCCGACGGCGGTGTCGAAGCCGAAGGTGCGGTCGGTGGAGGAGATGTCGTTGTCGATGGTCTTGGGGACGCCCACGACCGGGAGGCCGGCGTCGGAGAGCATGCGGGCCGCGGTGAGCGTGCCCTCGCCGCCGATCGGGATCAGCGCGTCGATGCCGAACTCCTCGACCATGTCGGCGGCGCCCTCGCAGGCCTCGCGCAGCCGGTCGCGCTCGAGCCGGGAGGAGCCGAGGATCGTGCCGCCGCGGGCCAGGATGCCGCTGACGGCGTCCAGGTCGAGGGTGCGGTAGTGGCGGTCGAGCAGGCCGCGGTAGCCGTCCTCGAAGCCGATGACCTCGTCGCCGTACTGCGCCACCGCGCGGTGCACGACCGACCGGATCACGGCGTTCAGGCCGGGGCAGTCGCCGCCTGCGGTGAGAACTCCGATGCGCATCGTGCTGTGTCTCCTGCTCGCTGTCGGTTACCGGTGAGCCAGTGCCGATTGTTCCACGTCCGCCGGGGCATTGAGCCACTTGACGGGCGCCTTATCCGGCACCAGGGGTATTGTCAAGAGGGTTCTGCTCACCTTGGTGGGCGATTTTTATGCCGCCGAGGCGACATACGACGCATGAGGAACAAGAGGAACGGAGTGGACGCGTGACGCGCAGCGTGTACGTGACCGGGATCGACCGCGGTGACGGCCGCCAGGTCGTGGAGCTGGGAGTCATGGAGCTCCTGACCCGGCAGGTCGACCGGGTGGGGGTCTTCCGTCCGCTCGTGCACGACCGACCCGACCGGATGTTCGAGCTGCTGCGCTCGCGCTACCGGCTGTCCCAGGACCCGGCGACGGTCTACGGCATGGACTACCACGAGGCGTCCGCGCTCCAGGCCGAGCAGGGCACCGACGAGCTGGTCTCCGCCCTCGTCGACCGCTTCCACCTGGTGGCCCGGGACTACGACGTCGTCCTCGTCCTCGGCACCGACTTCGCCGACACCCAGCTGCCCGACGAGCTGTCGCTGAACGCCCGCCTCGCCAACGAGTTCGGCGCCTCCGTGATCCCGGTGGTCGGCGGCCGCAAGCAGACGGCCGAGTCCGTGCTGGCGGAGACGCGGAACGCCTACCGCGCCTACGACGGGCTCGGCTGCGACGTGCTCGCCATGGTCACCAACCGGGTGGCCCGCGAGGACCGCGACAAGATCGCCGAGCGGCTCGCGAGCCGGCTGCCGGTGCCCTGCTACGTCGTCCCCGACGAGCCCGCGCTGTCCGCGCCGACCGTCTCCCAGATCGCCCACGCCCTCGACGCCAAGGTGCTGCTGGGCGACGACTCCGGGCTCGCCCGGGACGCGCTGGACTTCGTCTTCGGCGGTGCGATGCTGCCGAACCTGCTCGGCGCCCTGACCCCCGGCTGCCTGGTCGTCACCCCGGGCGACCGCGCCGACCTGGTCATCGGCTCGCTGGCCGCGCACAGCGCCGGCACCCCGCCGATAGCCGGTGTGCTGCTCACCCTGAACGAGGTCCCGCGCGACGAGATCCTCACCCTCGCCGCCCGCCTCGCCCCGGGCACCCCGGTGCTCTCGGTCAGCGGCAACAGCTTCCCCACCGCCGAGCAGCTGTTCTCGCTGGAGGGCAAGCTGAACGCGGCCACCCCGCGCAAGGCGGAGACCGCGCTCGGCCTGTTCGAGCGGCACGCCGACACCGCCGAGCTGGCCGCGCGCGTGAGCGCCCCCAGCAGCGACCGGGTCACCCCGATGATGTTCGAGCACAAGCTGCTGGAGCAGGCCCGCTCCGACAGGCGAAGGGTCGTACTCCCCGAGGGCACCGAGGAGCGGGTGCTGCACGCGGCCGAGGTGCTGCTGCGCCGGGGCGTGTGCGACCTGACCCTGCTCGGCCCCGCGGACCAGATCCGCAAGAAGGCCGCCGACCTGGGCATCGACCTCGGCGACACCCAGCTGATCGACCCGGCCACCAGCGAGCTGCGCGACGCCTTCGCCGAGAAGTACGCCCAGCTGCGGGCCCACAAGGGCGTCACCGTCGAGCTGGCCTACGACGTCGTGTCGGACGTGAACTACTTCGGCACCCTGATGGTCCAGGAGGGCCTGGCCGACGGCATGGTCTCCGGCTCCGTGCACTCCACGGCCGCCACCATCCGGCCCGCCTTCGAGATCATCAAGACCAAGCCCGAGTCGTCGATCGTCTCGTCCGTCTTCTTCATGTGCCTGGCCGACAAGGTGCTGGTTTACGGCGACTGCGCGGTCAACCCGGACCCGAACGCGCAGGCGCTCGCGGACATCGCCGTCCAGTCGGCGGGTACGGCCGCGCAGTTCGGCGTGGAGCCGCGGATCGCCATGCTGTCGTACTCCACCGGTACGTCGGGCTCGGGCGCCGACGTCGACAAGGTGCGCGAGGCGACCGAGCTGGCGCGCTCGCGGCGGCCCGACCTGAAGATCGAGGGGCCGATCCAGTACGACGCGGCCGTCGAGCCGTCGGTCGCGGCGACCAAGCTGCCGGAGTCCGATGTGGCCGGGCAGGCGACGGTTCTGATCTTCCCGGACCTCAACACAGGCAACAACACGTACAAGGCCGTGCAGCGCTCGGCCGGCGCGATCGCCGTCGGACCGGTCCTGCAGGGTCTGCGCAAGCCGGTCAACGACCTGTCCCGGGGCGCGCTCGTCCAGGACATCGTCAACACCGTCGCCATCACGGCGATCCAGGCCCAGACGCCCGCCAACTGACCACAGAGAGCAACCGAATCACCGTGGCTGAAAATCTCGCGGCGAGCCGCGTCCTCGTCCTCAACTCCGGCTCCTCGTCGGTGAAGTACCAGCTGCTCGACATGAGCGACGCCAGCCGGCTGGCCGCCGGCCTGGTGGAGCGCATCGGCGAGCAGACCTCCCGGCTCAAGCACACCTGCCTCACCACCGGCGAGACCCGTGAGCACACAGGGCCCATCGCCGACCACGACGCCGCGCTCAAGGCGGTCGCCGTGGAGCTGGGCCGGGACGGCCTGGGCCTGGACTCGCCGGAGCTGGCCGCCATCGGGCACCGGGTGGTGCACGGCGGGATGTTCTTCACCGAGCCGACCGTCATCGACGACGAGGTGATCGCCGAGATCGAGCGGCTGATCCCGGTCGCCCCGCTGCACAACCCGGCCAACCTCACCGGTATCCGCACCGCGCGGGCGCTGCGCCCGGACCTGCCCCAGGTCGCCGTGTTCGACACCGCGTTCCACACGACGATGCCGGAGTCCGCGGCGCGTTACGCGATCGACCCGAAGATCGCCGACCGGCACCGGATCCGCCGCTACGGCTTCCACGGCACCTCGCACGCGTACGTTTCCCGGGAGGCCGCGCGGCTGCTGGGCAAGGACCCGTCCGAGGTGAACGTGATCGTGCTGCACCTGGGCAACGGCGCCTCGGCCTCGGCGGTGGAGAAGGGCCGCTGCGTGGACACCTCCATGGGGCTGACGCCGCTCGAGGGGCTCGTGATGGGCACGCGGTCCGGTGATCTGGATCCGGCCGTCATCTTCCATTTGACGCGCGTTGGCGGAATGTCCATGGACGAGATCGACACTCTTCTCAACAAGAGGAGCGGTCTGTTCGGCCTGTGCGGGGACAACGACATGCGGGAGATCCGCCGCCGGATCGACGAGGGTGACGAAGAGGCGGCGCTCGCCTTCGACATTTACATTCACCGGCTCAGGAAGTACATCGGCGCTTATTACGCCGTACTGGGCTCGGTGGACGCGGTCGCGTTCACGGCCGGTGTCGGGGAGAACGCGGCGCCGGTGCGCGAGGCCGCGATCGCGGGCCTCGAGGGGCTGGGCCTCGCGGTCGACCCGGAGCTGAACGGGGTGCGAGCGGACGGGGCCAGGCTGATCTCTCCGAAGGATGCGCGTGTCGCGGTCGCGGTGGTACCGACGGATGAAGAACTGGAGATCGCGACCCAGACCTACGCACTGGTCGGAAAGAACAACTGAATAGCACCTGAGCGGTGTGGCACTCATTTGTATCTTCCGCCAGACGGAATATTCCGTAGCGAAACAAACCGATAGGATCGCCCCATGCGCCGTTCGAAAATCGTCTGTACTCTCGGCCCCGCGGTCGACTCCCACGAGATGCTCGTCGCCATGATCGAGGCGGGCATGAATGTGGCCCGGTTCAACTTCAGCCACGGCACCCACGCCGAGCACCAGGCGCGGTACGACCGCGTCCGGGCCGCCGCCAAGGAGACCGGCCGGGCCATCGGCGTCCTCGCCGACCTGCAGGGCCCGAAGATCCGCCTGGAGACCTTCGCCGAGGGTCCGGTCGAGCTCGAGCGCGGTGACGAGTTCGTCATCACGACCGAGGACGTCCCGGGCGACAAGCACATCTGCGGTACGACGTACAAGGGCCTGCCGGGCGACGTCTCGCGCGGCGACCAGGTCCTGATCAACGACGGCAACGTCGAGCTGAAGGTCGTGGACGTCGAGGGCCCCCGGGTGAAGACGATCGTCATCGAGGGCGGTGTCATCTCCGACCACAAGGGCATCAACCTGCCCGGCGCGGCCGTCAACGTGCCCGCGCTGAGCGAGAAGGACGTCGAGGACCTGCGCTTCGCTCTCCGCATGGGCTGCGACATGGTCGCGCTGTCCTTCGTCCGGGACGCCAAGGACATCCACGACGTGCACCGCGTCATGGACGAGGAGGGCCGCCGGGTCCCGGTCATCGCCAAGGTGGAGAAGCCGCAGGCGGTGGAGAACATGGCGGACGTCGTCGCGGCGTTCGACGCCGTGATGGTGGCCCGCGGTGACCTCGCCGTCGAGTACCCGCTCGAGAAGGTCCCCATGGTGCAGAAGCGCCTGATCGAGCTGTGCCGGCGCAACGCCAAGCCGGTGATCGTGGCGACCCAGATGATGGAGTCGATGATCACCAACTCCCGCCCGACCCGCGCCGAGGCCTCCGACGTGGCCAACGCGATCCTGGACGGCGCGGACGCGGTCATGCTGTCGGCCGAGTCGTCGGTCGGCGCCTACCCGGTCGAGACGGTCAAGACGATGTCGAAGATCGTCAAGGCGGCCGAGGAGGAGCTGCTGTCGAAGGGCCTGCAGCCCCTGGTCCCCGGCAAGAAGCCGCGCACGCAGGGCGGTTCGGTGGCCCGCGCCGCCTGTGAGATCGCGGACTTCCTCGGTGGCAAGGGCCTGATCGCCTTCACCCAGTCCGGCGACACCGCCCGCCGTCTGTCCCGCTACCGCGCCATCCAGCCGATCATCGCCTTCACCACGGACGAGGCCACCCGCAACCAGCTCACCCTCAGCTGGGGCGTGGAGTCCCACGTCGTGCCGTTCGTCAACACCACCGACGAGATGGTCGACCTGGTGGACCAGGAGGTCGCCAAGCTGGGCCGCTTCGACGCGGGCGACACGGTCATCATCACCGCCGGCTCACCCCCCGGCGTCCCCGGCACCACCAACATGCTCCGCGTCCACCACCTGAGCGCCCAGTCCAACTGAACGTCGCCGTAAGGCGGTTGTACGACGCTGAGGGCGCCCCCCGGGAACAAGGGGGCGCCCTCGGTGTTTCGTCCAGGTGTATGCGGCGTCCTCCGCAGCGAGGTCATGGCGCTCCTTCAGCACCGCGAACTCCGTCTCGGAGGCCCGGCGGACGTGGATTCCACCAAAAGGCCAGGGGCCCCGCCGTGTCCTCGGCGGGGCCCCTGTCTTGCGGCTCCCGAACGGGTTTGTGAGACCGGTCAGCCGGTCGTGTACACGTGCATGCCGGGCACGTGCAGGTTGCCGCCGAACTGGGCGGCCTGGACCACCTTCACGTTGGTGAAGTAGATCAGCGGGATGTTCAGCGGGGGCGGGCTGGAGGGGCTGAACGTCACGGGGATCAGTCCGAACAGGTTGCCCGAGATGCTCTCCGTGTACATCGTCGTGGAGCCGCCCGTGATGGTGGACGTCGACCCCTTGGACGCCTGCACGTGGTAGGTCTTGCCGGACAGCTTGTCGTTCACCAGCTGGTGCAGGTCCCCGATGTCCGTGCCGCCGGAGATGACGTACTTCAGCACCTTCTTCGTGGTGCCGCCGGCCGTCTTCACCTCCACGATGCCCTGGTAGTCGGCGCCCTTGAGCAGCAGCGAGCTGGCGTTGAGGTACCAGGGGTCGTCCGCCACCGGCAGCTTGTTGTCGACGCCGCTCTGGTCGGTGGTGGCCGCCGGGCAGTTCTCCGCCGCGGTGCTGGAACTCGCGGACGGGCTCGGGGTGGCCGACGCGGTCGCGTCCTTCGCCGCCTTGGCCGTGTCGTCGACCGTCTTGGACACCGTGCCGGTGGTGTTCTTCACCGTGTCCCCGACCGTCTTGCCGACCGTGGAGACGGTGTCCTTGACCGTGTCGGTGGCCTTCGAGCCGGAGGAGCTGGAAGACGACGCGTCCGGCTTCGACGACTCGCTCGCCGACGGGGACGCGGACGGCGTCGGGCTCGCCGTCGAGCTGCCGGAGTCCGAGCTGCCGACGCCGAGGATGCCGCCGAGCGTGTTGCCGATGGTGTCCAGCAGCCCGCCGCCACTGGTCTTGGACGCGGACGGTGACGGCGACGGCGAGGCCGTGCCACTGCCCGAACCCGAGGAACCCGAACCCGAGGCACCGGATCCCGAACCCGAGCCGGAGGACCCGGAGCCGGAGGACCCCGAGGTCGCGGTCGGCTTCGGGGTCGCCTTGTCGCCGGAACCTGAATCCGACGAAGAGGACGAGCCGGAGTCCTTGGACGTGGTGCCCTTGCTCGCCGACGGCGACGGCATGGCCGAGTCGGACGCGCTCGGCGAGGCGGACGGCGACGGCGAGGCCGAGCTGTCCTTGCCGTCGACCTGCTTGACGCAGTTCTTGTACTCGTCGGCCGTCAGGCTCTTCGACGTGGTCGACGGGGACGGGCTGCTGCCGTTGCCGGCGGCGAGCGCCAGCGTGGACGTGAAGCCCATGCCCATCAGCACCGCGGTCGGCATCGCCACGGAGGCTATCGCCTTGCCGGCCGGCATGTGGAACCTGGTGAACAGCGGCTTTCTGGGTGCCGCGTGGCGGGGCCCGGTTCTCGCGCGGGACCCGTCCACATCGGTCCCGCGGGTCACCTCGTCAGCCGGCACTGTGCCTCCCGTTCGCCCCGTTGGCCGGGCTCGTTCCTGACAGGTCGTTCGACTCACTCACCGGATCCGTGCCCTGGTGCGGCAGCCTGGGCTGCACGGCCTCGGGAGCACCGCCCTCGCCCGGCACGGCCGTGGCCGGCGGCTGCGGCTCCTGCTGCTTGCCCGGCGCCCAGGCGATGGCCATGGCCCCGCCGATCATCGAGAGCAGGAAGCCGACGATGAAGCCCCCGATGTTGGACATCGGAATGGACACCAGCGCCAGCAGAATCGACGCGACGCCCGCGAAGACCCGGATGTGCTGCTGGAACCAGAGGGTGATGCCGAGCACGATGAGCAGCACACCGATGATCAGGGAACTGGAGCCGCCGGGTGTCCCCATCGTCATCGTGAGGTGGCCCAGCTGCAGGTGTGCGTACGGGAAGTACAGGATGAGAAAGCCGCCGAGCACGACGAACAGCCCGGCCCAGAACGGACGGGCGCCCCGCCAGGCGCGGAACTGCAGCCTCCGGCGGGTGAACTGGCCGGATGCGGCGGCAGGAGTCTCGGCGCTCATGGAAAACAGCTCCCTGGTGCGGCGTTGCTGTGGTGGTGATGTGTGCCGCGCGTGAAGACGCGCGGCCGATGAGGGAACGGGCGGGGGCGCCGTCGGCTCCCCCGCCCGTCACCGAGTGCCTAGTAGCACTCGATTCCCTTGCCCGAGCCCGTGTGCAGCGACATGTGCAGACCGCTGAGCTTGAACGTGCCGGCGGTGGTGGCCCACGCCGTCTGCTGAACGTTGGTCAGGTCCGCAGAGTCCGCCTGCTGGGCGAAGCCGTACGGGTTGGCCTGCTCGCCCCCGCCCTTCATGCCCGGGCCCTTGCCGCCCTTGGCCTTGGCGGTGTCACCCGCGGCCACACCGATGTCGATGTTGTTGAACGTCGCGTCGGCGTTCAGGTCGTCGACGTCGATGTAGAGGTTGTGGGCCTGGACCTTGTCGTGCCCGGGACCACCGGCCTCCAGCCGGAGCGTGACCGAACCGAAGAACGGCACGTCCGGGGTGACCACGGACTGGCACATGTTGGTGATCGTGGCGTCTTGGAACGACGAGACGGCGACCGGGTGGGCCGTCTTCTTCCCGTCGAGCGTGTAGCCGCTGTCGATCGCTCCGTACTGTGCGAAACCCTCGCCGTGGAGGCTGTCGGCAGTCACCTTGAACTGCTGACCCGAAACGCTGAACGAGGCAGCGAGAGCGCCCTGCGCGAGGGCGACACCTATCGCGGCCGTCGCGGCGACGCTGGGCACCATGACCACAGCGAACCGCTTCCATCTGGTCCCGCCACGCACCTGGGACTCCATATTTCCTCCTTCTCGGACGTACATCTCCTGGCCCGGAAGCGCCGTGATGGACGGCTCGGCCGGGCAGGGATGGGAGAAGTGCTACGTCCTCGGAAGGGGAGCGCCCGCGCTCGGAGGCGCGAACCGCGCCCGAATCACCGGCGATCACCCCCGAGCGACAACCACTGGTCGCGCCTGACACGCATCACGCACAACCTTTCCGGACAGGCTTCGCCGGCCGGCGAAGACCCCCCTGCCCAAGAGCCGGCGCCACTGCCGCCGGCTCTGCTCGGTGGGGACCCAGAGTCTCCCTTGACCCGACCGGCTGTCGGGGTACGGGAATGGACCGAGCGTGGCCGATCGTGGTGCATTCTCGCGCCGGGCACAAGGGGCTTCGTTACTGGGTAGTAACGGCCGGATAACCGGAGGACGACCGACCGATCTCGGAGCGCAACACACGGTCGCAACCGTGGGCAGAGCAAAGCCGTTGATCCGTGGACGAAACCAGACAGATCAACGGCCCTGATTTACTCGGAGTAACAGCAACCGCGATGACCAAGATTTGGTAAAGCGCGGTTGCCCTGACGCCTCGTCGGCAAATCTTTCACCCCGGCATCACAAGCCGTGGCGTTTAGTGACTGGTCAGAACAGCGCCCGCGCCAGCGCCCTGCGCGCCCCGACCACGCGCGGGTCGTCGGGACCCACGACCTCGAACAGCTCCAGCAGCCGCAGCCGCACCCTGTCCCGGTCGTCACCGGCCGTGCGCCGCACGGTGTCGATCAGCCGCCCGAAGGCGTCCTCGACATGCCCGCCCACCAGGTCCAGGTCGGCCGCGGCGATCTGCGCGTCGGCGTCGGCCGGCCCGTCGGCGGCGTCCTGACGCACCTTCTGCGCATCGAAGCCCTGCACCCGCTGGAGCAACTCGGCCTGCGCCAGACCGAGTTTGGCCTCGGGATGGGCGGGGTCGTCGGCCAGCACGTTCTTGTACGCCTGGACGGCACCGGCCAGGTCACCGGCGTCCAGGGCGTCGGCGGCGGCGTTCAGCGCCGCGTCGTACGGCCCCGCCTGCTCCTGCGCGGGCGCCTGGCCCGGCTCGGCGTCCGGGTCGACGGTCAGGCCGGTCAGCCCGAACCGCTGCTCGGCGACCTGCACCAGCTGGTCCAGGGTCTGCCGGATCTGCTGCTCGGCGGCCGCGCCCTGGAACAGCGGCAGCGCCTGCCCGGCGACGACGGCGAACACCGCCGGGATGCCCTGCACCCCGAACTGCTGCATCAGCATCTGGTTGGCGTCGACATCGATCTTGGCGAGGAGGAAGCGCCCGTTGTACTCGACGGCCAGGCGCTCCAGCACCGGGCTGAGCTGCTTGCAGGGCTGACACCACTCGGCCCAGAAGTCGATGACGACCGGCACCTCGGCGGAGCGCTGGAGGACATCCCTCTCGAAGCCCGCCTCATCGACGTCGATGACGAGATCGCCCGGGGCGACCGCCCCCGTGCCGCCCTGGCGGGCGGCCTCGGCGCGCGTCTGCTCGGCCTTGGCCTTGGCCTCCTGGGCCGCCTTCACCGCGGCGAGGTCGACGACGCCGCTCATGGACATGTTCCGTGGCTGCATGCGTCTATCCTCCCCCGTCACCGCGCCGGAATGAAAAAGTCGTGCGCCGGGGCGCCGGGTCCCCACCCCACGCCTCGTTTCGCGCCCGTGTACGTCCGTCACGAGCAGTCTCCGAGCTTTCGCTACGACCCGTAGCGTAATGCCATGCGGGGTCCCCGCGACACCACACCCCGGTGATCTCCCTCACGACACCACAGGACCCGCCCGTTATGGTCGGGGGATGCAGAGCCGCACCCCCGCCAGCCGTACCGGACGCCCGCGCAGCGCCGAGGCGGACGCCGCGATCCTGGCCGCGACCCGGGAGGCGCTGGTGGAGCTGGGCTGGTCCAAGCTCACCCTGGGCGACGTGGCGACCAGGGCCGGGGTTGCGAAGACGACCCTCTACCGCCGCTGGGCCGGCAAGAACGAACTCGTGGTCGATGCGGTGGCGGAACTCTTCGACGAGCTGGAACTGCCCGACCGCGGCAGCCTGGCCGCCGACATCGAGGGCGTCGTCCTGCAGTTCGCGGCGATCCTCGCCCGTCCGGAGGCCAAGAGCGGCCTGATGGCGGTGGTCGCCGAGGCCACCCGCGACGACGCCCTGCGCGAACGCATCCGCCACTCCATCGTGCAGCGCCAGATGCGGCTGGTCCTCCAGGGCCGCGCGCGGGCACAGAAACGGGGCGAACTCCCGCCGGAACCCGATCCGCGAGAGGCCGCCCGCACGGTGGACCTCATCTTCGACGTGGTGGCGGGCGCGGTGGTGCACCGCACCCTGGTGAGCGGCAAGGCGGCGGACGAGGAGTGGGTACGCAGCTTCACCCGCGTGCTGCTGAGTGGCCTGGCCTCGTCCGCCTGACCTCGCTCAGAACCCGGCAGGCTCCGTGTACACCCCCCACTCGTCCCGCAGCACCCCGCAGATCTCGCCCAGCGTCGCCTCGGCGCGTACGGCGTCCAGCATCGGCTCGATCATGTTGCCGCCCGACCGGGCCGCTCCCAGCATGGCGTCCAGCGCGGAGCGCACCGCGGCCTCGTCCCGCGCCCCCTTCCGCTCGCGCAGGATGCGTACCTGCTCCCGCTCCACCTCATGGCTGACCCGCAGGATCTCCAGGTCCCCGGTCACCGACCCGGTGTGGACGTTGACGCCCACGACCCTCTTGTCGCCCTTCTCCAGGGACTGCTGGTAGCGGAAGGCGGACTCGGCGATCTCGCCGGTGAACCAGCCGTCCTCGATGCCGCGCAGGATGCCGGAGGTGATCGGCCCGATCGGGTGCCGCCCGTCCGGGTGAGCCCTGAGGCCCCGCTCCTTGATCTGGTCGAAGATCTTCTCGGCGTCCGCCTCGATCCGGTCGGTGAGCTGCTCGACGTACCACGAACCGCCCAGCGGATCCGCCACGCCCGCGACCCCGGTCTCCTCCATCAGCACCTGCTGGGTGCGCAGCGCGATCTCCGCCGCCTGCTCGCTCGGCAGCGCGAGGGTCTCGTCCAGGGCGTTGGTGTGCAGCGAGTTGGTCCCGCCGAGCACGGCGGCCAGCGCCTCCACGGCCGTACGCACCACGTTGTTGTACGGCTGCTGTGCGGTCAGCGAGACACCGGCGGTCTGCGTGTGGAAGCGCAGCCACTGCGCCTTGTCGGACCGGGCGCCGTAGACATCCCGCATCCAGCGGGCCCAGATGCGGCGCGCGGCACGGAACTTGGCGATCTCCTCGAAGAAGTCGACGTGCGCGTCGAAGAAGAAGGAGAGGCCGGGCGCGAACACGTCCACGTCCAGGCCGCGCGAGAGCCCCAGCTCCACGTACCCGAACCCGTCCGCGAGCGTGTACGCCAGCTCCTGCGCGGCCGTCGAGCCCGCCTCACGGATGTGGTAGCCGGAGACGGACAGCGGCTTGTAGGCGGGGATGCCGGCCGCGCAGTACTCCATGAGGTCGCCGATCAGGCGCAGATGGGGCTCGGGCTGGAAGAGCCACTCCTTCTGCGCGATGTACTCCTTGAAGATGTCGGTCTGGAGCGTGCCGTTGAGGACCGACGGGTCCACGCCCTGACGCTCGGCGGCGACCAGGTACATGCAGAAGACGGGTACGGCGGGCCCGCTGATGGTCATGGAGGTGGTGACGTCGCCGAGCGGGATGTCCTTGAACAGGACCTCCATGTCGGCGGCGGAGTCGATGGCGACCCCGCAGTGCCCGACCTCGCCGAGCGAGCGCGGGTCGTCGGAGTCGCGGCCCATGAGCGTCGGCATGTCGAAGGCGACGGAGAGCCCGCCGCCGCCGTTGCCGAGGATCATCTTGTACCGCTCGTTGGTCTGCTCGGCGTTGCCGAACCCGGCGAACTGCCGGATCGTCCAGGTACGGCCGCGGTAGCCTGTCGGATGGAGCCCGCGTGTGAAGGGGTACTCCCCGGGCCAGCCGATCCGCTCGAATCCCTCGTACGTGTCCCCCGGCCGGGGTCCGTAGACCGGCTCCACGGGATCACCGGAGAGCGTGGTGAAGTCAGCGTCCCGCTTACGGGCCGCGTCGTAGCGGGCCTGCCAGCGGCGGCGGCCCTCCTCGATGGCGTGAGCGTCCATACCGTCAAATTTACTTGGACGTCCTAGTAAATGTCGATGGCGGACCGCCGTACGCACTCGTACGGCGGTGGAGCCGCCCGGCGCCTCAGGCCTTCGCGGCGACCGGGGCCGGGTCGCCGACCTTGGCCGCCAGCTCGCGGCTGATCCTGCGCTCGACGAAGAACGCGGCCGTGGGAATGGTGCCCGCGAGCAGCACCCACAGCTGCCGGCCGACCGGCATCTTGGCCTTGGAGCCCAGGTCGAAGGCGACGACGAGGTAGACGACGTACAGCCAGCCGTGGGCGATGGCGACGACCCGGGTGACGTCGGCGGCACCGCTGATGTCCAGCCCGTACTTCGCGATCATGCTCAGACAGAGGAGCACCAGGAGGATACCGGTGGTGTAGGCCATGACGCGGTAGCGGGTCAGCACGCTCTTCTTCATGGAGTCGAGCGTAACCACCCGTTCCGGGAGATCTTGGCCGGGGTCAGCCCTCGTCGAAATCGTGTGCCGCGATCCGCAGCGGGCGGAACATCGCGAAGATCTCCTTGCACTCCTCCGCGTCGTACACCCCGAGCCCGAAGTCCATGGCCATCAGGTCGCGGGTGGCCGCGTCGACCACCTCGCGCCCCTTGTCGGTGATGACGGCGAGCGTGCCTCGCCCGTCGTTGGGATTGGGCCGCCGGGCCACCAGACCGGACTTCACCAGCCGGTCCACGGTGTTCGTCACGGACGTGGGATGCACCATGAGCCGCTCACCGATCTTGGACATCGGCAGTTCACCGGCCTTGGAGAAGGTGAGCAGCACCAGGGCCTCGTAGCGCGCGAACGTCAGTTCGTACGGCTTGACCACCGCGTCCACCTCGGCCAGCAGGATCTGCTGGGCCCGCATGATCGAGGTGATCGCGGCCATGGACGGCACGTTTCCCCAGCGCTGCTTCCAGAGCTCGTCGGCACGGGCGATGGGGTCGAAGGGGAGGCTGAGAGGCTTGGGCACGTCATCAGACCCTACCGGCCGGTCATATTCCGGGCAGCCCCGTCTCGGCTATCGGTCGCCTCCCGTTTCTCCGTCGGTCACCTCCCGTCTCCGCCGGCCACCTCCTGCCCCTCGGTCGCCCGGGCGGCGACGGCCAGCGCGCAGCAGCACAGCACCCCCGCCACCCCGGCCCCGGCGACGGCCGTGCGCACTCCCACCGCCTGAGCCGCCACCCCGGCCAGCGCCATGCCCACGCCCTGGACGGTCATCAGCCCGGCGCTGAGCACGGTCATGGCCCGCCCGCGCAGCTCCTCGGGCACGGCCCGCACGAACCACTGGTCCAGGCCCAGGGTGTACGCCGACCCCGCCCCGGACACCAGCAGGAGCAGCAGGGACGCGAGGAGCCCGGGGCGCAGGGCGAAGCCGAGGTAGGGAAGGAGGGTGAGGCAGACGAGCGGGAGCGCCACGCGTTCGCGGACCGGCGGCTTCAGCCGTGCCCCGGCGAACAGCTCGCCGGCCACCGTGCCGACGGGCAGCGCGCACATCAGCAGGCCGAGCCCGGCGGACCCGCTGCCGAGCACGTCGGCGTACGGCGCGGCCAGCGCCTCGGGCACGACGGAGAAGGCGGCCGGGATCCAGAGCAGCAGGAGCAGCACGCGGATCCGCCGGTCGGCGAGCAGCCGGCGCAACCCCGGCGGGGTCTCACCGTCGCCGTGCCGGGTGCGGGCGGGGCGGTGCCTGGTGCCGCAGCGGAGCAGGGCGGCGGAGGCGAGGAAGGTGCAGACGGTGATGAGGAGGGCATGGCGTGGGGCGACGACCGTGAGGAGGAGCCCGCCGAGGCCGTAGCCGACGAGCAGGGCGCTCTGGGCAACGATGCGCAGCAGGGAGCGGCCGAGCACGAACAGGTCGCCGTCGCCGAGGACGTCGGCGAGGGTGGCCATGCGGGTGCCGGCGAACACCGGGGAGACGACGGCGAGCGCGCAGCGCAGCGCGAGCAGCACGCCGATTCCGGTGCCGGGGACGGTCATCAGGGCCACGCAGCCCGCGCACACCAGATCGCAGACGACCAGTACCCGCCGGGCGGGGAAGCGGTCGGCGACGGGGGCGAACAGGGTGCCGCCGACGGCGTACGGCAGGAAGCCCAGGGCGAAGGTGAGCGCGCTGAGCAGAGGTGAGCGGGTGAGGTCGTAGACGAGGACGGACAGCGCGATCTCGCTGACGATGACGCCGAGCATGGACAGCAGGTGGGCGGCGAAGACGGCCCGGAACTCGGGCACGGCGAAGACACGGCCGTAACCGGCGGGCGCCGGGGCCGTCTGCGGTGGTGCGGACATGCGGGGAGCGTGCCTGGGGCGGGCGGGAGGACATAGGGTTTCGCCTCCAGCCGAATGTTCGAGGGGGTAGGGGTGCCGTCAGTTCTGCATTTCGGCGACGAGGACTTCCTGCGCTGCCGGTTCGCGATCTCGCCGATCTGGGAGACGCAGGAGGCCGTACGCACCCTGAAGCGCACGGACCGGCACGGCTATCACGCGCCCTGGCTGCGCCGGATCCGCGAGGCGGCGGCCGGACTGGACCTGGGCCGGCTCTGGCTGCTGATGCCCCGCCGGGGGCACTCGCCGGACTGGCTGGGGCCGCCGCCGCTCGGTCCGGCGGCGACGTTCGAGGAGGAGATCGCGGCGGTACGGGCGTCGGACCCGGAGGCGGCCCGCGAGGACACCGCGCTCTCGCTGGCCTGCACGCCGGGCGCGCTCCAGTCGCCGCACGGGCGGGCCTGGCTGGCGGATCCGGCGCGGATGATCGCGGAGCTGGCGGACGCCATGGAGGAGGCCTGGCAGGTGCTGATCGAGCCGGACTGGCTCCGGCTGCGGGCCCTGCTGGAGGCGGACGTGGCCTTCCACTCACGCCGGCTGGCCGAGGTGGGCCTGGGCACGCTGCTGCCGGAGCTGGACCCGAGACTGTCCTGGGACGGCCGCACACTGACACTGGCCCTGCACTTGGAGTACGCCCGCGACCTCGCCGGTCAGGGCCTGGTCCTGATGCCGAGCGTGTTCTCCTGGCCGGACGTGATCACCGGCTTCGAGCCCCCGTGGCAGCCGACCCTGGTGTACCCGGCGCGGGGTCTGGCGGGCCTGTGGACGGACCCGGGCGAGCGTACGACCGAGTCCCTGGTACGGCTCCTGGGCCGCAACAGAGCCGAGATCCTGAGCGCGCTGGCCGAACCGGCGACCACGTCGGCTCTGGCCCACCGCCTGGGCCTGGCGCCGTCGTCGGTGTCGTCCCATCTGACGATCCTGCGGGACGCGGGCCTGCTCATGTCACGGCGGTACGGCCATCAGGTGCTGTACGAGAGGACGCCGTTGGGGGTGGCACTGGCCGCCGGGGTCTGAACGTCGTCCACCCGCGCACACCGCCGTGCGGCGGGCGTTCCCGCGAGCGGCGCCTTGAAAAGGGCGAGGGAGATGGCGACCACCATCACCAGCGGACACAGATAGGCCACGGTGTCCGCGAACGGCCCGAACAGCCGGAGCAGCGACTCCTGCCCCAGCCCGGTCACACACACCGTGAGGATCACCGCACGGACCACCAGCTCCGCGACCCAGTGGGCCAGGGCGCGCTCAGGAGTGATGCCCCGCTCCCGCCACAGCCGCTGCCGGTCGAGGGACCAGGCGGCCGCCCAGCCGGTCAGCGGCCGCAGGAGCGGCAGGGCGGCGCGGGTGTGTCTCCCTGTGCCGAGACTCATGGTGTTCCCCCAGGTCAGAACGTGCTCTGAAATGATCGATCAAAGCATCGACAGGGGAACGTACACGCTAGGGGCGACCGCTCAAAACGAGGGGTCGGCTAGCCGGCGAGGTGCCGTTCGACCGTCTCCACCTTGGAGGTGAGGCCGTCGGTCACGCCGGGGCGGATGTCGGCCTTGAGGACGAGCGACACGCGCGGGGCGCGCTCCTCGACGGCGGCGACGGCACGCTTGACGACGTCCATGACCTCGTCCCACGACTCGCCCTCGATGGAGGTGAACATGGCGTCGGTGCGGTTGGGCAGCCCCGACTCGCGGACCACGCGGACGGCGTC
Source organism: Streptomyces sp. NPDC020192 (assembly GCF_044388685.1). Taxonomy (NCBI): domain Bacteria; kingdom Bacillati; phylum Actinomycetota; class Actinomycetes; order Kitasatosporales; family Streptomycetaceae; genus Streptomyces; species Streptomyces sp. NPDC020192. The sequence continues at coordinate 354,666 of NZ_JBIRXG010000005.1, read as the reverse complement.
GGCGACGTACTCCCCGACGTCCTCGCCGACGCCGAGGGGCGTCACGGAGAAGGCGACGATCATGCGCTCACGACCCCTTCCTTGCGGGCGCGGGCGGCGATGACCTCGTCCTCGGCGGCACGCTTCAGCTTGCGCTCGGCGAAGAAGCCGCCGGTGGGCAGCACGGACAGGACGAAGTACAGGGCGGCGGTCTTCAGCGGCCACTTGGTGCGGTTCCAGGCGTCCGCCCAGAAGATCACGTAGAGGACGAACAGGACCCCGTGGATCGCGCCCATGACGGGGACCGCGTTGAAGTCCGTGGTCCGCTTCAGCACCGAGCAGACGAGCAGGATCAGGAAGGACACGGCTTCCGGGGCCGAGACCAGGCGGAGGCGGCGGAGGGCGGTGGCGGTCTTGATGTCCACAGGTCACCTTCGGGGGGAGAGACGTCCACGGTTTGTGAACGCAAGCACAAACGTCCCGCCATTGTGGCAAACGGCCGCCCTAGGGGTCCGCTCAGGGTCGGTGTCCACCCACGGGCCCTGTTCCGTCCACCCGCGCCGCCGCTACTTTCGCTTGCGTGGCGATGTTCCGACTTCAAGGCAGCAAGGTGCTCGCCGTCGACATGACCGGGGACGCCGTGAAGGCGAAGAACGGCTCGATGGTCGCGTACGACGGGCAGATGGCGTTCAAGAAACTGACGGGGGGCGGTGAGGGGCTGCGGGGGATGGTGACCCGCAGACTCACCGGCGAACAGATGACGGTGATGGAGGTGAAGGGGCATGGGACCTGCTGGTTCGCGGACCGCGCCTCGGAGATCAACCTCGTGAGCCTCCAGGGGGACAAGCTCTACGTCGAGTCGAGCAATCTGCTCGCGACGGACGCCGGGCTCAGAACGGGCACGACCTTCACCGGGCTGCGCGGTGCCTCGCAGGGCAACGGGCTGTTCACGACGACCGTCGAGGGGCACGGGCAGGCGGCGCTCCTGTCCGACGGGCCGGCGGTGGTGCTGCGCGTGAGCCCGCAGTACCCGCTGATCGTGGACCCGGGTGCCTACATCGCCCATCAGGGCAATGTCCGGCAGTCCTTCCAGTCCGGTGTGACGTTCCGCACGTTCCTCGGGGAGGGCGGCGGCGAGGCCTTCCAGATCCGGTTCGAGGGCGACGGACTGGTCTATGTGCAGCCGAGCGAGCGGAACACGATCGCGGGGGATCTGTAGAGATGGCGTTCCGGGAGATCAACTCCAAGATGGTCGAGGCGACCGTGGTGCCGGGGCAGCGGCTGTTCAGCCAGCGCGGGGCGATGCTCGCGTACCGGGGGGATGTGTCCTTCACACCCAACCTCCAGGGCGGCCAGGGCGGCCTGATGTCGATGGTCGGGCGCCGGGTGACGGGGGAGGCGACCCCGCTGATGACGGTCGAGGGCAGCGGCACGGTGTTCTTCGGGCACGGCGGCCATCACGTGCACGTCATCCACCTCACGGGCGACACCCTGTACGTCGAGGCCGACCGGCTGCTCGCCTTCGAGGGCACGCTGCGGCAGGGGACGATGTTCATGGGCTCGCAGGGCGGGGTGATGGGCCTGGTCCGGGGCCAGGTCACCGGTCAGGGCCTGTTCACCACCACCCTCCAGGGGCAGGGCTCGGTCGCCGTGATGGCACACGGCGGCGTCTTCGAGATCCCGATCACCCCCCAGCACCCGGTCCACGTCGACCCGCAGGCGTACGTCGCCCACCACGGCGAGGTCCGCAACAAGCTGTCGGCCGCGCTCGGCTGGCGCGACATGGTGGGCCGGGGCTCCGGCGAGGCCTTCCAGCTGGAGCTGAGCGGCAGCGGCACGGTGTTCGTCCAGGCCTCGGAGGAGAAGCTGTGAGCACGTACGGAGTCCCCGGCGGCCCGGTGGTGTACGACCCGATGACACTGCCCGCCGACGACAACGTCAACAAGTACACGTTCTGCGTGGAGCTCAAGAGCGGGCAGTGGTTCCTGCAGAAGGGGAAGATGATCGCCTACTACGGGGCGATCGAGTTCAACGGGATCGGGCACGGGCGACTCGACCGGATTGTCCGTACCTCGTTCCATTCGCCACTGCACGCGAGCGACTGGGTCGTGGCACAGGGCTCGGGCAAGATGCTGCTCGCCGACCGGGCCTTCGACGTCAATTCGTACGACCTCGACGACGGGAACTTGACCATTCGCGCGGGCAACCTGCTCGCTTTTCAGCCAAGTCTCGCGCTGAAGCAATCGATCGTGCCAGGTTTTCTGACCCTTATCGGAACCGGAAAGTTTGTCGCCGCATCTAACGGTCCGGTGGTGTTCATGGAACCTCCGATCCGGGTCGACCCGCAGGCGCTCGTCGGGTGGGCCGACTGTCCGTCACCGTGCCATCACTACGACCACGGGTATCTGACGGGCCTACTGGGCGGTCTACGTGCGATGACGGGCTTCGGCGGGGCCTCCGGCGAGGAGCACCAGTTCGAGTTCGTGGGCGCCGGGACGGTGCTTCTGCAGTCCTCGGAGAGCCTCATGGAAGAAGTGGCGACGGGGGTTGTTCCGTCCGAACCGGGGGTACCCGGGGGTGGCACTCCGGGTCCGGCCGGACACGGTCCGCAATCATCCGGGGCACCGCGCCTTCCCGGACAGCTGGGAGACCTCCAGCGTCGCTTCGGGCTGTGAGCGGTAGTCTGCGGAGTGTGACATCGAACGCGTGCGCACTGTCACACCATCCGAAGTAGTTCGTCATTCAACTTCTTAGGTAGACTTCATTCATGGAGACCGAGACGGCCACGCGCTGGCTGACCGATGCGGAGCAGTGCGCCTGGCGCACCCACCTGGAGGTCAACAGGCTGTTGACGTATCAGCTGGAGAAGGATCTGCAGCCGTTCGGCCTGACTATGAACGACTACGAGATCCTCGTGAACCTCTCCGAGTCGGACGACGTACGGATGCGGATGAGCGACCTCGCCTCCGCGACCATGCAGTCCAAGAGCCGGCTCTCGCACCAGATCACGCGGATGGAGAACGCGAACCTGGTGCGCCGCGAGAACTGCGAGTCCGACCGGCGGGGGCTGTACGCCGTGCTGACCGAGCATGGCATGGAGACGATGCGCAAGGTCGCGCCGCACCATGTGGCTTCGGTGCGGCGCCACTTCATCGACCTGCTGTCGCCAGAGGCATTGACCGAGCTGGACAAGGGCCTGAAGCCGATCGCCGAGCACCTCAGAGGGCAGCGGGGGCGTCCGTAGCCCGGTGTGTCGCGACGGCCGAGGGGCCGACGGCGCTGATCAGCGCCACTCCCCCGGCCAGCACGAAACACACCCCCAGCGGTACCCGGCCGATCAGCAGGCCTGTCAGCAGCACTCCCGTTGAACTCCCCGCGTTCACCCCGGTGTTGACCCAGGCGCCCGCCTGCGTGCGGGCGCCTGGCGCTGCCGACTCGTCAGCCAGCAGATACGCCGTGGTCAGCAGGGGGGCGATGAACGCGCCGGCGCAGGCCATGACCGCCGTGAGGGTCCACAGGCCGGGGGCCAGGGCGCCCGTGGCGATCGCCAGGCCGAGGCCCGCCGCGAACCAGCACAGCCGTACCCGCGCCGGCGCCCGCCACCGCACCGCCCCGTTGGCCAGGCCGCCCACCGCGCTGCCCGCCGAAAGCGCGCCCAGCACCCAGGGCACCAGGCCGGTGTCGTAGGAGTGCTGTGTGGCGAAGGCCATCGCCAGCAGGTCCACGGCGCTCAGCGCCAGTCCGGCGCCCGTGGCCACGGCGACCGGGATCAGCAGGCCGTGAACCACGCCGCGCCGCTTGCCGCGGGACACGTGACGCGGGCCCGGCAGCCCCGGGGACCTGACGAAGACGCAGGTTCCCGCCACGATCAGGACCGCGCTCAGCAGGATCCCGGACGCCGGCGGGGCGAAGCCCAGCAGCGCGCCGACCAGTGCCGGACCGGAGACGTACAGCAACTCCTCCGCGACTCCGTCCAGGCTGTACGCGCGGGCCAACATGCCGGGCTCCGGAGCCAGTTCGGCCCACAGGGCGCGCATCGTCGGCCCCAGCGGCGGTGCACACGCGCCGGCGAGGGCGGCGGCCATCGCGATGAGCGCCGCCGGTGCCCCCGGACGCCAGGTCAGGGCGGCCAGGACGCACAGCAGGGTGCCGTAGAGCGCCGCCATGGGCAGCAGGGCGCGGCGCGGGCCGTGGCGGTCGATCAGGGCGGCCCGGAACGGCATCAGGAAGACCGTCGTGGCGCCGAACAGGGACATCACGGCGCCGGAGACGGCGTAGGACCCGGTGGCCCGGGTGACGGACAGCAGGAGGGCCAAAGAGACCGTGCCGTAGGACAGCCGGGCCGTCAGGGCGGAGGCGAAGGCACGGCGGGCGTGCGGGACGCGCAGGACGGCGGCGTACGAGGGCCGCGCGGGGGCATGCGTGGACATGCGGAAGTTCCTCTGGTGAAGGCGGAAGAGGGGACACCGAAGGACGCGAGGGCCGGTCGTACATGGCCTCGCGATCCGGTGCGCGCTCTACGCCAGGGAGAGGAACATGTCCGTCAAGTTAGCAGCCGGATCGCCGAGTTGGCGACCGGTCAGCCCTCGGCCGACCTCGCCACCAGTCCGTCGACGCCCAGCCCTCAGGCAGCCGCCCGGCCGACGACCCCTGAGCCCTGGGCCAGGCCCACCACCAGCTCGTCAACGCCGACGCACACCGCCGGCACCCTCAGGCAGCCGTCACCCCGGCACTCGCCCCACACATCGCCCGGGCGGCGAACCCTCGGCCCTACGTCAGGCCCGCCGCCAGCTCGCCCGCGCCGACGCGCTCCGGCAGCCGTCGCCGGGGGACTCGTCCGGTGAGTCGCCCGGCCGGCGAACCCTCAGCCCTGGGTCAGGCCCGCCACCAGTTCGTCCGCCGCGCGGTACGGGTCCAGTTCGCCCGCGACGATGCGTTCCGCGAGGGCGCTGAGGCGGCGGTCGCCGTGCAGGTCGCCGATGCGTTCACGCAGGGCCGTGACCGCGATGGTCTCCACCTCGCGGGCCGCCCTCGCCTTCCGGCGCTCCGTCAGGACGCCTCGCTCCTCCATCCAGGCCCGGTGCTTTTCCAGGGCCTCGACCACCTCGTCCACGCCCTCCGCACGGGCCGCCACCGTCTTCACGATCGGCGGGCGCCAGTCACCCGGGCCCCGGGCCTCGCCCAGGCCCAGCATGTGGTTCAGCTCGCGGGCCGTCGCGTCGGCGCCGTCCCGGTCGGCCTTGTTGACGACGTAGACGTCGCCGATCTCCAGGATGCCCGCCTTGGCCGCCTGGATGCCGTCGCCCATCCCGGGGGCCAGCAGGACGACCGACGTGTCCGCCTGGGAGGCGATCTCCACCTCCGACTGGCCCACACCCACCGTCTCGACCAGGATCACGTCGCAGCCCGCCGCGTCCAGCACGCGGATCGCCTGCGGGGCCGCCCAGGCCAGGCCGCCCAGGTGGCCGCGCGTGGCCATGGAGCGGATGTAGACCCCGGGGTCGGAGGCGTGGTCCGACATCCGCACCCGGTCGCCGAGCAGGGCGCCGCCGGAGAACGGCGAGGACGGGTCGACGGCCAGGACGCCGACCCGCTTGCCCTGCTTGCGGTACGCCGTGACGAGCGCGGAGGTGGAGGTCGACTTGCCGACGCCCGGCGAGCCGGTCAGGCCCACCACGTAGGCGTTGCCGGTCAGCGGGGCCAGTGCCGCCATGACCTCCCTGAGCTGCGGGGACGCCCCCTCCACCAGGGAGATCAGCCGGGCCACGGCCCGCGGCCGGCCTTCCCTGGCCAGGGCCACCAGAGAGGAGACGTCCTGCATCAAACAGCTCCGTTCAGTTCATCGACGTACAGACCTGCACAAGGGGGTTGCTTACGCCTTCGGTACCCGCACGATCAGGGCGTCACCCTGGCCGCCGCCACCGCACAGCGCGGCCGCGCCGATCCCGCCGCCGCGCCGCTTGAGCTCGAGCGCCAGGTGGAGCACCAGACGGGCGCCGGACATGCCGATCGGGTGGCCCAGGGCGATGGCGCCGCCGTTGACGTTCACCTTTTCCGTGGACACGCCGAGGTCCTTCATTGACTGCACGGCGACGGCGGCGAAGGCCTCGTTGATCTCGATGAGGTCCAGGTCGCCGACCGACAGGCCGTCCTTCTTCAGGGCGTGCTGGATGGCGTTGGAGGGCTGCGACTGGAGGCTGTTGTCCGGGCCGGCCACGTTGCCGTGCGCGCCGATCTCGGCGAGCCACTCCAGGCCCAGCTCCTCGGCCTTGGCCTTGCTCATCACGACCACGGCCGCCGCACCGTCCGAGATCTGCGAGGAGGTACCGGCCGTGATCGTGCCGTCCTTCGTGAACGCCGGGCGCAGCTTGCCCAGGGACTCCACGGTGGTGTCGGCGCGGATGCCCTCGTCCTTGCTGAAGAGGACGGGCTCGCCCTTGCGCTGCGGGATCTCCACGGGAGTGATCTCGGCCTCGAACAGGCCGTTCTTCTGCGCGGCGGCGGCCCGCTGGTGGGACAGGGCGGCCACCGAGTCCTGCTCCGCGCGGCCGATGCCGAGGCGCGAGTTGTGCTTCTCCGTCGACTCACCCATCGGGATGTTCTCCCACGGGTCGGTCAGGCCGTCGTAGGCCATCACGTCGAGCATCTCGATCGCGCCGTACTTGAAGCCCTCACGGGACTTCGGCAGCAGGTGCGGGGCGTTGGTCATGGACTCCTGGCCGCCGGCCACCACGATGTCGAACTCACCCGCGCGGATCAGCTGGTCGGCGAGCGCGATGGCGTCGAGGCCGGACAGACACACCTTGTTGATGGTGAGCGCCGGGACGCTCATCGGGATGCCGCCCTTGACGGCTGCCTGACGTGCCGGGATCTGCCCCGCCCCGGCCTGGAGCACCTGCCCCATGATCACGTACTGCACCTGGTCGCCACCGATCCCCGCACGGTCGAGGGCGGCCTTGATCGCGAGGCCGCCGAGGTCGGCCGCGCTGAAGGACTTGAGGGAGCCCAGGAGTCGTCCCATGGGCGTGCGCGCGCCCGCGACGATCACGGAGCTGGTCGTTCCAGAAGGCATGAGCTGCGATCCCCTTACCGGCCTGCACAGCCGAGGAGTGAACGAGGGTTTACTTCGAATGTACTGAGTGGCACTCCGTGCCGTCATCGGGCCGTCGGTGTGATCGCGCGCACGTTGCGTAACCATCCGCCGGGCGCTCCACTGAATCCATGCTGACGCGAATCGACCACATCGGGATCGCCTGCCACGACCTCGACGCGACCATCGAGTTCTACCGGGCCACGTACGGCTTCGAGGTGTCCCACACCGAAGTCAACGAGGAGCAGGGCGTGCGCGAGGCCATGCTCAAGATCAACGGGACGTCGGACGGCGGCGCCTCCTACCTCCAGCTGCTGGAGCCGACCCGCGAGGACTCCGCGGTCGGCAAGTGGCTCGCGAAGAACGGGGAGGGCGTCCACCACATCGCCTTCGGTACGGCGGACGTGGACGGGGACGCGGCGAGCATCCGCGGGAAGGGCGTACGCGTGCTGTACGACGAGCCCCGGCACGGCTCGATGGGATCCCGGATCACCTTCCTGCACCCCAAGGATTGCCACGGGGTCCTGACAGAACTGGTCACTTCGGCCCCTGTTGAGTCCCCTGAGCACTGACTGCCGTACATAAGGGCCGGTAGGGTTGGGGGCGGTCGTCCCCACACGCGGGGGACGACCAGATGCCGGGGTCCGGGTTTCGGGGGACGAGCGTCGGGGCGGCAGCCCGTGCTCCGCCGTTGATCTGACACCATTCCCCGGGGGCCCCGTTCGGCGGATGGACGGAGCTCGTTGCAGAAGCTGACCAGGGGACGGATGGGACCGCGCAGTGCGGGGCTACGAGAGCCAGGAGCGAGAGCCGGCGGCTGACGTCGACCACCTCTCTCGGTTCGAGGCCGAGATGAAGCGGCTGAGGACCGAGCGGGAAAAGGCGATCCAGCACGCCGAGGACCTCGGCTACCAGGTCGAGGTGCTGCGCGCCAAGCTGCACGAGGCGCGCCGCACCCTCATGACCCGGCCCGCCTTCGACGGCGGTGACATCGGGTACCAGGCCGAGCAGTTGCTGCGTAATGCCCAGATCCAGGCCGACCAGCTGCGCCAGGACGCCGAGCGGATGGCCGCGGAGGCCCGTGCGCAGACCCAGCGCATCCTCCAGGAGCACGCCGAGCAGGCCGCCCGGCTCCAGGCCGAGCTGCACCAGGAGGCGGTGACCCGGCGCCAGCAGCTCGACCAGGAGCTGGCCGAGCGCCGCGCCACGGTCGAGTCGCACGTCAACGAGAACGTGGCCTGGGCCGAGCAGCTGCGCGCCCGGACCGAGTCGCAGGCCCGCCGGCTGCTGGACGAGTCCCGCGCGGAGGCCGAGCAGGCGATGGCCGCCGCCCGCGCGGAGGCCGAGCGGCTGACCGAGGAGGCCCGCCAGCGGCTGCAGAACGACGCCGAGGCGGCCCGCGCGGAGGCCGAGCAGCTCCTGCGCCGCGCCCGCACGGACGCCGAGCGGCTGCTGAACGCCGCGTCCACGCAGGCCCAGGAGGCCACCGACCACGCCGAGCAGCTGCGCACCTCCACCGTGAGCGAGTCGGACGCCGCCCGCCGGCAGTCCGCCGAGCTGAGCCGGGCCGCCGAGGAGCGCATGGCGGCGGCCGAGGAGGCGCTGCGCAAGGCGCAGGCCGAGGCCGAGAAGCTGGTCACCGAGGCCGAGCAGGCCGCGGCCAAGACCCTGTCGAGCGCCGAGGCCGCCAACGAGACGCGGACGCGTACGGCGAAGGAGCAGGTCGCCCGGCTGGTCGAGGAGGCCACCAAGGAGGCCGAGAGCACCCGCTCCGAGGCCGAGCAGGTGATCGCCGACGCCCGTGCCGCGGCCGAGAAGATCGTCGCCGAGGCCGGCGAGAAGGCCCGTACGCTCACCGCCGAGGAGACGGCGGGCCAGCTGGCCAAGGCGGCCAAGACCGCCGAGGACGTCCTCAACAAGGCGTCGGAGGAGGCCCAGAAGACCACCAGGGCCGCCACCGAGGAGGCCGAGCGGATCCGCACCGAGGCCGAGGCCGAGGCGGACCGGCTGCGCGCCGAGGCGCACGACATCGCCGAGCAGCTCAAGGGCGCGGCGAAGGACGACACCAAGGAGTACCGGGCCAAGACGGTCGAGCTGCAGGAGGAGGCCCGCCGGCTGCGCGGCGAGGCCGAGCAGCTGCGCGCCGACGCGGTCGCCGAGGGCGAGTCGATCCGTGCCGAGGCCCGCCGCGAGGCGGTCACGCAGATCGAGGAGGGCGCGAAGTCCGCCGAGGAGCTGCTCGCCAAGGCCAAGGCGGACGCCGACGAGCTGCGCAAGAGCGCGACCGCGGACAGCGAGAAGGTCCGCACCGAGGCCATCGAGCGGGCCACCGGCCTGCGCCGGCAGGCCGACGAGGCCCTGGAGCGCGGCCGCGCGGAGGCCGAGCGGCTGCGCACCGAGGCCGAGGAGCAGGCCGAGAGGGTCCGTACGGACGCCGAGACCGCCGCGCGCGAACTGCGCGAGGAGACCGAGCGCGCCATAGAGGCCCGCCGCGGCGAGGCCGCCGGGGAGCTGACCCGGCTGCAGACGGAGGCGCAGGAGCGGCTGGCGTCGGCCGAGCAGGCGCTGACCGAGGCCCGCGAGGAGGCCTCGCGGATCCGCCGGGAAGCCGGCGAGGAGTCCGAGCGGCTGCGCGCGGAGGCCGCCGAGCGGATCCGTACGCTCCAGCAGCAGGCCGAGGCCGAGGCCGACCGGCTGCGCACCGAGGCCGCGTCCGACGCGGCCGCCTCCCGCGCCGAGGGCGAGTCCGTCGCCGTACGGCTGCGTTCCGAGGCCGCCGCCGAGGCGGAGCGGCTGAAGACCGAGGCGCAGGAGACCGCCGACCGGGTGCGCGCGGAGGCGCAGGCCGCCGCCGAGCGGCTCGCCGCCGAGGCGTCCGAGACGCTGGCCGCCGCGCAGGAGGAGGCCGCCCGGCGCCGTCGCGAGGCCGAGGAGACCCTCGGGTCCGCCCGTGAGGAGGCCGACCAGGAGCGGCTTCGCGCCCGCGAGCAGAGCGAGGAGCTGCTGGCCTCCGCCCGCAAGCGGGTCGAGGACGCGCAGGCCGAGGCGATCCGGCTGGTGGAGGAGGCCGACCGGCGGGCCGGCGAGATGGTCTCCGCCGCCGAGCAGCACGCCCAGCAGGTTCGGGACTCGGTCGCCGGGCTGCACGAGCAGGCGCAGGAGGAGATCGCCGGGCTGCGCTCGGCCGCCGAGCACGCGGCGGACCGGACGAGGCGGGAGGCCGAGGAGGAGGCGGACCGGGTCCGCGCCGACGCCTACGCCGAGCGGGAGCGGGCCGGCGAGGACGCCGCGCGGCTCCGCCGGGAGACGAACGAGGAGACGGAGGCCGCCAAGGCGCTGGCGGAGCGTACGGTCGGGGAGGCGATCGCGGAGGCCGAGCGGCTGCGCGCGGACGCCGGCGAGTACGCCCAGCGGGTGCGCACCGAGGCCTCCGACGCGCTGGCCGAGGCCGACCAGGCGGCGGCCCGTACCCGGGCGGACGCCCGCGAGGACGCCAACCGCATCCGTTCGGACGCGGCGACACAGGCCGACACCCTCATCACCGAGGCCCGCAACGAGGCCGAGCGGCTCCAGACCGAGACCATCGCGGAGGCCGAGCGGCTGCAGACGGAGACCGCCGCCGAGGCCGAGCGGATCCGTACGGAGGCGTCGCAGGCACTCACCGAGGCCACCGAGGTGGCGACCCGTACCCGGGCGGACGCCCGCGAGGACGCCAACCGCATCCGTTCGGACGCGGCGACGCAGGCCGACACCCTCATCACCGAGGCCCGCAACGAGGCCGAGCGGCTCCAGACGGAGACGGTGGCCGAGGCGGACAGGGTCCGCGCGGAGGCGCTGGCGAACGCCGAGCAGATCGTCGGGGACGCGACCGGTGACGCCGAGCGGCTGCGCGCCGAGGCCGCGGAGACGGTCGGTTCGGCCCAGCGGCACGCCGAGCGGCTGCGGGCCGAGGCGGAGCAGCTGCGGGCGGACGCGGAGGCGGCGGCCGAACGGCTCGTCAACTCCGCGCGCGAGGAGGCCGAGCGCACCCTGGACGAGGCCCGTCAGGACGCCAACAAGCGGCGTTCGGAGGCGGCCGAGCAGGTCGACACGCTCATCACGGAGACCACGGCCGAGGTCGACAAGCTGCTCAGCGAGGCGCAGGAGCAGGCGCTGAAGACCACCGCCGACGCCGAGTCGCAGGCCGACACGATGGTGGGCGCGGCCCGCAGCGAGGCCGAGCGGATCGTCTCGGAGGCGACCGTGGAGGGCAACTCCCGGGTGGAGAAGTCCCGTACGGACGCGGACGAACTGCTGGTGGGCGCCCGCCGGGACGCGACCGCGATAAGGGAGCGCGCGGAGGAGCTGCGCGACCGCATCACGACCGAGATCGAGGAGTTGCACGAGCGGGCCCGCCGCGAGGCCGCCGAGACGATGAAGTCCACCGGCGACCGCTGCGACGCGCTCATCAAGGCCGCCGAGGAGCAGCTGGCCAAGGCGGAGGCCAAGGCCAAGGAGCTGGTGTCGGACGCCAGCTCCGAGGCGGGCAAGGTGCGCATCGCTGCCGTCAAGAAGGCGGAGGGGCTGCTCAAGGAGGCCGAGCAGAAGAAGGCCAGCCTGGTCAAGGAGGCCGAGGAGCTGAAGGCCGAGGCGATCCGGGAGGCCCGGCGCACGGTCGAGGAGGGCAAGCGCGAGCTGGAGGTCCTGGTGCGCCGGCGCGAGGACATCAACGCCGAGATCTCCCGTGTCCAGGACGTGCTGGAGGCGTTGGAGTCCTTCGAGGCCCCCTCGGCCGGCAAGGACGGCGGGGTCAAGGCGGGCGCGACGGTCGGCGCACCCCGTTCGGGTGGCAAGGCGTCAGACAGCTAGCACTCAGGTTGCGTTCCGGTGTCTTCTGGGGGCTTTGCCCGAGTCCTTGGCAAGCCGTCCGACGGTCAGCCACTCAAAAGAGGTGCCATTCTCCAGATCAAAACCGTATCCGCTCGATGACACACCGCTTCGGCCCCTAGGATTCCCCTTATCACCTCACCGGTCTCATTGACAGGAACCCCATGAGCGACACTTCCCCCTACGGCTTCGAGCTTGTGCGGCGTGGGTACGACCGCGCTCAGGTGGACGAACGTATCTCCAAGCTCGTCTCCGACCGTGACAGCGCTCTCGCCCGGATCACTGCCCTGGAGAAGCGCATCGAGGAGCTCCACCTCGAGACGCAGAACGCCCAGGCCCAGGTAAGCGACGCCGAGCCGTCGTACGCGGGTCTCGGCGCCCGGGTCGAGAAGATCCTGCGCCTGGCCGAGGAAGAGGCCAAGGAACTGCGTGAGGAGGCCCGGCGGGCGGCCGAGCAGCACCGCGACCTCGCCGAGTCGGCGGCCCAGCAGGTCCGCAACGACGCCGAGTCCTACGCCGCCGAGCGCAAGGCCAAGTCCGAGGACGAGGGCGTCCGGATCGTCGAGAAGGCCAAGGCCGACGCCTCCCAGCTGCGCGCCGAGGCGCAGAAGGACGCGCAGTCCAAGCGTGAGGAGGCGGACGCCCTCTTCGAGGAGACCCGCGCCAAGGCCGCGCAGGCCGCCGCCGACTTCGAGACGAACCTGGCCAAGCGCCGCGAGCAGTCCGAGCGCGACCTGGCCTCGCGCCAGCAGAAGGCCGAGAAGCGCCTGGCGGAGATCGAGCACCGCGCCGAGCAGCTGCGCCTGGAGGCCGAGAAGCTGCGCACCGACGCCGAGCGCCGCGCCCGCCAGACGGTGGAGACGGCCCAGCGTCAGGCCGAGGACATCGTGGCCGACGCGAACGCCAAGGCCGACCGGATCCGTTCGGAATCCGAGCGCGAGCTGGCGGCGCTCACCAACCGCCGCGACAGCATCAACGCCCAGCTGACGAACGTCCGCGAGATGCTGGCGACGCTCACCGGCGCCGCCGTGGCCGCCGCGGGTACGACGACCGACGACGAGCCCATCTCTCGGGGTGTCCCGGCGCAGCAGACCAGGTAACTGCGGGTCGCGGGAAATCTGCGGGTCCGTCGTGGCTGGTCGCGCCCACGCGGCGGAGCCGCATATCGACTGCAGCCCCGCCCCCCTTACGGGGCGCTTCAGAGCCCCCTGCTTTCAAGTGGCAGGGGGCTTTGTCCCGTTTTAGCGTGGCCGCATGATCGAGCTGGCGGGACTGACGAAGCGGTACGGCGAGAAGCTGGCCGTCGACGGTCTCACCTGCGCCGTGCGGCCCGGCATCGTCACCGGGTTCCTCGGGCCCAACGGGGCCGGGAAGTCCACCACCATGCGGATGATCCTCGGGCTCGACCACCCCACCGCCGGCGACGTCCGGATCGACGGCAAGCACTACGACCAGCTGGCGGACCCGCTGACGTACATCGGGGCGCTGCTGGACGCGAAGGCCGTGCACGGGGGCCGGAGCGCCTACAACCACCTCCTCTGTCTCGCGCAGAGCAACGGGATCCCGAAGCGCCGGGTCGGCGAGGTACTGGAGACCGTGGGGCTCACGGCCGTGGCGAGGAAGAAGGCCAAGGGGTTCTCGTACGGCATGGGACAGCGGCTCGGGATCGCCGCGGCGCTGCTCGGCGACCCGCGGATCCTGATGTTCGACGAGCCGGTCAACGGGCTCGACCCCGAGGGCATCCACTGGATCCGGAACCTGATGAAGTCGCTGGCCGCGCAGGGCCGGACCGTGTTCGTCTCCAGCCATCTGATGAGCGAGATGGCGCTGACCGCCGACCATCTCGTGGTCATCGGGCAGGGCCGGCTGCTCGCGGACACCTCCATGGCCGAGTTCATCCGGCAGAACTCACGGTCGTACGTGCGGATCCGCTCGCCACAGCGGGAGCGGCTGCTGGACGTGCTGCACGAGGCCGGGGTCACCGTCGTCGAGGCGGGCGGGGGTGCGCTGGAGGTGGACGGGGGCAAGGCCGAGCAGATCGGCGAACTGGCGGCGCGGTACGGGATCGTGCTGCACGAGCTGAGCATCCAGCAGGCCTCGCTGGAGGAGGCGTTCATGCAGCTGACGGCGGAGTCGGTGGAGTACCACGCACAGGCCGGACCGGGCCCCGCCCCGCAGGACTGGGGCACCGGCTGGAAGGGAGTGTGACAGCGATGGCGGCCGGTCAGGTCATCCGGTCCGAGTGGACGAAGATCCGGTCGGTGGCGTCGACGGTGTGGACGCTGTCGGTGGCCGTGGTCGTCACACTCGCGCTCGGGATACTCATCTCCGCGCTGTCGAGGAGCCAGTTCAACCGGATGCCGATCGAGGACCGGCTCTCCTTCGACCCCACCCGCGTCAGCTTCGCGGGCATGACGCTTGGCCAGCTCGCCCTGATCGTGTTCGGGGTGCTGGTGGTGTCGAACGAGTACAGCACCGGCATGATCCGGGTCTCGCTGGCCGCCGTGCCGCGCCGGGGCACCTTCCTGTTCAGCAAGGTCGCGGTGGCCACCGCGCTCGCGCTGGTCGTGGGCATGGCGACGAGCTTCGCCGCGTTCTTCCTCGGGCAGTCCGTGCTCGGGCCGTACCGGGCGCGGATCGGCGATCCCGGGGTGCTGCGCGCGGTGGTCGGCGGCGGGCTGTACATGACGCTGATCGCGGTGTTCTCCATGGGGGTCGCCACGATGCTGCGCTCGCCGATGCTGTCCCTCGGCATCCTGATGCCGTTCTTCTTCCTGATCTCCACCATCCTCGGCGCCGTCGACGCGACGAAGAAGATCGGCCGGTTCCTGCCGGACCAGGCGGGCAGCCGGATCATGGAGGTGGTGCCGAGAATCGGCGACGACCGGCCGTACGGGCCCTGGGGCGGGCTGGGAATCATGGTGCTGTGGGTGATCGCCGCGCTGGTGGGCGGGTATGTGCTGCTCAAGCGCAGGGACGCGCAGTAGCTTTACTTTCTTTTGGGCGGAACCGTCAGCGCCTCGATATCCTCCTAACCCTTACGGGGGCGTGCGCCCCGCTGTCCTGAACCTTTCGATGGGTGCGGAGCATGATCGAGGCTGTAGGCCTGACGAAGCGGTACGGCGACAAGACCGCCGTGTACAACCTTTCCTTCCAGGTGCGACCGGGTGCCGTGACCGGCTTCCTCGGGCCGAACGGCTCGGGCAAGTCGACCACGATGCGGATGATCCTCGGGCTGGACAACCCGTCGTCCGGCACGGTGACCATCGGCGGCTACCCGTACCGCAAACTGCCCAACGCCGCCCGCCAGGTCGGCGCGCTGCTCGACGCCAAGGCCGTGCACGGCGGGCGGAGCGCGCGCAACCATCTGCTGAGCCTCGCGCAGCTGTCGGGCATCCCGGCCCGGCGTGTGGACGAGGTGCTCGGGGTCGTGGGTCTCCAGGGCGTGGCCAAAAAGCGCTCCAAGGGCTTCTCGCTCGGCATGGGCCAGCGCCTGGGCATCGCCGCCGCACTGCTCGGCGACCCGCAGGTGCTCCTCTTCGACGAGCCGGTCAACGGCCTCGACCCCGAGGGCATCCTCTGGGTCCGCAACCTGATGAAGGCGCTCGCGGCGGAGGGCCGTACGGTCTTCGTCTCCTCGCACCTGATGAGCGAGATGGCGCTGACCGCCGACCACCTGATCGTGATCGGCCGCGGCCAGCTGCTCGCCGACATGAGCGTGAAGGACTTCATCTCGGCCAACTCCGCCGACTTCGCGCGCGTGCGCACCCCCGACACCGAGCCGCAGCTGCGCGAGAAGCTGACGTCGGCGCTGACGGAGGCGGGCGGCCATGTCATGCCGGAGCAGGACGGCGCGCTGCGGGTGACCGGGCTGCCGCTGCCGCGGATCAGCGACCTCGCGCACGAGGCGGACGTACGGCTGTGGGAGCTGTCGCCGCACCAGGCCTCGCTGGAGGAGGCGTACATGCGGATGACGCAGGGCGCCGTGGACTACCGCTCCACGGTCGACCAGAGGGCGGGCCTCCAGCAGCCGTTGCCGCCCGGCGCCCAGCCCCCCATGCCGGTCCCCGGCCAGGGCCAGCCCGGCTGGTACGCCCCGCCACCGCCGCAGCAGGGCGGCCAGCCGTTCCCGGGCCAGCCCGCCCCCGCGGGTCCGTACGGCGGCACCGCCCAGCCGGGCCCGTACGGCGCACCGGGCGCCAACCCGTACGCCCAGGCCCAGCCGCCCGCGGCGGCTCCGCAGGCCCCGCAGGGCCAGGTGCCGGCCGCACCGCAGCAGGCCCCCGCCGCCGCTCCCGCCCCCGCAGACCTGACCAAGCCCGAGGACGCCCGATGAGCACGCACCAGCCCCCGATGCCGCAGGCCCCCGCCGCCGCGCCCGAGTGGCAGGCGGCGCCAGGCGGGTCGTACCCCGGTTACACCTCGCCGATCCCGGTCGTGCGCACCCACCTCGGGCATGCGCTGGCCTCGGAGTGGACGAAGATCAAGTCGGTACGGTCGACGATGTGGACGCTCGGCGTCTTCGTGCTCCTCGTGGTCGGCATCGGCCTGCTGACCGGCGCCGTGGTCAAGGCCCACGCCGACACCTCCAGCCTGAACGGCGAGAACCCGCTCACCTTCGGCTTCTTCGGCCTGTTGCTCGGCAGCATGTGCATCATCACGCTCGGCGTGCTGACCACGGCCTCGGAGTACGGCACCGGCATGATCCGTACGACGATGACCGCGTGCCCGAGCCGGACCCGGGTGCTCGCGGCCAAGTCGATCGTGTTCTTCGCCGTCGCCTTCGTCGTCACGCTGGCCGCGTCCGCCTTCGTCGCCATGATCCACGCGTCCATGCTGAGCGGCACCGGCGCCCGCACGCCCTCCAGCGGCGACTGGCTCAAGGACACCGTCGGCGTCAGCCTCTACATCGCGCTGCTCGGGCTGCTCTCGCTGCTCGTCGGCTCGATCATCCGGCACTCCGCCGGCGGCATCACGATCATGATCGGCGCGGTGCTCGCGCCGCTGGTCATCGCCCTGTTCATGGCCACGTCCTCGCTGGCGAGCGTGCGGGAGTTCCTGTTCAAGTACTCCATTCCGAGCCAGTTGGGCGTCTTCTACGACAACACCCTGAGCGGTTCCGGCCCGTCCGGCTGGGACCCACTGTGGATCATGCTGGGCCTGACGGCAGCCGCGTACGCCGGCGCCTTCGCACTGCTGCAGAAGCGGGACGTGTGAGCCTGACCGCTTGACCGACCGAGGGCCTCCCGGGCGCACGACGCCGACGGGGGGCCTTCGTGTTTCACGGGCATACCGACGGGATCCCTGAACACCTCTTCATCCGCGCGGGAGCCGGCCGATCGGGCTCCATGCGACTAGAACCTAGGCCCGTTACGGGGCCGCTGCACCCGGGTGGTGCGGCGGTCCTTCGCGTTCCAGCAGGCCTTGTGCCAGTGGCGGCGGTCGTCGACGCCCGCGTGTTCCGGCCAGGCCACCACGTGGGGGACGCCGGAGGGGATCAGCTGGTCGCAGCCCGGGCAGCGGTAGGTCTTGCCCTCCGCGCTCGCCCCGGCGACATGGCGTACGCTCCAGTCCTCGCCCTGCCAGCTTTCCGACGACTGCCAGCCGCCGTACCGGCCGGCGCTGTCGTCCTCGGCACTCCGGCCCGATGATCCGGCTGCCTTCGGCCGGTTGCGACGCGGGGACACGGGACACCTCTCGGGGCTATACAGGAAGCACGGGCTGCGTCCAGCGTACGCGCCGCCGGGCCGGGTACGTGAAGGGTTCCAACCCGTACAAGTCCCCCTTCGGGGCCCGCCATTCTGAAGACAATCCGCAAATCTCTCCGCCAGGCCGTGTCCTGCGCACGTGTCAGACGGTTATGCCGGGTGGGGGAGCTCCGAGCCGGAGCCAAGGAAGCAGGAAATGCGATGTACGTAGGAAGCTTTGTGCTGGGCGCCCAGTTCCCGGGCCAGGGTCCGGGAGAAGCCCTGCACCGGGCGGTCCGCTCGGCAGAGGTCGCCGAGGAGGCCGGGCTGGACGCGGTCTGGCTGGCCGAGCACCACTTCGTGCCGTACGGCACGTGCCCGTCCGCGGTCACGCTGGCCGCCTATCTGCTCGGCCGCACCCGCCGTGTCCGCGTCGGTACGGCGGTCAGCGTACTGCCCACCGCGCACCCGGTGGCCCTCGGCGAGCAGGCCGCGCTGCTGCATCTGACGAGCGGTGGCCGGTTCACGCTGGGCGTGGGCCGTGGCGGACCCTGGGTGGACCTGGAGGTGTTCGGCACGGGCCTCGATGCGTACGAACACGGTTTCCCGGAATCACTCGATCTGTTGTTGCGCTGGTTGCGGGAGCCGTCGGTGGCCGCCGACGGCGAGCGGTTCCGGTTCCGTGAGGTGCCCGTCGTACCCCGTCCCTCCGACGGGCTGACGGAGATCCCGGGCCCCGAGGTCGTCGTCGCCTGCACCTCCCCGGCGAGCGTACGGATGGCCGCCGAGCGCGGGCTGCCGATGCTGCTCGGCATGCACGTCGGGGACGAGGAGAAGGCCGAGATGGTCGCGATGTGGCGGCGCTGTGCCCTCGCGGCGGGGCGGCCGGGCGAGGAGATCGCGGAGGCCGCCCATGTCTCGGCCGGGGTGTGCCAGCTCGCGGACCGGCGCACGGACGCGGCCGAGACCCTGCTGAAGGCGATGCCGGGCTGGCTGAAGCAGGGCCTGGAGGCGCACGTGACGGTCGACGACCGAATGCGCGCGATGCGTGATCCGCACGCCTACACCGAACTGCTCTGCGGGCTGCACCCGGTGGGCACCCCGCGGCTGGCCGCCGACCGGCTCGCGGCCACCTCCGAGCGCACGGGCATCTCCCGGTTCGCCCTCCTCGTGGAGGGCTCGGGCGATCTCGCGGCGACCGAGGAGAACCTGCGGCGGCTGGGCGCCGAGGTGCTGCCCCAACTCCGCTGAGCCGACGGGCCGTTCACGCAAGCCACCTGGGGGGCTTGCCGCCCCAGTACCGAATGCACCTCCCGCGGGCGGAGCGGCAAGCAAGCGGCTCACTGGCCTCCCGTACGGTCAGCAGTCCCGGAGCTCCGGCGACTGGTTCAGCAACTGGTTGCGCACCGACGTGAAGCGGGCCAACGTCTCGTCCGCGGACGGGTCCAGCGGGAACACCGCCACCCGGTGGCAGTTCTGGAAGGCCAGACGTACACCGAAGTGCCGCTGCAGCGCGCCGCGAATGGCGTCGCTCGCGAGCGCGCGCAACAGCTGACCGCGTGCCTGCTCGTCCGGCGGGGGCGTCAGGTTGTCGGCGAACGGACCGCCGTCGACCTTCAGCCGGGCCACCAGGGAGCTGATCATCTCCCATGCGTAAGGCAGGGAGGTCCGGACGCAGTCGACGAATTCAGCTTCGTCGACCTCGCCTCGCTCGGCCTGTTCGAGTAGGGCCGGTGAGACGTCGAGCGACATGGGTTCTCCTCTCGCACCCCCGCAGGGAGCAGGGGTTGCCGGACAGATAAGGGGAGTTCGCGATACCAAACACGCTCAGTACACAGACCGCAACCTCCCGTTCTCTACGGTAGGCAACGGTCGGTGACCACACCAGCAGAATGCGTATATGGAACGGTCTGGTCTGGCACACAATCGGCCAGGGATGAACAAGAGCTTCCAGAGACAATTGGGGCGATTCACAGGGAGCAGGATGGGCGAATCGCGTGCACCGGCGCGCGTCGAGTAGCGTTGCCGACCATGCGTCTCGTCATTGCCCGATGCTCGGTCGACTACGCCGGCCGGCTCACCGCCCACCTGCCCTCGGCACCCCGCCTGATCCTGGTCAAGGCGGACGGCAGCGTCTCCATCCACGCGGACGACCGGGCCTACAAGCCCCTCAACTGGATGTCGCCGCCCTGCACGCTGAAGGAAGGCAGCGGCGAGGAGGAAGGCGTCTGGACGGTCGTCAACAAGGGGGGCGAGAAACTGATCATCACGATGGAGGAGATCCTCCACGATTCCTCGCACGAACTGGGCGTGGACCCCGGTCTGATCAAGGACGGCGTGGAAGCGCACCTCCAGGAGCTCCTCGCCGACCGCATCGAGACGCTCGGCGAGGGCTACACGCTGATCCGCCGCGAGTACATGACGGCCATCGGCCCGGTGGACATCCTGTGCCGGGACGCGGACGGCCGGACGGTGGCGGTGGAGATCAAGCGCCGGGGCGAGATCGACGGCGTGGAACAACTCACCCGCTACCTCGACCTGTTGAACCGCGACCCTCACCTGGCCCCGGTCCGCGGCGTCTTCGCCGCGCAGGAGATCAAGCCCCAGGCCCGCGTCCTCGCCACCGACCGCGGGATCAACTGCCAGATCCTGGACTACGACGCGTTGCGCGGCATCGAGGACGACAAGCTCCGCCTGTTCTAGCGGGCCCTGTGCTCCGCCGCCCACCCCTCGCGAGAGGCGGGCGGCGGAGAAGGGTCAGGCCACCGAGGGGGAGGACTGCGGTGCGCTCTGGGACGCCGGCGCGCTGCTCGTCGAGGTGCCGGTCGTCGTCCCGCCCGTGCCGGTCGTCGTGCCCGTGGAGCCGCTCGTCGAGGAACCGCCGGTGCTGCCGGTCGTACCGCTGCCGCCGGTCGTGCTCCCTCCGCCGGTGCTCGTGGAGCCGCCGGTGGAGCCGGTGCCCCCGGTCGTCGTACCCGTGCCCCCGGTCGTACCGCTGCCGCCGGTCGAGCTTCCTCCGCCGGTGCTCGTGGAGCCGCCGGTGGAGCCGGTACCCCCGCCCGTCGTACCCGTGCCCCCGGTCGTACCGCTGCCGCCGGTCGAGCTTCCTCCGCCGGTGCTCCCGCCCGTACCGCTGCCGCCCGTCGAGCCGCTGCTCGAACCGGACGACCCCGACGACTTGGTCGGCGAGGACGACGTCGTGCCGGAGCCGGACGGGCTGATGCTCTCCGACGGCCGGGCCGGGTCCGTCGACGGGGTCGATCCGCCCGTCGTGCCGTACGTGCCGCCGGTGCCCCCGGTCGTCGGCCGGCCGGTCGCCGTGCCCGTCGTGCCGCCGGTGCTCTGGTTCGGGTCGGCGCCCAGGGTGCCGTCGCCCGTGCCCTGGCTGATCGAGGGGTTGACGTCGACCTTGCCGGCGGGGTTCTTGCCGGCGTTCTCGTTGGACGTCATGCCCAGCGTGACCACCGTGCCGAGGACGGCCGCCAGCAAGGCCCCCGAACCGGCGGCCACCAGGTTGCGGCGGGCCAGCCGGCGGATGCCACCGCCCTGCTCCGCGGCGGCCGGGATGCGCTGGGTCACCAGGCCGTCGCCCAGCGGGGTGTACGGCGGCGGCGCCGACTCCTCGTGCCGTATCTCCGGCAGCTCCTCCCCCACCGGTACCGTGACCCCGGGCAGCTCGCCCGAGCGGTCGGAGACCAGCGCGAGCGCCCGACGCCCGGCGACGGTACCCCGCTTGTCGGCGAGCGCGCCGCGCAGCCCGATGGACGCCTCCAGCTCGGCGCGGGCCCGGTCCAGTTGTCCGGCACACAGCGCCAGGACGCCCAACTCGTGGTGGAAGTAGGCCTGTTCGTGGACCTCGCCGGTCAGCCGGGAGGCCTCCGCGCCGGAGCGCAGCGCACGCTCCCACGCGCCCCACTGGAGCCCCGCGGCAAAGGCGGGCGCGGCCGTACGGGCGAGCCGGACCGCGAGGCTCTCCTCGCCCTCGGCGGACGGAGAGGGCGAGGTCTGCGGGACCACGGCGGCCAGCGCCGCCAGCACCGCGTCCGCCTCCGCGCTGACCCGCTCGGGGGTCACCGAGGGATGCCCGGACCACCAGGCGTAGTGCTCGGCGGCGGCGAGCGCCTGGGCCGGGGAGTCGTCGGCGTACCCGGCGGCCTCCAGCTGGGTCTGCACCCCGGCCGCGAGCCGGTAGCGGGCGCCGGCCGGTGAGACCAGTCCGCAGCCGGCCAGCTCGCCGAGCGCGGCGTCGGCGTGGGTGTCGCCGACCAGCGCCGGCAGATGCGCCTGGTGCGGCACCTCGCCGCCGAGGGCGACCGCGAAGCGCAGGGTGGCGCGGGCGGAGGCGCTGAGCCGGGAGGCGAGCAGCGGGGCGGGGGCGGCGGCTTCGCCGAGGGACGGCAGGGGGATGTCGTCCTGCGGATCGACGGGGATCTCCACCGGCTGCCGTACATCCTCGAAGACGCCGTACTCGTCCACGGCCCCCGTGCCGGCCCGCAGCTCGTCGCGCTGCCGGAGCAGGGCGCCGGCCTGGACGAACCGGAGCGGCAGGCCCTCGGACTCGAACCACAGGTCACCGGCCCAGTTGGCCTCCTCCTCGGTGAGGACACGGCCGACGGCCCGCTCGAGGATCTCCACGCCCGCGGCCCGGTCGAGGCCGCCGAGGAAGACCTCCTCGACCGCGGACCCGGCGGACGGCGCGGGCACGTCGGGGGTGGCGCCGATCAGGAACGCACACTCGCGGGCGGTGTCGAGGAGTTCGTCCAGGGCGGCGCCGCCGAACTCGATGTCGTCCAGGACGACGACCGCGCCGATCTCGGCGACCAGAGCGTGCAGTTCGTCCCGTTCGGGGCGGTGACCGGGGGCGACGTGGACGGCGTGGAAGAGGTCGTGGAGCAGTTCGCCGGCGGTGCGGTGCAGGCCGGAGAGCCGGACCACGCCGTCGGGGGCGAGGTCCAGGCAGTCCTCGGCGACCAGGTCGAGCAGGGCGGTGCGGCCGGAGCCGGCGGGGCCGGTGAGCCGTACGGTACGGCCGCGGGCCAGCAGCCGGACCAGGCGCTCGCGTTCGTCCTGGCGCTCCAGGAGGGACAGGGCGGGCTGGGCGGGGCCGGCCGGAACGGGGGGCCTCGCGGCCCGCTCGGTCTCGGCGCGCTCGGCGGCGGTGCGCTTACGCGGCGTGCCGGGGCGCTCGGCCGGCGGGCAGGGCTCTATCTCGCTGCCGTCGACGGGGTTGACGGTCACCAGCAGGTCGCCGGCGACGAGCCGCGCCGTGCGGGCGAGCGCGGGCGAGCCCGGGCCGAAGTCGGAGGTGAGGGATTCCCGGGGCGGGCGCCGGCCGTGCGCGTGGCCGTGCTCCTCGGGTCCCGGCGGTCCCGGAGTGATCGGGTCCATGGGTTCCATGCGTTCCATGGGTTCAAGCCCCCCAAAAGCGTCGTGTGCCCGTGCCTACGGCCCCTCCCGGCCTTGCCGCACACCGCGCTGTCGCTTCTGGTCCGGGCCCGCTCGGTCGAGGGTTGCGAGGCGGCGGGCGACCGAACCCTAAACCTTCGCTCAGTATCTCCGACAGTGCGGGGTGCCGTACGGCCCGAGACGTCACAGTCCGGTGAGGATTGCCCTCGACGTGCGCACACGCCCCGTCCGTACGGCAGATCACACGCGGGGCAGCGACTCCACCCCGATGCCGCCCTCGATGGCGAGGATGCGGTGCAGCCGGGTGGCCACCAGCAGGCGCTGCATCTGCGGCGGGACACCGCGCAGCACCAGACGGCGCCCGCAGCGGCCGGCCCGCCGATGGGCACCCATGATCACGCCGAGGCCGGTGGCGTCCCAGGAGTCCAGTTCGGACAGGTCGAGCACCAGGTCGCCGACGCCGTGATCGACGGCCGAGTGCAGGGCCGTACGGGCGTCCGCCGCGCTCCGGACGTCGAGGCGGCCCCCGACGACCAGCTCGGCATGATCGCCCCTGATGTACATATGCGCTCCCCGTGCGTGCGGTTGGCGTACTCGTGGTCGATGGTGTCGGTGCTGTGCACCGTCTGACTGTGTGTGTGGTGGTGCGGTTGCTGCTTGTAAGCGAACCGATACCGAATTCACCCCGGGGAGTGATACTCCCGGGGGTGAGATTCAGCGGATGTTCGTACAGATGGTGCTCAGTACTTGTAAAAGCCCTGCCCGCTCTTGCGGCCGATGTCACCGGCATCCACCATCCGGCGCATCAGCTCCGGCGGGGCGAACTTCTCGTCCTGGGACTCGGTGTAGATGTTGCTCGTGGCGTGCAGCAGGATGTCGACGCCGGTGAGGTCGGCGGTGGCGAGCGGGCCCATGGCGTGGCCGAAGCCCAGCTTGCAGGCGAGGTCGATGTCCTCGGCGGTCGCGACCCCGGACTCGTAGAGCTTGGTCGCCTCCACGACGAGCGCGGAGATGAGCCGGGTGGTCACGAAGCCGGCGACGTCGCGGTTGACGACGATGCAGGTCTTGCCGACGGACTCGGCGAACTCCCGTGCGGTGGCGAGGGTTTCGTCGCTCGTCTTGTACCCGCGGACCAGCTCGACCAGCTGCATCATCGGCACCGGCGAGAAGAAGTGGACGCCGACGACGCGCTCGGGGTGCTCGGTGGCCGCCGCGATCTTGGTGATCGGGATGGCGGAGGTGTTCGAGGCGAGCACGGTCTCCGGGCGCACGATCTTGTCGAGCGCGCGGAAGATCTCGTGCTTGACCTCGAGCTTCTCGAAGACGGCCTCCACGACGATGTCGGCGTCGACGGCGGCGTCCAGGTCGGTGGTGGGGGTGATGCGGGCGAGGGCGGCTTCGGCGGCCTGCGCCTCCAGCTTGCCCTTGCTCACGAACTTGTCGTAGGAGGCCTTGATGCCGTCCGTGCCACGCTTCAGTGCCTCGTCGGTGACATCGCGTATGACGACGTCCCAGCCCGCCTGCGCGGCGACCTGAGCGATGCCGGACCCCATGAGACCGGCCCCGATGACGGCGAGCTTCCGTGCCACTCCGACTCCCTTGAACGCGCTTCAAGTCTGCTTCTCCGGCGGACCATAGCGCTCTGGAGCGGCTGTGTGACCGGTAAGTAACGCGCGTCACGTCTCAATGGACGGACATCACACCGGCAGCGGTACGCGACGCCCGATCGGGCCCGTCGTACCCAGAAGCGGCTTTGCTCCTCAATGAGTTGCATCACGTGCGGTTTGCGCCCCGCACACAGGGTGGCGCGGGGTAGCGGGGCCCGGCTCTTCCGGGGGCTTCCTGCTTCAACGCGCTGTGCGGGCACGTGTGCCCGTCTTACCGGCACTCCACAGGCGTTTGGCGTCTCCACCCGTCCGGTGGCGACGATAGGGCGTCCTTCGAAAAGGACGTTGCGGCTTGCGTTGTGGTCGCGGTCGTCCACGGTGCCGCACTCGCCGCACGTCCACTGGCGGACGTGCAGGGGCTTGGGACCGTCCCGGAATCCGCAGGCCGAGCAGGCTTGACCGCCTTGTACTCCAGCATGCCGACGAACGCGGACCATCCCGCGTGTGCACGGACTTGGCGAGCCGGGTGCGCGCGAGGCCGGACACCGCGAGGTCTTCCACATACACCGCTTGGTTGTCGCGAATGATCTGCGTGGAGGCCTTGTGGTGCCAGTCCCGGCGCCGGTCCGCCGCCTTGGCGTGCTGGCGTGCGACCTTGATGCGGGCCTTGGCCCGGTTCTTCGATCCCTTGGTCTTGCGGGCAAGAGCCCCGGTAACGGGGCGCTGGCGGGCTCAACACTGCCTGGTACCGGCAGAGTTCAGGCTAATTTCGGGCGCGTACCGCATAGTCGAGGACCCGCTCGCTCAACAGGTCCTCGACGTCGTCCAGGAGGGCGAGTACCTCGCGTGACACCTCGGCCGGTGCGCGCCCGGCGAGCATCTCGCGGCCGATGGTGACGAAGACGGTCTGGTGGATCCAGCAGATCTGGCCGGCCATCAGGTCCGGCAGCGGGTCGTCGTCGGCGGCACCGGTCTCCTCACGCAGGGCCGCGGCCACGTTGTTGTGGATCTCCTGCTGGACGCTCCACAGCCGGGAGCGCAGCGCCGGTGCCCCGTGGATGACCCGCATGAAGCGGTCGTAGCCCTCCATCAGGCCGACCCGGGGCGAGACGGCCTGGACCTCGCCGCGCAGCTCGCGCAGGACGGCACTCGCGGCGGACTCCCCCGGATCGCGGCTGCGGACCCAGCGGGCCAGCCGGTCGACCATGCCCTCCGAGCGGTCGAAGAAGAGGTCCTCCTTGGCCGGGAAGTAGTTGTAGACGGTGTTGACGGAGACGTTCGCCGCCTCCGCGATCTCAGCGACGGTCACGGCCTCGAAGCCGCGCTCCAGGAACAGGCCCGTGGCGACATCGGAGATGTACTGCCTGGTCTGCCGTTTCTTCCGCTCCCTGAGTCCCTCAGCCATGCCTGCATCCTAGCTTCGCTGGGGCCCATGAAAAGTTGGGCATCCCCAAAACTTGGTGTCGTTGCAAAAATTCAGAGACTCTGTTTTTCTGTGGGACATGGCAGCAGTCGTCAGCGCGGCCGGACTGGCCCGCACCTTCCAGACCAAGGCCGGCCCCGTGGAGGCCGTACGCGGAATCGATCTCACCGTCCGCGAGGGCGAGATCCTCGGCTTCCTCGGGCCCAACGGCGCAGGCAAGACCACCACCCTGCGCATGCTCACCACCCTGCTGAAGCCGACCGGCGGCGCGGCGACCGTCGCCGGGCACGATCTGGCGACCGACCCGGCCGGGGTGCGCCGGGTGTCCGGGTACGTCGCCCAGTCCGGCGGCGTCGATCCGCAGATCACCGTGGGGGAGGAACTGGTCACCCAGGGGCGGATGTACCGCCTGACGAAGACCGAGGCCGTCGAGCGGGCCGGGGAACTCGCCCGCGACCTGGACCTCACCGGTCTCCTCGACCGGAAGACGGCCGCCCTGTCCGGCGGCCAGCGGCGCCGCCTGGACATCGCGATGGCACTCACGCACCGCCCGAAGGCGCTGTTCCTGGACGAGCCGACGACCGGACTCGACCCCGGCAGCCGCGCCGATCTGTGGGACCTGGTCCGCCGGCTGCGCGACGAGCACGGTACGACGGTCTTCCTGACCACCCACTACCTGGACGAGGCCGACGCCCTCGCCGACCGGCTGGTGATCGTCGACCGGGGCACGGTCGCGGCCGAGGGCACGCCGGGCGCGCTGAAGCTGCGGTACGGCGGCTCACTGGACGCCACGCTCCAGGACACCTTCCTCGCCATCACCGGCCGCGGCCCCGCACCGGCCGACACCACCCCCGTAGCCGTCTAGGGATCTCGACCGATGCTGCTTCACGACACGGCCCTCATCTACGGCCGCTACCTCCGCCAGTCCCTGCGCTCCCGCTTCGCGCTGCTCTTCGGAGTGCTGACGCCCCTGCTCTACCTGGTCTTCTTCGGCCCGCTCCTCACCCATCTCCCCCTCGGCGGGACCAGCAGCTCCTGGCAGGTGCTGGTCCCGGGCCTGCTGCTCCAACTCGGGCTGTTCGGCGCCCTGTTCGCCGGATTCATGATCATCGTCGAGCAGGGGCAGGGGGTGGTGGAGCGGATGCGGGTGACCCCGGTCAGCCGGCTCGCTCTGCTGCTGGGCCGGGTGCTGCGCGACGCCACGGTCTTCGTCTTCCAGGCGGTGCTGCTGGTGCTGGCCGCGCTGGTGATGGGGCTGCGCGCACCGCTGGCGGGCATCCTGATCGGCTTCGCCTTCGTCGCGCTGCTCACCGTCTCCCTGGCGTCGCTGTCGTACGCGCTGGGGATGAGGGTCCGCACCCCGCAGGAGTTCGGCCCGCTGATCAACATGGTGTCGATGCCGTCGATGCTGCTGTCCGGCCTGATGCTCCCGATGGCCCTGGCGCCGGCCTGGCTGAACGTGCTCTCGCACTTCGTGCCGTTCCGCTATCTGGTGGACGCGGTGCGCGACGCGTACCTCGGCCACTACGCCACCGCGCACATGCTCTACGGCTCCCTCGTCGCCGTCGGCTTCGCGGCGCTCGCGGTGACGGTGGGCACACGAGTGTTCCGGACGGCCGGGGCATAACTAGGCTGGCCACATGGTCAATCTGACGCGTATCTACACCCGGACCGGCGACCAGGGCACCACCAGCCTCGGTGACATGAGCCGGGTGCCCAAGACGGACCTCAGGATCTCCGCCTACGCGGACGCCAACGAGGCCAACGCCGTCATCGGCACCGCGATCGCGCTGGGCGGCCTGGCGGAGGAGGTCGTCCAGGTGCTCACCCGCGTCCAGAACGACCTGTTCGACGTGGGCGCGGATCTGTCGACTCCGGTGGTGGAGGAGCCGAAGTTCCCGCCGCTCAGGGTCGAGCAGTTCTACATCGACCGGCTGGAGGCGGACTGCGACCGCTTCAACGAGCGGCTGGAGAAGCTCCGCTCCTTCATCCTCCCCGGCGGCACCCCGGGAGCGGCCCTGCTCCACCAGGCCTGCACGGTCGTACGCCGCGCCGAACGCTCGACGTGGACGGCCCTGGAGGCCCACGGCGACACCATGAACCCCCTCACCGCCACCTACCTCAACCGCCTGTCCGACCTGCTGTTCATCCTGGCGCGGACGGCGAACCAGGAGACTGGGGATGTGCTGTGGGTGCCGGGCGGGGAGCGGTAGAGACGGCTCCCCGCCGGGATCACCGGTCCGTCGTGTTCTTCGCGTCCTGGTCGGCGGCGGCCGCGGCGGACTCGGCGGCGTCGACCTTCTTCTTCATGTCCGCGTAGCCCGAAGGGGAGGCGGAGGACGAGGACGCCGGTGTGGCGCCGTCGTGGTGGGCGCAGCCCGTGGTGAGTGCCACGAGGCCGGCGGCCACCACGACCGCTGCCGCCGGCCGCCGGCCCCGCATCAGCTCGCCGCCTTCCCGTCGTCGTTCTTCTGGCACCACGTCTTGACGGCGGCCAGGTCCTTCTGCCGCTGCTCCAGGTTCGTCACCAGCGACGTGCGGAAGTCCAGCCGGTTCTGGAGGTACGTGGCGATCTCGGTGTGGCCCGCCTTCTTCGCGTTGTCCACGCGCTGCTGGAGCCGGGCCACCGAGCCGCGCGTGCCCGCTCCGGCGTCGAGGCGCTTCAGGGCCCGCTCGATCCGGCGGTCGATCTTCGGTACTCGCTTGCACAGCCCGTGGGCCCCGTCACCGGTGGGCGCCGGCTTGGGGGTGCTGTCGGCCGCGGCCGCCGTCCCCGCCGTGCCGCCCGCCAGGACGGCCGTCACGGCGAGCCCCGCGAGCAGCGTGCGCGTGCGTCGTCGTCCGTACATCTGCCTCTCCGTTCACTTCCGTTCGCTTCCGGGCGGCCACGGTCGGCCGTCCGTCCGTCGTGCCGGAGGTTAGGCAGGGTCTTTGGGGAAACTCTGTGACCGGTTTGCCCCGGCTGTGCCGATCAGCCAGTCCCGCCGGCCGGGCAGGTCGCCGCCGTCCGATGGCAGCCGTACCTCGAAGCGGGCCCCCACGCCATCCGGCCCGTCCGTGACGGTGACGCTCCCCCGGTGCAGCGCCGCCTGCTGGGCGACGAGGGTGAGGCCGAGGCCGGAACCCGTGCTGTCCGGGCCCCGCTGGAACCGCTCGAAGATCCGGGCACGGGCGTCGCCCGGAACGCCGGGCCCCCGATCGTCCACGGTGATCAGAATCCCCTCCGCACCGCCCGTCATTCCCACCCGCACCACGGCCCGGCCCTCCGCGTCCCGGCCGTGGGCGAGGGTGTTGGCCAGCAGGTTGTCCAGCAGTAGCCGCAGTCCCGGCTCCCAGCCGTGCACGGTGAGCCCGGGTGCCGCGTCCAGGGTGATGTCCGCGTTCGGGGCACGACGGCGGGCCTCGGCCACGGCCGCGTCGGCGGTGTCGGCGAGGTCGACCGGCCGGAAGGCCTCCGCCTCCACCAGATCGCCCCGCCCCAGTTCACGCAGCATCACCAACAGGCCGAGCAGCCGGGCGTGTTCGCGGCGCAGGTCGGTGACGACCTCGGCGCGCTCGGCTTCGGGCAGGTCCGGATGGCCGGCCAGGATGTCGAGGTTGGTGCCCATGCTCATCAGCGGGGTGCGCAGCTCGTGCGCGGCGGCCGAGGAGAAGGAGCGGGCGGTGTCCAGGGCCTGGGCGGTGCGCCCGGCCTGTTCGTCGTAACGGGCGAGGACGGTGCGTACCGTGGCCGCCAGCTCGTCGACCTCGACCACCCCGGTCCGCCACTGCCCGAGCCGGGCGCCGCTGGTGCGCGGGTCGAGTCCGGCGGTACGGCGGGTGAGCCGGCGCAGCGGCGCGCTCGCCCCGGCGGCCAGGCCCCAGGCGAGCAGGCCGGAGACGGGGGCCGCGAGCAGGGCGGTGGCGAAGACCCGGCGGCGGACGAGCGGGATCTGGACGCGGGCGGCGGTGTCGGGCGAGAACAGCCACAGCGTGCCGGAGGCCGGGCCGGCGTTCACCGGCCGGGCGAGGGTCCGCCAGGTCCGGCCGTCGGCGTGGACGGCGCCGAAGCCGGAGGTCCGGTCGGGCAGGGCCACGGCCGGGCCGGGCTGGGGGCCGCCGCTGAAGGTCGCGTCCGGGCCTACGACGCGTACGCCGACGTCGAGGGCCGAGTCGAACAGCTGCCGTTCCCGCGTGTCGGCCACCTTGGGGTGACCGTTGGCGGCGGCCCGCAGCAGGGCCCGGGCGTCCGGGGCGACGGCCGTCGCGCGCTGTCGTAGGTGCTGGTCCTCGGCACGGTGCAGATCACGGGCGACGAGGTGCAGCAGCAGCCAGCCGCCGGCCAGCACCAGCAGCGGGACGGTGCAGCCGACGGCGAGGCCGATGCGGGCGGAGAGTCTCACGGTGTGTCCCGCGGTTCACGGAGTACGAAGCCGACGCCCCGCACGGTGTGAATCAGCCGGGGGCGGCCCTCCGCCTCCAGCTTGCGCCGCAGGTAGCTGACGAAGGTGTCGACGGCGTCGGTGCGCACGTCGAAGTCGTAGCCCCAGACCCGTTCCAGCAGCTGATCGCGGGTCAGGACCAGTCCGGCGTTGCGGGCCAGCACCTCCAGCAGCTCGAACTCCCGCCGGGTCAGCTCCAGCGGGGTGCCGTCCCGCTCGGCGGTACGGGCGGCCGGATCGATCACCAGCCCCGCGACGCGCAGCACCTCCCGCCCGGCCGGCGGCCGACGCCGCAGCAGGGCATGCAACCGCAGGACCAGCTCCTGCAGGGCGAAGGGCTTGACCAGATAGTCGTCACCGCCCGCCTGGAGCCCGGCGATCCGGTCGGCCGTCTCATCGAGCGCGGAGAGCATGAGCACCGGCAGATCCCACCCGTCGCCCCGTAGCCGCCCGCACACGTCGATGCCGCTCATCCCGGGCATCGAGACGTCGAGGACGAGCACATCGGGCGGGTCGTCCCGGATCACGGCCAGCGCCTCGACCCCGTCGCCGACGGTCCGCACACCGAACCCACTGAGCCTGAGCCCACGCTCCAGCGAGCGCCGGATCGCCGCGTCATCGTCGACGACCAGCACCGCCCCCGTACCCGCCCTGCCACCCATACGCCGCCCTCCTCGTCGCCGGGTCAGCGTACGACCCTCGGCGACCGGGTCAGAGGCGGCGGTAGATCTCCCGGCGGTACCGGGCCTCGACGACGAGGATGACGAGCCTGCCGTCGTCGATCCGACAGGCGATCCGGTACGTGCCCACGCGAAGCCTGTACAGGTCGTCATGCCCTGACAACTTCTGCACGTCCGCGTCCTCGCGGTACGGGTCGTCGCCGAGGCGGCTGAGTGCGTGGAGGACGCGCAGGGCGGTCGTCTGGTCGACGGCCTTGAGCTGGCGGCGGGCGGCGGCGGTGAACTCGAAGGCGTACGTCACACGGCACCCGTGGTGGACGCGTCCGACGGCGGCCCGAAAATGTCCGCGAGCACATCCGCCAGCGAGGCGCGCGGCGCATCGCGCTCCTCTTCCAGCACGCGCAGAGCCTCGCGGGCCAGCAGCTCGTCGGCGGCATCCTCCAGCGCGTTGTACTCCTCGTACACACCGAGGCGTCAGTCCCGCTTCGCCGGCTCCCGCTTCGGGAACACCGTGTAGCTGCCCGCGATGATCACGTTGATGCCGATCAGCCACAGCATCCGCAGCTCCCAGGCCTGGAGCGAGCTGGTGTCGGCGGCGGAACCGACGTACCAGACGGCGGACTGGAGGAGGGCCAGGGCGACCACGCAGGACAGGGTCCAGCGGGCCGCCACCTTCCATTCGTGGGCGGCGCGGGCCGTGCCGTACCGGGGTGGCTTCACCGGGGTCGGGCCGCCGGCGAAGCGGTGGGCGACCCGGGCGTCGGCCCACGTGACGGTCGAGTTGCCGAGACCGACCGTGAAGCCGATGTAGACGGCGGCCAGGCCGTGCCGCCAGTCCGGCTGGGCGCCGTTCTTCAGGTCGATCGCGCTCACCACGAACAGCACGACCTCCAGCAGCGGCTCGCACAGCAGCAGCGCCAGCCCGGTACGGGGCATCCGCAGCGCGTACCGGAAGGTCAGTCCGGCGGCCAGCAGTACCCAGAACGCCACCTCACAGGCGATGATCAACCCGACGATCACGGTTCGCTCCCCTCGCTCACCCTTCCAGGCTCGCCGCCCCGGCCGCCGGTTTCGTCGTCGGCGCGGGCGAGGTCGTCGTAAGCGAAAGTTGCAGTTCGGGACCCTTCCGCGGGAGCAGGCGGGGGCGGTGCCGAGCGTGTTGGATGGGAGCATGACACGAGCGCTCCCCCGCCCCCACCGCGACGACCTGGGCATCGCCATGGGCGGACTGCTCGGCGGGGTGGTGCTGTGGGCGCTCGGGATCCATCCGCGCGTGGTCTCGGACCCGCTGGTGCTGTGGCACCCGGCCTGGGCGCCGCTGCTGCCGCTGGCGGTGACGGCGGCCTGCGAACCGCTGCGCCGCTCACGGCCACGCGTCGGCCTGTTCGTCGGCACGCTGGCGCTGACCCTGGACACGGTCACCCAGGGCAACGTCGTCACCGTCGTCCTGTACACCGACCTGGTCTACGCGGCCGTCCTGTACGGCAGCCTGGCCTCCGCCCGCCGGATCTGCTGGATCACCGGCATGCTGACCGTCCTCGGCGGGGTCGTCCCGGCGGCCCTGCTGCGCGACGCCCAGGCGTTGCTGATCGGTGTCGGAATCGGCATCGTCGCGTTCGCGCCGGCCGCGACCGGCTGGGTGGTGCGCAGTCACCGCGACGCCGCCGAGGCGGCCCGGCTGCGCGCCGAACAGACCGCGCTGCTGGCCGAGATGGACCGCACGCAGGCGGTCACCGCTGAACGGTCGCGGATGGCACGGGAGTTGCACGACATGGTCGCCAACCACCTGTCCGCGATCGCCATTCACTCCACGGCCGCGCTGTCGCTCGACGATCCGCGGACCTCGCGGGACGCCCTCGCCGTCATCCGGGAGAACAGCGTCGAGGGACTGGCTGAGATGCGCCGGCTGATCGGCATCCTCCGCGACAGCAGCGGGGATCTGGAGCCCGCCGCGACACCGACGCTCGACGGCCTGGCCACGCTGGTCAAGGGCGCCCGCACCAACGGCCTGGACGTCCGTCTGGTGGACGGGCACGGCCGGGTGCCCGCGCCGGTCGAGCTGGCCGCGTACCGGATCGTGCAGGAGTCACTGACCAACGCCCTCAAGCACGCGGCCGAAGGGCCCGTCGAGGTCACGCTGCGGCAGCAGGACGGCGCCTTGCACATCCACGTCACCAGCGCCTACCGGGCCGGTGACGGCCCCCGCGCCCCCGGCTCGGGCTCCGGGCTCGCCGGGATGCGGGAGCGGGCCGCGCTGCTCGGCGGCAGCTTCGCGGCCGGGCCCGAGGCGGGACCCGGGGGCGGTCTGTGGGCCGTGCGCGCCGCTCTCCCGGTCGACCGGGAAGACCTCACATGACCCACACCACCCGCACCCTCACCGCCGAAAACGCCTTGGAGACCTCACATGACCACCCCCGCCATCCGGGTCCTCGTCGCCGAGGACCAGTCTGCCGTCCGCGCCGGGCTCGTGCTGATCCTGCGCAGCGCACCCGACATCGAGGTGGCCGGCGAGGCGGCGGACGGCGAGCAGGCGGTGGAGCTGGCCCGCGAACTTCGGCCGGATCTCGTCCTGATGGATGTGCAGATGCCGTGCCTGGACGGGGTGTCGGCGACCCGGGCCATCGTCTCCGAGGGGCTCGCGGATGTGCTTGTACTGACCACCTTCGACCTCGACGAGTACGTCTTCGGGGCGCTGCGCGCGGGGGCGGCCGGATTTCTGCTGAAGAACACCGAGGCCCGGGATCTGCTGGAGGCCGTGCGGACAGTGGCGCGTGGGGAAGGGGTCGTCGCGCCTGCCGTCACCCGGCGGCTCATCGCCGAGTTCGCCGCCACACCGGTGCGCGGGACGAGCGCCGACCCCGCCGTGCTCGACGGTCTCACCCCGCGTGAGCGCGAGGTGCTGTCCTGCGTCGGCGAGGGGCTGTCCAACGCCCAGATCGCCGAGCGGCTGCGGATGGCGGAGGGCACGGTGAAGACCCACGTCAGCCGGCTGCTGGGCAAGCTGGAGCTGCGCAGCCGGGTCCAAGCGGCCGTCCTGGCACAGGAGTTGGGGATCTAACGAGAGAGCCGGCGAGGGCCGCTGGAGCCTCCCTCGAATTGGTCCAGACCTATTGACCCGTGGTCCAGACCTTTCTACTCTCGCAGCACCGTGGGCGTGAAGGCTCAGTCATGCCCCTGATACCCACCCCCATCACAAGGGAGGCGCACCATGCGCTTCAGACACAGAGCCGCGGCAGGGTTCGCGACCCTGTTGCTCCCCCTGGCCGGTCTGGTCGGCATCGCGGGCCCCGCCCAGGCCGCGACGAACGCAACCGCCACCTACACCAAGACCAGCGACTGGGGCACCGGCTTCGGCGGTCAGTGGACCGTCAAGAACACCGGTACCAGCAGCATCAGTTCATGGACCGTCGAGTGGGACTTCCCCTCCGGTACGTCGGTCACCTCCGCCTGGGACGCGGACGTCACCAGCTCCGGCACCCACTGGACCGCCAAGAACAAGTCCTACAACGGCACCATCGCCCCGGGCGCCTCCGTCTCCTTCGGCTTCAACGGCGCCGGATCGGGCTCGCCGTCCAACTGCAAGCTGAACGGCGACAGTTGTGACGGTACGACCGTCCCCGGCGACAACCCGCCGAGCGCGCCCGGCACTCCGACCGCGTCCAGCGTCACCGACACCTCGGCGAAGCTCAGCTGGAGCGCGGCCACCGACGACAAGGGCGTCAAGAACTACGACGTCCTGCGCGACGGCAAGGTCGTCTCCACGGTGACGACCACCTCGTACACGGACACCGGTCTGACCGCCGGCACCGACTACTCCTACACCGTCCAGGCCCGCGACACCGCCGACCAGACCGGCCCGGTCAGCGGCGCCGTCGCCGTCCACACCACCGGCGGAGGCACCACTCCCCCGCCGAGCAGTGGCAAGGTCAAGCTCGGCTACTTCACCGAGTGGGGCATCTACGGCCGCAACTACAACGTCAAGAACCTGGTGACGTCCGGCTCGGCCGCGAAGATCACGCACATCAACTACGCCTTCGGCAACGTGACGAACGGCCAGTGCGCGATCGGTGACTCCTACGCCGACTACGACAAGGCGTTCACGGCCGACCAGTCCGTCAGCGGCGTCGCCGACACCTGGGACCAGCCGCTGCGCGGCAACTTCAACCAGCTGCGTGAGCTGAAGGCCAAGTACCCGAACCTGAAGGTGCTGTGGTCCTTCGGCGGCTGGACCTGGTCCGGCGGCTTCGGGCAGGCGGCGGCCAACCCCACCGCGTTCGCGGACTCCTGCTACAACCTGGTCAACGACCCGCGCTGGGCCGACGTCTTCGACGGCATCGACATCGACTGGGAGTACCCGAACGCCTGCGGGCTGTCCTGTGACACCAGCGGCGCGGCGGCCTTCAAGAACGTGATGGCCGCGCTGCGCGCCAAGTTCGGCAGCGGCAAGCTGGTCACGGCCGCGGTCACCGCCGACGGCTCCTCCGGCGGCAAGATCGAGGCCGCCGACTACGCCGGGGCCGCCCAGTACGTCGACTGGTACAACGTGATGTCGTACGACTTCTTCGGCGCCTGGGACGCCAAGGGCCCGACCGCCCCGCACTCCCCGCTCACCTCGTACTCCGGCATACCGAAGGCCGGCTTCGACACGGCCGACGCCATCGCCAAGTACAGGTCGACCGGCGTCCCCGCGTCCAAGCTGCTCATCGGCATCGGCCTCTACGGGCGCGGCTGGACCGGTGTGACGCAGGACGCCCCGGGCGGCACGGCCACGGGCCCGGCGGCGGGCACGTACGAGCAGGGCATCGAGGACTACAAGGTGCTCAAGACGTCCTGCCCGGTCACCGGCACGATCGCCGGCACGGCGTACGCGCACTGTGGCAGCAACTGGTGGTCGTACGACACCCCGTCGACCATCGCCGGGAAGATGGGCTGGGCCAAGGCACAGGGGCTCGGCGGCGCGTTCTTCTGGGAGTTCAGCGGCGACACCAGCAACGGTGAGCTGGTGAACGCCATCAGCAGCAATCTGTAAAAGGGCTACTAGGCAACATTGACGCTCCCCCAGACTTCGTCCGGGGGGACCCCCACCCAGCGAGTGAATGTGGCTACGCCACATTCACTCGCTGTCCGGGCGGGGCTGCCTCCAGCCACGCGAGGAATCCGGTCAGCGCGTCTTCGCTCATGGCGAGTTCAAGGCGCGTGCCCCGCACCGTACAGGCGAGGACCACCGCGTCGGAGAGCAGCGCCAGCTCCTCCTCGCCCTCGGGCAGCCGACGGCCGGCCACCTCGATGGCGGCGCGCTCCAGGGTGCGGCGCGGGCGGACGGCGTAGGAGAAGACGCGGTACCACTCGATGCGGTCGCCGTTGTAGCGGGCGACGCCGTAGGACCAGCCCTTGCCGCTCGCGTCCGGTTTCTCGGTCACGTCCCAGCGCAGGGAACAGTCGAAGGTGCCGCCGGAGCGCTGGATCAGTCTGCGGCGCAGCCCGAACAGGAAGAGTCCCACCACCACGAGCGCGACCACGATCGCGACCACAGTCAGAGCGAGGACCATCGACACCGACCTCCTCGTCTCCTAGGTAATGGAACGGAAAAAACACCCACATTTACCTCAGCCGCGGCTGGGGCCGGATCGCTCCGGTCCCAGCCGCGGCTGAGTCACATCAACGCACAGCGCGCAGCGTCTAGCTCGCCGCCGCCGCACGCAGGCGGACATCCGCGCGGCGCTCGGCGGCGGCGTCGCCCTCCGCCTTCGCGCGCTCCAGCTCCCGCTCCGTGCGCTGGACATCGATCTCGTCCGACAGCTCGGCGATCTCGGCCAGCAGGGACAGCTTGTCGTCCGCGAACGAGATGAAACCGCCGTGCACCGCGGCGACGACCGTTCCACCTTCACTCGTACGGATGGTCACCGGGCCCGACTCCAGCACACCGAGCAGCGGCTGGTGACCGGGCATGACGCCGATGTCGCCGGACGTGGTGCGCGCGACGACCAGGGTGGCCTCACCGGACCAGACCTGGCGGTCGGCGGCGACCAGCTCGACGTGCAGCTCAGCAGCCAAGGGTGGCTCCTCGGGTCACCACCCGGCGGTTCTGCCGGGTGTTGGGGTCAATTCTAGTGGGCGTGGAGAGAGGGGCTGGACACACCCCGAAAGGGTGCGTCCGTGCCCCTCTCACTCGAACTCAGGGAGTTCAGGAGACGCCCAGCTCCTTGGCGTTGGCCTTGAGGTCCTCAATGCCACCGCACATGAAGAACGCCTGCTCCGGGAAGTGGTCGTACTCACCGTCGATGATCGCGTTGAAGGCCGCGATCGACTCGTCCAGCGGGACGTCCGACCCGTCGACGCCGGTGAACTGCTTGGCGACGTGGGTGTTCTGGGACAGGAAGCGCTCCACGCGACGGGCGCGGTGGACAACGAGCTTGTCCTCCTCGCCGAGCTCGTCGATACCGAGGATCGCGATGATGTCCTGGAGGTCCTTGTACTTCTGGAGGACCGTCTTCACGCGCATGGCCGCGTTGTAGTGGTCCGCCGCGATGTAGCGCGGGTCCAGGATCCGGGACGTGGAGTCCAGCGGGTCCACGGCCGGGTAGATGCCCTTCTCGGAGATCGGACGGGACAGAACCGTCGTCGCGTCGAGGTGGGCGAAGGTGGTGGCCGGGGCCGGGTCGGTCAGGTCGTCGGCGGGGACGTAGATCGCCTGCATCGAGGTGATCGAGTGACCACGGGTCGAGGTGATGCGCTCCTGGAGGAGACCCATCTCGTCGGCCAGGTTCGGCTGGTAACCCACCGCGGAGGGCATACGGCCGAGCAGGGTCGACACCTCGGAACCGGCCTGCGTGAAGCGGAAGATGTTGTCGATGAAGAACAGCACGTCCTGCTTCTGGACGTCACGGAAGTACTCGGCCATGGTGAGGCCGGCCAGCGCGACGCGCAGACGGGTGCCCGGGGGCTCGTCCATCTGACCGAAGACCAGGGCGGTCTTGTCGATGACGCCCGAGTCGGACATCTCCTCGATCAGGTCGTTGCCCTCACGGGTGCGCTCACCGACACCGGCGAACACGGAGACACCGTCGTGGTTGTTGGCGACACGGTAGATCATCTCCTGGATGAGCACCGTCTTGCCGACGCCGGCGCCGCCGAACAGGCCGATCTTGCCGCCCTTGACGTACGGGGTGAGCAGGTCGATGACCTTGACGCCGGTCTCGAACATCTCGGTCTTCGACTCGAGCTCGTCGAAGTTCGGGGCCTTGCGGTGGATGCCCCAGCGCTCGCCCTCGTACTTCTCGTCGACGTTCAGCACCTCACCGAGGGTGTTGAACACCTTGCCCTTGGTGAAGTCGCCGACCGGCACCGTGATGGAGTTGCCGGTGTCCGTCACGGCGGCCTGGCGGACCAGACCGTCGGTGGGCTGCATGGAGATGGTGCGGACCAGGCCGTCACCCAGGTGCTGGGCGACCTCCAGGGTCAGCGTCTTCTTCTCGCCGGCGTTGGCCGGGTCGGCCACGTCGACGTGAAGGGCGTTGTAGATGTCCGGCATCGCGTCGACGGGGAACTCCACGTCGACGACCGGGCCGATGACCCGGGCGACGCGGCCCGTAGCCGCCGCGGTCTCAACAGTGGTGGTCATTTATCGGTCACTCCCCGCGGTCGCGTCGGCCAGGGCGCTCGCGCCACCGACGATCTCGCTGATTTCCTGGGTGATTTCGGCCTGGCGGGCCGCGTTGGCAAGACGGGAGAGCGAGTTGATCAGCTCGCCCGCGTTGTCGGTGGCCGACTTCATCGCGCGCCGCGTGGCGGCGTGCTTCGAAGCGGCCGACTGGAGCAGCGCGTTGTAGATGCGGCTCTCCACGTAGCGCGGCAGCAGGGCGTCGAGGACGTCCTCCGCCGAGGGCTCGAAGTCGTACAGCGGGAGGATCTCCCCCTTGGGGTGAGCCTCCTCGGCGACCTCTTCGAGGCGCAGCGGCAGGAGCCGGGCGTCCAGCGCCGTCTGCGTCATCATCGAGACGAACTCGGTGAAGACGATGTGGAGCTCGTCCACACCACCCTCGGCCGTGTCCTTCTCGATGGCCTCGATCAGGGGCGCCGCGACCTTCTTGGCGTCCGCGTACGACGGCTCGTCCGTGAAGCCGGTGAACGACTCCGCGATGGTGCGCTCACGGAAGTTGTAGTGGGCGACACCGCGCCGGCCGACGATGTACGTGTCGACCTGCTTGCCCTCGCGCTCCAGGCGCTCGGTCAGCTGCTCCGCCGCCTTGATGGCGTTGGAGTTGAAGGCGCCGGCCAGACCGCGGTCGCTCGTGAGGAGCAGAACCGCGGCGCGGGCCGGGTTCTCCGCCTCCGTGGTGAGCGGGTGCTTGGTGTTCGAACCCGTACCGACCGCCGTGACCGCGCGGGTCAGTTCCTGCGCGTACGGCGTGGAGGCCGCCACCTTGCGCTGCGCCTTGACGACGCGCGAGGCGGCGATCATCTCCATCGCCTTGGTGATCTTCTTGGTCGCGGTGACGGATCGGATGCGACGCTTGTAGACCCGGAGCTGGGCTCCCATGAGTCAGGTCCCTTCCTTACGTCACTTGGCGGCAGCGGCCGGAGTGTCCTCGCCGAGCAGCTTGCCGTCCGAGGTCTCGAACTGCTTCTTGAACTCCGCCACCGCGTCGTCGACCGCCTGGATGGTGTCGTCCGACATCTTGGCGCCCTCCTTGATGGAGGTCATCAGGCCCTGGTGCTTCCGGTGCAGGAAGTCGATCAGTTCCTTCTCGAAGCGGCGGATGTCGTTGACCGGCACGTCGTCCATACGGCCGTTGGTGCCGGCCCAGACGGAGACGACCTGGTCCTCGGTGGCCATCGGCTGGTACTGGTCCTGCTTCAGCAGCTCGACCATGCGCGAACCGCGCTCCAGCTGGGCCTTCGAGGCCGCGTCCAGGTCGGAACCGAAGGCGGCGAACGCCTCCAGCTCACGGAACTGGGCGAGGTCCACACGCAGACGGCCGGAGACCTGGCGCATCGCCTTGTGCTGGGCGGAACCACCGACTCGGGAGACGGAGATACCGACGTTCAGCGCGGGACGCTGACCGGCGTTGAACAGGTCCGACTCCAGGAAGCACTGGCCGTCGGTGATGGAGATGACGTTGGTCGGGATGAACGCCGAGACGTCGTTGGCCTTGGTCTCGACGATCGGCAGACCGGTCATCGAGCCGGCACCCATGTCGTCGGAGAGCTTCGCGCAGCGCTCCAGCAGACGGGAGTGCAGGTAGAAGACGTCACCCGGGTAGGCCTCACGGCCCGGCGGGCGGCGCAGCAGCAGGGACACGGCGCGGTAGGCGTCGGCCTGCTTCGACAGGTCGTCGAAGATGATCAGGACGTGCTTGCCCTCGTACATCCACTGCTGGCCGATGGCCGAACCGGTGTACGGCGCCAGGTACTTGAAGCCGGCCGGGTCGGACGCCGGGGCGGCGACGATGGTCGTGTACTCCAGGGCGCCGTTCTCCTCCAGCGCGCGGCGCACGCCGGCGATGGTGGAGCCCTTCTGGCCGATGGCGACGTAGATGCAGCGGACCTGCTTCTTCGGGTCGCCGGTGCGCCAGTTGTCGCGCTGGTTGATGATCGTGTCGACGGCCAGGGCGGTCTTGCCGGTCTGGCGGTCACCGATGATCAGCTGACGCTGACCGCGGCCGATCGGGGTCATCGCGTCGACGGCCTTGTAGCCGGTCTCCATCGGCTCGTGCACCGACTTGCGCTGCATGACCGTGGGGGCCTGCAGCTCCAGCGCACGGCGGCCGGACGTCTCGATCTCGCCGAGGCCGTCGATCGGGTTGCCGAGCGGGTCGACGACACGGCCGAGGTAGCCCTCGCCGACCGCGACGGAGAGGACCTCACCGGTACGGGTGACCGGCTGACCCTCCTCGATGCCGCTGAACTCACCGAGGACGATGGCACCGATCTCGCGCTCCTCGAGGTTGAGGGCGAGGCCGAGGGTGCCGTCCTCGAACTTCAGCAGTTCGTTGGCCATGGCCGAGGGAAGACCCTCGACCTTCGCGATGCCGTCGCCGGCAAGGGTGACCGTACCGACCTCCTCGCGCGAGGCCGCGTCCGGCTTGTACGACTGGACGAAGTTCTCCAGCGCGTCCCGGATCTCCTCCGGCCGGATCGTGAGCTCCGCCATCTGGGTTCCCTGCTCTCCTTGTTGGGCCCGAAGTTTCACTTGGGGGGGATGGGGACTCCCCCCTGTAAGAGGTGAATCCTCTGCACGGCCCAACCAGGGCCGTAAGTACGTACTGCTTTTCTCGAGATATTCGCGATGTTCGAAATATTCGAGATGATCGAGTTGCTGCTAGCTCGCCATGCGGCGGGCGGCGTCGTCCAGCCGGTCCGCGAGGGAGCCGTTGATGACCTCGTCACCGACCTGCACCCGGATGCCGCCGATCACCTCGGGGTCCACGTCCAGGTTGAGGTGCATCCGACGGCCGTAGAGCTTGGCGAGGGCGGCGCCGAGGCGCTGCTTCTGGCCGTCACTCAGCGGCACCGCCGAGGTGACGACGGCGACCATGCGGTCCCGGCGCTCGGCGGCCAGCTTGGACAGGGACTCCAGTCCCGCTTCCAGGCTACGTCCACGCGGCACGGTCACAAGGCGCGTGACCAGACGCTCGGTGGCCGGCTTGGCACGTCCGCCGAGCAGCCGGTGCAGCAGCTCGGTCTTGGCGCCCGTACCGGCGGCACGGTCGGTCAGCGCGGCGCGCAGCTCGGTGCTGGAGGAGACGATCCGGCCGAACCGGAACAGCTCGTCCTCCACGTCGTCCAGCGTGCCCGACTTCTCCGCGGCGGTGAGGTCGGCGATGTCCGCCAGTTCCTCCAGCGCGTCCACCAGGTCGCGGGACTGCGACCAGCGGGCGCGGGCCATCCCGGCCACCAGGTCGGCGGCGGGACCGCTGACCTGGCCGCCGATCAGGCGCTGGACCAGCTCCGCCTTGGCCTCCGCCTGCTGCGCCGGGTCGGTGAGGACCCGGCGCAGGCCGGCCTCGCGGTCGAGCAGCGCGGTGACGGCCGCCAGCTCGTCCGCGAGCGATGCGGCGTCCACGGACGTGGAGTCCGTCAGCGCGTCGAGACGCTCACGTGCGGCAGCCAGGGCCTCGCGGCTCGCTCCGTTCATCGCGTGGCCTCGGCCTTCTCCTCGAGCTCGTCGAGGAAGCGGTCGATCACACGGCTCTGGCGGGCGTGGTCCTCGAGGGACTCGCCGACCAGCCTGCCGGCCAGTTCGGTGGCGAGCTTGCCCACGTCCTGACGCAGCGTCTGCGCGGCGGCCTTGCGGTCGGCCTCGATCTGGGTGTGACCGGCGGCGACGATCTCCTCGCGCTGCCGCTGGCCCTCGGCCCGCATCTCGGCGATGAGCGCGGCACCCTGCTCCTGCGCCTCCTGGCGCAGGCGCGCGGCCTCGTGCCGGGCCTCGGCGAGCTGAGCCTTGTACTGCTCAAGGACGCTCTGGGCCTCGACCTTCATGGCGTCGGCCTCTTCGATACCGCCTTCGATCGCCGCGCGGCGCTCCTCCAGAACCTTGTTGATGTTCGGAAGCAGCTTCTTCCAGAAGAAGAAGAACACGATGGCGAAGGCGATGGTGCCGACGAGCAGCTCGGGACCGGCCGGGACGAGCGGGTTCTGCTCGGTCTCAGCGGCCGCCAGCTGTGCCAGGTTGGCGATCACATCAGTGCCTTTCGTCGTTTCGTGTCGGGTAAGGGGTGATTACTTACCGAACACGAACGGCATAACGATGCCGATGAGGGCGAGCGCCTCACAGAAGGCGAAGCCCAGGATCTGGTTGGCGCGGATCAGACCGGCCGCCTCGGGCTGGCGGGCGAGGGCCTGGGTGCCGTTACCGAAGATGATGCCGACGCCGATGCCGGGGCCGATCGCAGCGAGGCCGTAGCCGATCGAGCCGACGGAGCCGTGGACACCAGCGGTGGCGGCGAGGGTCTCAAGAGCAGCGGACATGCCGGTTCTTCCTTCTCTTTCATGGACCGGTGGGGGTTGGCCACCGGACGTCTGGGGGTTGGCGGGGTGGTACGACTCAGTGGTGCTCGGCGAGAGCGCCCTGAATGTAGGAGCAGGCCAGCAGCACGAAGACGTACGCCTGGACGGCCTGGACGAAGAGCTCGAAGAGGATCATCGCCATCGTCATCACGAAGGAGACGCCGGCGCCCACGACCAGCCAGCTGTTCAGCAGGTACCAGGAGGCCGCGGTGAACATGACCAGCATCAGGTGACCGGCGAACATGTTGGCGAAGAGTCGCACCGCGTGCGTGAACGGGCGGACCAGCAGGTTCGAGAAGAACTCGATGACCATGACGAGGGGCAGCACGCCGCCGAGCGACTTGTCGTAGCCCGTGACGTTCTTGAAGAAGCCGACGAAGCCGTGCTTCTTGAAGGTGAGCGCGACCCAGGTGATCCAGACGATCGCGGCCAGCACCGCCGGGAAGGCGATCACCGAGGAGACCGGGAACTGCGCCAGCGGGATCACGGACCAGACATTCATGATCCAGACGAAGAAGAAGATGGACACCATGAGCGGCACCCACTTCTCGCCCTCGCGCTTGCCGAGGGTCTCGTACACGATGCTGCGGCGCACGAAGTCGTAGCCGGCCTCGCCGACCATCTGGAGCTTGCCCGGGACGACCTTGGCCTTGCCGAAGGCCGCCGAGAAGAAGACGACGATGAGCAGGGTGGTGACGAGCGCGAGCAGCATCACCTTGTTGAACTCGAAGCCCCCGACAGTGAAGAGCGGCTTGAACAGGAACGAGTTCAGGCCCGGGGCCGGGAAGCCACACCCGTTGTCGGACATGACCCGACAACTCCAGTCAAAGGCGAGCTGGGTCTGGTCAGCACTCACCACGGGCTCCTTCGGCATGACGCATGGGTACGGCAACCTCGTTGTGTCGGCGCGGCACAGGGCCGCGGATCGGCACCGGACTGGTGTTACGGATGTGGGGGCGGCTGGGGGGCATCGAGCCTCGCGATTGAGCAGGCGTCAGCT
This sequence comes from Streptomyces sp. NPDC020192, assembly GCF_044388685.1. Lineage (NCBI taxonomy): Bacteria > Bacillati > Actinomycetota > Actinomycetes > Kitasatosporales > Streptomycetaceae > Streptomyces > Streptomyces sp. NPDC020192. The sequence goes on along the minus strand of NZ_JBIRXG010000005.1, from coordinate 310,495 downwards.
CAGATGCCCGCGCCCGCGATGCCGCAGTTGGCACCGGACGATAGCAGGAGATCTCACAAGCCTTTATCCCGCCCCTACCCCTCACGGCTTCGGCCCTGTCTTCTCGGGCTTCTCACTCTTCGCGGAGTCCGGGTCGACGTAGAAGATCTTGGCCTTCATGTGGGCGCGAGCCTGCGCGGCCATCCACACGACGGTTGCGACGACGAGCGACGCGGCGAACGTCTTCGGATTGAAGAGAGAGGTGTCCTTGAAAACAGCGACGAAGATCAGGAGGAGCAGCAGCTGGGCCACATAGAGCAACAGGCCCATCATCTGGAACAGCTGCGGGAGCGTTTTTGCCGTCCACTGGAGCACGTAGAGGCCGATTCCCATGAACAGGATGGCCAGCAGCGTGCCGACGACCGCGCCGAGCGCGCCCTTGCCCCCCGCGACCGCGGCGCTCACGGCGACGGCGATCACGCCTGCGACCGCTGTGGGCACAGCGATCCGCAGAAGGTTCCGGGCGTCATTGGACGGCATGGCGGCAACTCCGCTTTCACAAGGGGGCAGGGTGTCGTCATGGACGAGCGTAGTCCCGGGCTGAGTGATCGAGACCTCACACCAATGGACCGTCGCACTACGGTCCTTCGGCTCTATCCCGGGTTCTCGTGAACCGTATCACAAACTATTTGATGAGGTCTTTACCCGGTAGGTGTGCTTGCTGTCACACATGAGAGTGACGGTGCGCGTCTGTGCAAAAACCGCGCCCACTTGTCTGGTATTAGGGGACTTTGCTCCCCCACGAGTTGGCAATGCTCTCGTCAGACTCTTACCTTGACCGGTCTCAGTGACGATCAACAAAACGCGAACGGGGGCCAATAGCGGTCGCCCCGTTGACGCGTGACATCCCGGCCGTGACGGGCGCCCGTTCCGCCGGCTCCTCCGCCTCACAGGCCGCATCCGCCACAGCCGCCTCGGCCGCGGCCTCAGCCGCGGCCTCAGCCGCCCGCGCCGCCCGGCGCCGCCTGCGGTAACGGGGCGGCACGAAGGCCTGCGCCCACACCGGCACGCGCGGCGTGAAGCGCGGGAGCAGCAGCAGGACCAGGCCGACCGCGCTGAGGAAGACCACGCCGAGCACGATCCACATGGACGCCGAGTTCACCGAGTAGGCGAGGGCGCCGAAGGCGATCAGGGCCGACCAGAAGTACATGATCAGCACGGCCCGGCTGTGCGAGTGGCCGATCTCCAGCAGCCGGTGGTGCAGATGCCCGCGGTCGGCGGCGAACGGCGACTGGCCGCGCCAGGTGCGGCGGACGATGGCCAGCACCAGGTCGGCGGCCGGCACGGCGATGATCGTCAGCGGGAGCAGCAGCGGGATGTAGACCGGGACCGTCTGGTGCACGGCCGCCTTCTCGGACCCGGCGAACAGCTTCAGCGCGTCCGGGTCCAGCTGGCCGGTGATCGAGATCGCGCCCGCCGCCAGCACCAGGCCGATCAGCATCGAGCCCGAGTCGCCCATGAAGATCCGCGCGGGGTGCATGTTGTGCGGCAGGAAGCCCAGGCACATGCCCATCAGGATCGCCGCGAACAGGGTGCCGGGAGCGGCGGCCTCGATGCCGTACGAGTACCAGATCCGGTAGGCGTACAGGAAGAACGCGCCCGCCGCGATGCACACCATGCCGGCGGCGAGGCCGTCCAGGCCGTCCACGAAGTTCACGGCGTTGATCGTGATGACGACGAGCGCGACCGTCAGCAGGGTGCCCTGCCACTGGGTCAGCGCCACGTTGCCGACGCCGGGGACGGGCAGCCACAGGATCGTCAGACCCTGCATGACCATCACGCCCGCGGCGATCATCTGCCCGCCGAGCTTGATCAGGGCGTCGATCTCGAACTTGTCGTCCAGGACGCCGATCAGCCAGATCAGGGCCGCGCCGGAGAGCAGGGCCCTCGGCTCGTTCGACTTCGCGAAGACCTCGTCGAGGTTGGTCAGGTGATCGGCGACCAGCAGGCCCGCGCACAGGCCGAAGAACATGGCGATACCGCCGAGGCGCGGAGTGGGTTCCCGGTGCACGTCACGGGCCCGGATCTCCGGCATCGCCCCGGCCACGATCGCGAACTTCCGTACCGGCCCTGTCAGCAGGTAGGTCACCGCGGCCGTGACGCAGAGCGTCAGCAGGTATTCACGCACAGGCTTCCCCACAGGTCTCGCTGGCCATCACAGCCCCACACCCTAGCGATGGACGTATATGGATGGGGACTGCCGGGTAGCCACGATGGTTGCATGTGTGGCTGTGGAGTACGGCGCACATCGAGGTCTACGGGAGAGCTCCTGCCCCCGTTCAGCCTGGATACGGCGGAAAACCGACGGTGAGTTCGCGCACTTCCTCCCGTGCCCCGGCCGGGTCGGCCTCGCCGCGCAGCACGGCCGCCATCAGGGCGGCGATCCGCCGCATCTCCGGCTCCCCCATGCCCTGGGTGGTCACCGCGGCCGTACCCAGGCGCAGGCCGCGGCCGTCGCCGTGCGGCAGGGCACAGCAGTCCAGCACGATCCCGGCGGCGGCGAGCCGGCCGCGCGCGGTGCGGCCGTCCACGCCGAGCGGGGCGGGGTCGGCGGTGATCAGATGGGTGTCGGTGCCGCCGGTGGTGACGACGAACCCCTCGGCGGCGAGCAGACCGGCCAGCGCCCGCGCATTGGCGACCACCTGATGGGCGTACACGGCGAACGCCGGTGTTGCCGCCTCGCCGAACGCGACGGCCTTGGCGGCGACGGTGTGCATCTGGGCGCCGCCCTGGGTGAAGGGGAACACGGCCCGGTCGATCCGCTCGGCCAGCTCCGGCGAACCGCACAGGATCATCCCGCCGCGCGGGCCGCGCAGCACCTTGTGGGTGGTGGCGCACACGACATCGGCGTACGGCACCGGGTTCGGCGCCGCTCCCCCGGCGACCAGCCCGATCGGATGCGCGGCGTCGGCGATCAGGTAGGCCCCGACCTCGTCGGCGACGTCGCGGAAGAAGACGTAGTCGAGGTGGCGGGGGTAGGCGATGGAGCCGCACACGATCGCCTTCGGCCGGTGGTTACGGGCGAGATGCCGCACCTGGTCGTGGTCGATGAGCCCGGTCTCCGCATCGACGCCGTACCCCACGAAGTCGAACCAGCGGCCGGAGAAGTTCGCGGGCGAGCCGTGGGTGAGGTGGCCGCCGTAGTGCAGGCCGAGGGCGAGGACGGTGTCACCGGGGCGCAGCAGGGCGGCGTAGGCGGCCAGGACGGCCGAGGAGCCGGAGTGGGCCTGGACATTGGCGTGCGCGGCCCCGAACAGCGTCTCGGCGCGCTCCACGGCGAGCCGCTCGGCGACGTCGACCAGTTCGCAGCCGCCGTGGTAGCGGGCGCCGGGATACCCCTCGGCGTACTTGTTGGCGAGCACCGAGCCGAGCGCGGCCAGCACGGCGGGCGAGGTGAAGTTCTCGGCGGCGATCAGCTGCAGGGTCGTCGACTGCCGCGTCAGCTCCGCGAGCAGGATCTCGGCCAGCTCGGGGTCCTGTCGCCGCAGGACATCGGTCTCGAGGGTGCGGGTGACCGACATGGCGGGCTCCGGGCGGTCGACGGTGACGTAACCCCAATGTAGGCCCGCCCCGCACCCCACGCCCGCTTATACGCCTTATGTCCGAGCCGCTACACCCGTAAGCGCAGTCACCACCGGATCCAGCGCCTGATGTATCTCGTCCCCGACCGACCGGAAGAACGGCAGCGGGGCGCCGTACGGGTCGTACACCTCGTCCGCCTCCGCCGTGGGGGCCAGGAGCCACCCGCGTAGAGCGGCCGCCGCGCGGACCAGGGCGCGGGCGCGCATGACCACGCCGTCCTCCAGCGGGGGCAGGGTGGCGGGGTCTATCGCGCGGACCAGGCGGGTGAACTCCTTCAGGGTGAAGGTGCGCAGGCCCGCCGAGTGGCCCATGGAGATGACCTGGGCGCGGTGGTCCCGGGTGGCCGTCAGCACCAGGTCGGCCATGATCACGTGCTCGTCCAGCAGCTCCCGGCCGCAGAAGCCGGAGGCGTCCGCGCCGAACTCGGCCAGGACCGTCTCCGCGTTGGCCTCCATCGGGGCGCCCTCGTGGCCCCAGGTGCCCGCGCTCTCCACGATCAGCCCGCCGCCGAGTATGCCGAGCCGCTCCGCGACGAAATGGCGGGTCAGCCGCTCGGTGATGGGCGAGCGGCACACGTTGCCGGTGCTGACGTGGAGGATGCGGAAGGTGTCGCGCGGAAAGCCGAAGGTCGTGGTCGTCTCCGCCGCGCTGTCCCCGTTGCCTATGCCACGCCCCGCTTCAGGGGCCGTCAATTCGCCACCTCGAGGTCAGGTACGACCTTCCGCAGCTCCTCCGCCGAGATCGCGCCCTCGCGCAGCAGCACGGGCACGTCACGGGTGACGTCGACGATGGACGACGGCACGATGCCGGGGGTCGGGCCGCCGTCGAGGTAGACGGAGACGGAGTCGCCGAGCATCTCCTGGGCGGCGTCACAGTCCTCCGGCGCCGGGTGCCCGGTGAGGTTCGCCGACGACACCGCCATCGGGCCGACCTCCGTCAGCAGCTCGATCGCGACCGGGTGGAGGGGCATCCGGATGGCGACCGTGCCCCGCGTGTCACCCAGGTCCCACTGGAGCGACGGCTGGTGCTTGGCGACCAGCGTCAGGGCGCCCGGCCAGAACGCGTCGACCAGCTCCCAGGCCAGCTCGGAGAAGTCCGTGACGAGGCCGTGCAGGGTGTTCGGGGAGCCGATGAGGACAGGGGTGGGCATGGAGCGGCCCCGGCCCTTGGCGGCGAGCAGATCGGCGACGGCCTCCGAGGAGAACGCGTCCGCACCGATGCCGTACACCGTGTCGGTCGGCAGCACCACCAGCTCGCCCCGGCGGACGGCGGACGCGGCCTCGCGCAGACCCGTCGTGCGGTCGGTCGCGTCGTTGGTGTCGTATCGCCGTGCCATCTAGCGGGCCTCCTCGTACACGAAGTACACGTAATGCGGGACTTCAGAAATCACTGCCGTCAGGGTGCTCACGGCAGCGCCTTGCGGGCGGTCGCGAACCGGGGGCGGTTGTTGAGGTCGGGGTGGTCGGCCGCGTCGGCCCAGCCCCGCTCCTCGGTGAAGATCCACGGCACCTGGCCGCCCTGGGTGTCGGCGTGCTCGATCACGACGACCCCGCCGGGGCGCAGGAGACGGTGTGCGGTGCGCTCGATGCCCCGGATCAGGTCCAGGCCGTCCTCACCCGAGAACAGGGCCAGCTCCGGGTCGTAGTCCCGCGCCTCGGGGGCGACGTACTCCCACTCGGTGAGCGGGATGTACGGCGGGTTGGAGATGACCAGGTCGACGTGGCCGTCGAGGTCGGGGAAGGCGTCGAGAGCGTTCCCCTGCCGCAGGTCCACCCTCGACCCCGCCATGTTCTTGCGGGTCCACACCAGGGCGTCCTCGGACAGCTCCACGGCGTGCACCCGGGAGCGCGGGACCTCCTGGGCGAGCGCGAGCGCGATGGCGCCGGAGCCGGTGCACAGGTCGACGATGCACGGCTCGACGACGTCCATGGCGCGCACGGCGTCTATGGCCCACCCGACCACGGACTCCGTCTCGGGCCGGGGCACGAACACCCCTGGCCCGACCTGGAGTTCCAGATATCGGAAGTAGGCCCGCCCGGTGATGTGCTGCAGCGGCTCGCGCTGCTCGCGCCGGGCGATGACCTCCCAGTAGCGGGCGTCGAAGTCGGCGTCCTTCACGGAGTGCAGTTGGCCGCGCTTCACACCGTGCACGAACGCGGCCAGCTCCTCCGCGTCGTTGCGCGGCGAGGGCACGCCGGCGTCGGCCAGCCGCTGGGTGGCCTGGGCCACCTCCGCGAGCAGCAGGTTCACGCGAGTCCTCCGTGTGGTGCTCGTACTGGTCTCGTGCGTCTCTTACGCGGCGGCGAGCTTCGCCGCCGAGTCGGCGTCGACGCAGGCCTGGATCACCGCGTCGAGCTCGCCGTCCAGGACCTGGTCCAGGTTGTACGCCTTGAAGCCGACGCGGTGGTCCGAGATGCGGTTCTCCGGGAAGTTGTAGGTGCGGATCTTCTCGGAGCGGTCGACGGTGCGTACCTGGCTGCGGCGGGCGTCGGCGGCCTCCCGCTCGGCCTCCTCCTGCGCCGCCGCGAGCAGCCTGGAGCGCAGGATACGCAGGGCCTGCTCCTTGTTCTGGAGCTGGCTCTTCTCGTTCTGGCAGGAGGCGACGACACCGGTCGGCAGGTGCGTGATGCGCACGGCGGAGTCGGTGGTGTTGACGGACTGGCCGCCCGGACCGGAGGAGCGGTAGACGTCGATACGGAGGTCGTTGGGGTTGATCTCCACGTCCACCTCCTCGGCCTCGGGGGTGACGAGCACACCGGCGGCGGAGGTGTGGATACGGCCCTGCGACTCGGTCGCCGGCACGCGCTGCACGCGGTGCACACCGCCCTCGTACTTCAGCCGCGCCCACACGCCCTGGCCGGGCTCGGTGGCACCCTGGCCGCCCTTGGTCTTCACCGCGACCTGGACGTCCTTGTAGCCGCCCAGCTCGGACTCGGTGGCGTCGATGATCTCGGTCTTCCAGCCGATGCGCTCGGCGTACCGCAGATACATGCGCAGCAGGTCACCGGCGAACAGCGCCGACTCGTCGCCGCCCGCGCCCGCCTTGATCTCCAGAATGACGTCCTTGTCGTCACTCGGGTCACGCGGGACGAGCAGCAGACGCAGCTTCTCGGTCAGCTCCTCGCGCTGCTTGTCCAGGTCCTTGACCTCGGCGGCGAAGTCGGGGTCGTCGGCGGCCAGCTCGCGTGCGGTCTCGATGTCGTCGCCCGTCTGCTTCCAGGAGCGGTACGTGGCGACGATCGGGGTCAGCTCGGCGTAGCGCTTGTTCAGCTTGCGCGCGTTCGCCTGGTCGGCGTGGACCGACGGGTCGGCGAGCTTCTTCTCCAGATCGGCGTGTTCGGCGACGAGTTCGTCGACGGCCTCGAACATCTTGGGCTCCTGTACTGCGGTGAAGGGAAGGGCGGGCGACCAAAAACGCCGGTCCCGGGCACACCCCGGGCAGGGTGTGGCCGTGGACCGGCGAAATGGGGCTCGCTACTTCTTGGAGCCGGCGGCAGCCTTGCCGAAGCGGGCCTCGAAGCGGGCCACACGGCCACCGGTGTCGAGGATCTTCTGCTTGCCCGTGTAGAACGGGTGGCACTCGGAGCAGACCTCGGCCCGGATGGTGCCGGACTCGATGGTGCTACGGGTGGTGAACGACGCGCCGCAGGTGCAGCTGACCTGCGTCTCGACGTACTCGGGGTGGATGTCGCGCTTCAAGGTGTCTCCTAGGTTTCGGGAGGGCGCCGGGTCGCCACCGCGGGGTGCGGGGGGCGTGAACCGGAGCCGACGTACCAGTCTGCCAGGACTGGGGCCATCCCCCAAAACCGGGGGCCGCCGTTGTCTATTCCCGGGGCCCGTCAGCCGCTCACCACGCCCTTGGCTCCGCCGGTGGCCGTGCCTACCGTCGCCGCCTTCGGGACGGGCTGGTCGTTCTTCAGGGCGTTCCAGACCAGCCGGGCCTTGGCGGTGGCCATGATCACGCGGTTGGGGTCGGCCGGGTCGTACTGGACCGGCATGGTGATCATGGTCGTGTTCTTGGCGCCGATGCCCTTGAGGCCGTCCGCGAAGTCGGTCAGGGAGTTCACCGAGCCGAGGTCGGAGTCGGTGGTGACGGCCTTGGTGGCGGTGTCGGCGAGGTCGTACAGCTTCTTGGGGTTGCCGAAGACGCCGACGTGCCTGACCTGGGTGAGCAGGGCCTTGACGAAGGCCTGCTGGAGCTGGATGCGGCCCAGGTCGGAGCCGTCGCCGACGCCGTGCCGGGTGCGGACCAGGGCGAGGGCCTGCCGCCCGTTCAGGGTGTGGGTGCCGGCCCGGAGCGTCAGATGGCTCTGCGGGTCGTCGATGTTCTTCGTCGTCGTGACCGGGACGCCGCCGAGGTCGTCGATGAGCTTCTGGAAGCCCTGGAAGTCGACCTCCAGGTAGTGGTCCATGCGGATGCCGGTGAGCGACTCGACGGTCTTCACGGCACAGGCCGCGCCGCCGGTGGAGTACGACTCGTTGAACATCACGCCGGTGGCGGCCGGATGTGTGGTGCCGCCGGTGTCCGTGCACGCGGGGCGGTCGACCAGGGTGTCCCGGGGGATGGAGACCACGTCGGCCTTCTTGTGGCCCTCGTGGACGTGGACGATCATCGCGGTGTCGGAGCGGGCGCTGCCGTCGTCGGTGCCGCCGCCGAGCTTCTTGTTGGAGCCGGAGCGGCTGTCCGAGCCGAGGACCAGGATGTTCTCGGAACCGTTGTCGATCTTCGTGGGCCGCTCGGCGCCGAGCGCCTGGTTGATGTCGAGGCTGCGGATGTTGCCGTTGAGCTTGAAGTACACGTACCCGAGGCCCGCGCCGCCCAGGACGACCACGCCCGCGGCGGTCCAGGCCGTGGCACGCAGCGCCCTGCGGCCCTTGCCGCGGGCCTTGCGGCGGCGTCCCCGGCCTCGGCGGGGAACGGTCCCGTCCGGCTGGGGTATGACGGGCTCCGGCGTGCTCTCGGCGGACACATCGCTCCTAGGTCTCGCGGTCGGGTACCCCCTGCTTTCAGGGTCGGGCGGTCGTCACCGCTCCATCGTCGCTCCGTACGGTCGGCCGGAGGAACTCGGGCAAGAGTTGCACAACGCAAAGTGCCCACCGCGTATGACGGTGGGCACTCTGTGTAGTCATTCCTGGTGGTCGCCAACCGAGAGCCCTGTGGCAGGGATCTCGGTTGTGACCTTTCCGACGCTCTTGTCCTAGTCGCCGTTGCCGGGCATCGGCGTCGTCTTCTGGATCTGCAGCAGGAACTCGGCGTTCGACTTCGTCTGCTTCATCTTGTCGAGAAGCAGCTCGATCGCCTGCTGCGAGTCGAGCGCGTGCAGCACCCGGCGCAGCTTCCAGGTGATGGCCAGCTCCTCGGCGCCGAGCAGGATCTCTTCCTTACGGGTGCCGGACGCGTCCACGTCCACCGCCGGGAAGATGCGCTTGTCGGCGAGCTTCCGGTCGAGCTTGAGCTCCGCGTTGCCGGTGCCCTTGAACTCCTCGAAGATCACCTCGTCCATGCGGGACCCGGTGTCCACCAGGGCGGTGGCGAGGATGGTCAGCGAGCCGCCGTCCTCGATGTTGCGGGCCGCACCGAAGAACCGCTTCGGCGGGTACAGCGCGGTCGAGTCGACACCACCGGACAGGATGCGGCCGGAGGCCGGCGCCGCCAGGTTGTAGGCACGGCCCAGACGCGTGATGGAGTCCAGCAGGACGACCACGTCGTGACCCAGCTCGACCAGACGCTTGGCACGCTCGATGGCGAGCTCGGCGACCGTGGTGTGGTCCTCGGCCGGGCGGTCGAAGGTCGAGGAGATGACCTCGCCCTTGACCGACCGCTGCATGTCGGTGACCTCTTCCGGACGCTCGTCGACGAGGACGACCATCAGGTGGCACTCGGGGTTGTTGTGGGTGATCGCGTTGGCGATCGCCTGCATGATCATGGTCTTGCCGGTCTTCGGCGGGGCCACGATCAGACCGCGCTGGCCCTTACCGATCGGCGACACGAGGTCGATGATGCGGGTGGTGAGCACGCCCGGGTCGGTCTCCAGGCGGAGCCGGTCCTGCGGGTAGAGCGGGGTCAGCTTGGTGAACTCCGGGCGGCCACGGCCGTGTTCGGGCGCCATGCCGTTGACGGAGTCGAGGCGGACCAGCGCGTTGAACTTCTCGCGGCGCTCGCCTTCCTTGGGCTGACGGACCGCGCCGGTGACGTGGTCGCCCTTGCGCAGGCCGTTCTTGCGGACCTGGGCGAGGGAGACGTACACGTCGTTCGGGCCCGGCAGGTAGCCGGAGGTCCGGATGAAGGCGTAGTTGTCGAGGATGTCCAGGATGCCCGCGACCGGGATCAGGACGTCGTCCTCGGCGAGCTGCGGCTCGACACCGATCTCGTCGCGGCCACGGCGGCCACGGCGGTCGCGGTAGCGCCCGCGACGGCCACGGCGGCCGCCCTCGAAGTCGTCGTCGTCCTGCTGCTGGCGGTCGCGGTCGCGGTCCTGCCGGCCGCCGCCCTGCTGCTGACCGCCCTGCGGCTGACGCTGGCCGCCCTGCTGCTCGTCGCCCTTGCCCCGGCGGTCACGGTCACGGTCCCGGCCGCGCTCGCGGCGGTCCCGGCGGCCACGGCCCTCGCCGTCACCGGCCTCGCCCTGCGGCTGCTGGGCGGGGGTCTCGGCCTTGGGCTCGGCCTTCGCCTCGGCGGCGATCGTCTCGGCGCCGCTCGCGGCGGGGCTGCCGGCCTCGGCGGTGGCACGGCGGCGACGGCGCTCGGTCGGGGCGTCGTCGGAGGCCGGCTGGCCGGGAATCTCGATCTGCTGCTGGGCCACGGCCTTCTCGGCCGGAGCCTCGGCCTTCTTCTCCGCGTCGGCGGCCTCACCCGTACGGGCCTTGGAGGTGGTCCGGCGCTTGGGCTTGGTCTCGGTGGCGGCCTCGGCCTTGGGGGCGGCTCCCCCGGCGGCCTGCGCCTCCTTGATGACCTCGATCAGCTGGCTCTTGCGCATCCGCGCGGTGCCCCTGATGCCGAGGCCCGAGGCGACCTGCTGCAGCTCGGCCAGCACCATGCCCTCGAGGCCGGTACCGCGGCGCCGCCGGGAGCCGGCACCGGTGGCAGGCGCGGAGGCGTCCGTGGCGGGCGCGGCAGCGGTCTCCTCGACACGTGCGCCCATCAGATCGGTGGTGTCGCTCACGAAGGGTCCTTCCCTGGAGCGGACGTCGGCCTGTCTGGCTCGGCGACCGGTTGTGCTGTCCGGCTACGGTCCTGTCTTCTGTGAACCGCGCCGGGGCGGTGGTCCGCCAAAGCGGCGGAAGAGATGTGATGGTGATTGGCGCTTCCGCGAATCGTGGCACCCAGTGTCACGTGGCGTGGTAGCACCGATTCCGGAGCGTGCCCGGCGACCCGCTCAGTGCCCGCATACGACGTACTGCCCAGGTACGGCGCAAGGAACACGGAGTGGCGCGGGAGGCTCCCGGAAGAATGTCTGTCCCGGACGGGGACACGAGGCACCTCGCCATGGTGGGGTCGGGTGCAGACTTGAGGTTAACACTACCGGATCCAACAAACATTCCCCCTCTCCAAATCTGGCAACCGTGTGCGGTCAGTCGGCGCCGGAGGTCGCGAGCGGCAGCACGCTCGCGCCCTGTAGGTCCAGGCTGAGCCGGTTGGCGGCCCATTCGGTGCCGGCCAGGGCCTCCACCTTGTCGGCCGTACCGGCGTCGGCGAGGGCCATGACGGTGGGCCCGGCGCCCGAGATGACGGCCGGGACGCCGTCGGCACGCAGCCGCTCCACCAGCGCGGCGCTCTCCGGCATGGCCGGCGCGCGGTACTCCTGGTGAAGGCGGTCCTCGGTGGCGGGCAGCAGCAGCTCGGGGCGCCGGGTGAGGGCCTCGACGAGCAGGGCGGCGCGGCCCGCGTTGGCGGCGGCGTCCACGTGCGGCACGGTGCGCGGGAGCAGGCCGCGCGCGGTCTCGGTCAGGACCGGCTTTCCGGGCACGAAAACCACCGGAACGATGGAATCGTTGGGCTCCATCCTGATCGCCCGGGCGGCGCCGGCCTCCATCCAGGACAGGGTGAAGCCGCCGAGCAGACAGGCGGCCACGTTGTCGGGGTGACCCTCGATCTCGGTGGCCAGCTCGAGGAGGGCGGCGTCGTCGAGCCTGGCCTCCCCGCCTATGGTCACCGCGCGGGCGGCGACGATGCCGGCGCAGATGGCGGCGGAGGAGGAGCCCAGGCCGCGGCCGTGCGGGATGCGGTTGGCGCAGACGATCTCCAGGCCGCGGGGCTGTCCGCCCAGCAGATCGAAGGCGGTGCGCAGGGAGCGGACCAGGAGGTGGCTCTCGTCACGCGGGAGGGTCGCGCTGCCCTCGCCCGCGATGTCGATGTGCAGCCCGGAGTCGGCCACCCGGACGACCACGTCGTCGTAGAGCCCCAGCGCGAGGCCGAGGGCGTCGAAACCCGGGCCGAGATTGGCGCTGGTGGCGGGAACGCGCACCCGGACGGCGGCGGCGCGGAACGCTGGACCGGCCATCGCTCGTTGACTCTCCTTGAGCTGCGGGACTGTCGAAGACATTCGATACGTACGTGGAGACCCTCTGGCGTAGAGACCCTCCGGTCGCGCAGACGGCGCGACGTCACCCATATGCGTGGGCATATGCAATGGGCGGGTTCACTACAGCCTATCGAAGGAAGGTTCTGTGGCGACATAGGGCGCACAGGAGGCGCACGATGCGTGTCGTAAGCCCCCTGTGCACCCCGTCAGGGTTTCACCAGGACCAGGCGTTCAGGCGAGGCCGAGGCGCTCGGCGGCGGTGGCCGCGTCGACCGGGACGGTGACCGGCTGCGGAGCGCCGGCGACGGCCCAGTCGGGGTCCTTCAGACCGTTGCCGGTGACGGTGCACACGATCGTCTGGCCCGGGTCGACCTTGCCCTGCTCGGCGGCCTTGAGCAGACCGGCCACGGAGGCGGCGGAGGCGGGCTCCACGAAGACGCCCTCCTGCGCGGCCAACAGCCGGTAGGCGCGCAGGATTTCACGGTCCGTCACCTCGTCGATGAGGCCGCCGGACTCGTCCCGCGCCGCCAGCGCGTACTGCCAGGAGGCGGGGTTGCCGATACGGATCGCGGTGGCGATGGTCGAGGGATCCTTGACCACTTCACCGCGCACGATCGGAGCGCTTCCCGAGGCCTGGAATCCCCACATCCGGGGGGTCTTCGTGGAGATGCCGTCACCGGCGTACTCCTTGTAGCCCTTCCAGTAGGCGGTGATGTTGCCCGCGTTGCCGACCGGGAGGACGTGGATGTCGGGCGCGTCGCCGAGCATGTCAACGATCTCGAAGGAGGCGGTCTTCTGGCCCTCGATGCGCACCGGGTTGACCGAATTGACCAGCGCCACCGGGTAGTTCTCGCTCAGCTCTCGAGCGAGGGTGAGGCAGTCGTCGAAGTTGCCGTCGACCTGGAGGATCTTCGCGCCGTGCACGAGGGCCTGGCCCATCTTGCCGAGGGCGATCTTGCCCTGCGGCACGAGCACGGCGGAGACCATGCCGGCGCGTACGGCATAGGCGGCGGCACTCGCCGACGTGTTGCCGGTGGAGGCGCAGATGACGGCCCTGGCCCCCTCCTCCTTGGCCTTACTGATGGCCATGGTCATGCCGCGGTCCTTGAAGGAGCCGGTGGGGTTGGCTCCCTCGACCTTCAGGTGCACCTCACAGCCCGTGCGCTCGGAGAGCACCTGCGCGGGCACGAGGGGCGTGCCGCCCTCGCGGAGCGTCACGACCGGCGTGGTGTCGGAGACCGGCAGCCTGTCCCGGTACTCCTCGATGATTCCGCGCCACTGGTGGGTCATTGCTGGTTACTCTCCTTCAACCCGCATGATGCTGGCGACACCCCGCACGGTGTCGAGCTTGCGCAGCGCCTCGACGGTCCCGGACAGGGAGGCGTCGGACGCCCGGTGGGTGACGACGACGAGGGAGGCCTCGCCGTCCTTGCCCTGCTGACGAACGGTGTCGATCGACACGCCGTGCTCGGCGAAGACGGTGGCGACCTGGGCGAGCACACCCGGTTTGTCCGCGACGTCGAGGCTGATGTGGTAGCGCGTGACGACCTCGCCCATGGGCGAGACGGGCAGGGCGGCGTACGCCGACTCGCCGGGCCCCGTCGCGCCGCTGAGCCGGTTGCGGCAGACGGCGACGAGGTCGCCGAGCACGGCGGAGGCGGTGGGCGAACCGCCGGCGCCGGGGCCGTAGAACATGAGCTGGCCGGCCGCGTCGGACTCCACGAAGACGGCGTTGTACGCGCCGCGCACGGAGGCGAGCGGGTGGCTCAGCGGAATCATGGCGGGATGCACGCGCGCGGTGACGGAGCCGCCGTCCGCCGCCCGCTCACAGATGGCGAGCAGCTTGATGGTGCAGCCCATCTCCGTCGCCGAGCGGAAGTCGGCGGCGGTGACCTCGGTCATGCCCTCGCGGTAGACGTCGTCGAGGCGCACGCGCGTGTGGAAGGCGATCCCGGCGAGGATGGCGGCCTTGGCGGCGGCGTCGAACCCCTCGACGTCGGCGGTCGGGTCGGCCTCGGCGTATCCCAGAGCGGTGGCCTCGTCGAGGGCCTCCTGATATCCGGCCCCGGTCGAATCCATCTTGTCGAGGATGAAGTTGGTGGTGCCGTTGACGATGCCGAGCACCCGGTTGACCTTGTCGCCGGCGAGGGACTCGCGCAGCGGGCGGATCAGCGGGATGGCACCGGCGACGGCGGCCTCGTAGTACAGGTCCCGGCCGTGCTCCTCGGCGGCGGCGTGCAGGGCGGCGCCGTCCTGGGCGAGCAGCGCCTTGTTGGCGGAGACGACGGACGCACCGTGCTCGAGGGCGGTGGTGATGAGGGTCCGCGCGGGCTCGATCCCGCCGATCACCTCGACGACGACGTCGATGTCCCCGCGTTTGACGAGGGCGGTGGCGTCGGTGGTGACGAGGCCCGGGGTGATGCCCTCACGCACCTTGGAGGGCCGTCGTACGGCGACCCCGGCGAGCTCCACGGGGGCGCCGATCCTCTGGGCGAGGTCGTCGGCGTGCGTCGTCATGATGCGCGCCACCTCTGAGCCAACAACCCCACAGCCCAGCAGCGCCACCTTCAGCGGACGCGTACGCATCATCCGACCTCGTTTCCTCATACCGTCTACGGTTGGACCAGTCTCACTCACCGGACGGGAGTTTCTACCCTTGGTCCGGATCGTGAGACATGAATTTCATTTGTACGGGGCCGGGAGACAGGAGATCTTCCAGCCCCGTTTCTCGGGGGCTTCCTTGTCGGCCTTTCCGGCTAGCCGACGTCGAGACGCAGCAGGTCCTCCTCCGTCTCACGCCGGACGATCACGCGGGCCTCGCCGTCCTTCACGGAGACGACGGGCGGCCGGAGCACGTGGTTGTAGTTGCTGGCCATGGACCGGCAGTACGCGCCCGTGGCCGGTACGGCGATGAGGTCCCCCGGCGCCAGGTCGGCGGGCAGGAACGCGTCCCTGACCACGATGTCCCCGCTCTCGCAGTGCTTGCCGACGACACGGGCGAGCATGGGCTCGGCGTCGGAGGTGCGGGACACGAGGGCGACGCTGTACTCGGCGTCGTACAGCGCCGTCCGGATGTTGTCGGACATGCCGCCGTCGACGGAGACGTACGTGCGCAGCCCGTCGAGCGGCTTGACGGTGCCGACCTCGTAGAGCGTGAAGGCGGTGGGGCCGACGATGGCGCGGCCGGGCTCGACGGAGATCCGGGGGGTGCGGAGGCGAGCGGCCTCACACTCCCGGGTGACGATCTCGGTGAGGGCCTTGGCGATCTCGTGCGGCTCACGGGGGTCGTCGTCGCTGGTGTAGGCGATGCCGAGGCCACCCCCGAGATCGATCTCGGGCAGCTCGACGCCGTGCTCGTCACGGATGTCCCTGAGCAGCCCGACCACGCGGTGGGCGGCGACCTCGAAGCCGGACATGTCGAAGATCTGCGACCCGATGTGGGAGTGGATCCCGATGAGGTCGAGCCCGTCGAGCTGGAGCGCCCGCCGTACGGCTTCCGCGGCCTGCCCCCCGGCGAGGGGGATCCCGAACTTCTGGTCCTCGTGGGCGGTGGCGATGAACTCATGCGTATGAGCCTCCACGCCGACGGTGATCCGAATCTGGACCTTCTGCCGCTTGCCGAGGGACTGCGCGATATGGGCGACCCGCACGATCTCCTGGAAGGAGTCGAGCACGATCCGCCCGACACCGGCCTCTACGGCGCGCTGGATCTCGTCCGCGGACTTGTTGTTGCCGTGGAAGGCGATGCGCTCGGCGGGCATCCCGGCGGACAGGGCGGTGGCCAGCTCGCCCCCGGAGCACACGTCCAGGTTGAGCCCCTCCTGGTCCAGCCACCGCACGACGGCGCGGGAGAGGAACGCCTTTCCGGCGTAGAACACGTCGGCGTCGGGGCCGAAGGCACTGCGCCAGGCACGCGCGCGTGCCCGGAAGTCGGCCTCGTCGAGGATGTAGGCGGGCGTGCCGTACTGCTCGGCGAGCCGGTTGACGTCGATACCGCCGACGGTGACGACCCCGTCGGCGTCCCGCGCGACGGTCTGGGCCCAGACCTTGCGGTCCAGGACGTTGAGGTCGGCGGGCGGTGCGGAGTAGTGCCCCTCAGGAAGGACGTCGGCGTGACGGGGCCCGGCAGGGTGGGCGGAACGGCTCATGACGGTGGCTCTCAGACTCTCTGTCTCTCTCCGGGGCGCGTCTTGCGCGAGGCCTCAGAGGTGTTCGGGTGCGTCGATGCCGAGCAGGGACAGGCCGCCGGCCAGCACCGTCCCGGCGGCTTCGGCGAGGGCGAGCCGGGCGCGGTGGGCGGCCGAGGGTTTCTCCTCGCCGCGGGGCAGCACGGAGGGCAGAAAAGGCAGCACGGCATCCGCGACGGTGACGAGATGCCGGGCAAGCCGGTCCGGGGCACGGTGGGTGGCGGCCGCGGCGAGGATACGGGGGTGGTCGGCGAGGGGGGTGAGGAGGTCGCGGAGGATGCCGGCCTCTTCGGGGGTGGCGATGGGGCCGGGCTCGGCGGTGAAGCCCAGGCGGGCGGCGTTGCGGCTGACGGAGCGGACGCGGGCGTGGGCGTACCGCACCCGGAACAGCGGATTGCCCTCCCGCTGGAGGAGGTGATCGGCGGTGATCCGGGGCCGGTCGTGCGGGGCGGGGTGGAGCAGGGCCCACTGGGCGGCGTCGGGCCCGAGCGGGGCGGGGTCCTCCGGCGCGGGCACGGGCCGGAGAGTGACGGGCTCGGCGTGCTCGACGGTGGCCCGCCCGCCCTGCGCCGCGACCAGCCGTACGACGGCGTCGGCGACGACCTCGGCCCGGACCTCGTACGGCACGCGCAGCGCGACGACCTGCCCGGCGAGGGCGTCACCGTGCCCGTACGCGGCGCCGCGGGCCCGGATCTCCCGGACGACGGCGGTGACGAGGTCGGCCTGCGCCTGCTCGGCGAGGCTGATGTTGAGGAACCCGGGGCCGGTGACGACGACCTCGCGGATGCCGTCGGCGTCGGCGAGCCGGGGCACCAGGATCTCGGCGACCCGCCGCGGCGGCTGCCCGGCCGGCCGGGCGAGCTGCAGGGCGATGCCGGTGGCGTAGTCCCCGCACCCCCCGGGCCCCGGCTCGGTCACCACGGCCCGCTCGGGCACGGCCACACTCAGCTCCCCGTCATCGACAGCACGACGCACCGCGTGCAGCACGGTGCGGGACAACTCGACGGGGGTCACGGGACAAGCGTAGGGGAGGGAGGGGGTGGGTAGGCGAAGTGGTTCTCACTGTGGGACGAACGGGGGACGACGGAGGACGAATGGGGCGGCGGCCATGATCTTTTGACCGCACACGTGACTGCACTCGCCGCGCGCCCGTGATCAATACACCTAGCCGCCGTAGGAAATCCTGCCTGGAACACCATCGGCGAAGCCGTCCCCGGCTCCGCCGTCACCTCCTTCTCCGTCCCCGTCCCCCTCACGGCCCCCCTGTCCGCCCGCGCGCTGGATGAGCCGCTTGACGAGCTGGACCATTTCGGCGGGCTCGAAGGGCTTGGCGAGGAAGGCGTCGACGCCGACGTCGAGACCGCTCTCGACCTCGTACTGGGTGCACGCGCTGATGATGGCGAGGGGAAGATTGTGCGTACGGGGATCGGCGCGGAGCCGGGCGGCGGTGCGCAGGCCGTCCAACCGGGGCATGACGACGTCGAGCGTCACGACGTCGGGCCGCACCTGGTGCACCACATCCAGACACTCGGCACCGTCGGCCGCGGTCACGACCTCGAGCCCTTCCAGCTCGAGGTTGACCCTGATCAGCTGCCGGATGACCTTGTTGTCGTCCACAACAAGCACCCGACCCGAGGCGCCTGGCACACGTCGAGAGTAGGTCCGGACCGGCCACCGCGTCCGGGTTTTCCCCACTTCCGCCCCGTACGAACGACCATCCCGCCCCCGCCCCGGGAAACAAGTTCCTGATCACCCCGCCGGACCTGCTAGTGTTCTATCCGTCGCCGCGAGCAAGCAGCTCCGCAACCGACACGCCCCCGTAGCTCAGGGGATAGAGCAACGGCCTCCGGAGCCGTGTGCGCAGGTTCGAATCCTGCCGGGGGCACCCCTCATGAGGTGCCCAAAGACCCCGTCACCAGCGGAAACGCTGAGGCCGGGGTCTTCGCGTTTGTGCAGCCGTATGCGGCCCGGAGCG
This sequence comes from Streptomyces sp. NPDC020192, assembly GCF_044388685.1. Lineage (NCBI taxonomy): Bacteria > Bacillati > Actinomycetota > Actinomycetes > Kitasatosporales > Streptomycetaceae > Streptomyces > Streptomyces sp. NPDC020192. The sequence continues at coordinate 292,190 of NZ_JBIRXG010000005.1, read as the reverse complement.
GCCGCGTGTCGGGGTCTGTGGACGAGGCGTGGACGGGATCTTGGAGCGTCCGCCGAGGTCAGCCGCCACATTCGACGGACCGTCACCTGCGTCCGGCCGCCCCTCCGAGGGCTCCGACCCCACCAACCGCTCCGCTCGGCACCACGTGGGCGCGTGGCGCCATGTCCGGCTCCAGCGGCACCCGATCCCGCTCAAGCGTCGCCCGCTCTTCGGAGGCCAGACCGTGACGTATCTCATGAAGCGGTCAGAGCCGAGCTATCTCATAAAGCCGACACAGCGGGCACCGAACCAGTCGCGACTGCGCAGGAGACAACCCAACACGCGAGGGTCCCGCTGCCACCTGGACTGAAGCCGTGCGACAGCCAGGCCGGCATGCGCGCCGTCGATGGGTTGCCCAGGCCGTGCGGGACGCGCTGCGCATGGACATAGGGGATCGAAGCGGACGAAGCAGTGACAAGCCACACAGGAGCAATCCCTTGCCTCACGGACGGCCTCGCGGTGGGATCGCAGACCACGGCCGAGCATGGTCTAGTCCACTACGAGGAGCATCTATGCGCAGGATTCATGCGCGGCGGCGCACTGCGGTCGCCGCAGCCTGGGTCACCAGCCTCACCAGTCTCGCAGCGACAGCAGGGCTTTTGTCTGGTTCCGTCGCCGTCGCTGCACCCGTGCGACCGGCTCAAGGAGTCAAGCCCGTGCCAGCGTCCGGGCAGCAATCGCAGAGCGGGGCCGGCAGCCTGATGAGCACTGCGCAGTGCCGGGCGAAGTGGGGGTTCGACTGCTACAACGCGATCCAGTACCGCCAGGCGTACAACCTGAACCCGCTGTACCAGGCAGGAGTGACCGGCAAGGGGCGCACGATCGTGATCGTGGATCCGTTCGGCTCGCCGACCATCCAGAAGGACCTGGATGTCTACAGCGCCCGGTTCGGTATCAAGAGCACCCATGTCGACGTGGTCAAGTGGGGCAACGTCCCGCGCTTCGACCCCAGCGACGCCGACCAGCTCGGCTGGGCCGGGGAGACCACCCTCGACGTGGAGATGGCGCATGCCGTCGCCCCGGACGCGCACATCGTCCTGGCGGAGACCGGGGTCGGCCGGATCGGGGACGGCACCACCGGCCTGCGGGAGGTCATGGACGCCGAGAAGTCGCTCATCGACCGCGGCGTGGGCGATGTGATCAGCCAGAGCTGGGGCGTGGCGGAGAACAACTTCCCCGGCTTCAGCAAGGGTGACTACTCCAGCATCCAGAACCTGCGGTACGCCTACAAGGACGCGGCCAAGCACGGTGTGACCGTCACCGACGCTTCCGGCGACAGCGGACCCACCGACACCACCTCGAACGGCCAGACCACCTATCCGTACAGGGTCAACGCCTGGCCGACCGACGACCCCCTGGTGGTCTCGGTCGGCGGCACCCAGCTGCACCTGGACGCCAACGGCAACCGCACCGCGCCGGACAGCGTCTACAACGACCACGGCGCCAGCGGCGGCGGCCAGTCCCACGTCTTCGCCCGTCCCTCGTATCAGAACGGGGTGGCCGGCAATCACCGCAGCACCCCGGACGTCTCCATGTCCGCCTCCCTGAAGGGCGGCGGATGGGTGTACTCCAGCTACGACCCGAAGCGGGTCGGCTGGGACGTCTACGTCGGCACCAGCGAGGCCAGCCCGCTCTTCGCAGGAATCGTGGCCCTGGCCGACCAGGTTGCCGGGCACCGGCTGGGGGACATCCACAAGGCGCTCTACTCGCTGTACGCGCAGTCCTCGTCGAACCCGTCCACCGGGATCGTGGACGTGAAGGACGGCACGAACAACAGCTACGCGGGAGTCACCGGCTACATCGCGGTAAAGGGCTACGACATGGCGACCGGTGTCGGAACGATCGACGCGGCCCGCTTCGTCCCGGCCCTCGCCAAGGCGGGCTGACCGCAACCTGTCCCCGAGGCGCGGGCGCCGGCGTACCACTGCCGCGCCCCGCGCCGGGACGGCGGCTCGTATAGCAGACGTCCGCCGCCGGACGTGGCCGTGTGACAGGGTCTGCGGACTATCCGTGGACAGGATCATGGGGCGTTCACCCTGGTCAGCCCAGGCAAACGGGAGGACTGCCTGACGTGTCAAAGCGTTCGGTGCCTCGCCGTGAAGAGCAGCCGGCCCTTCGGGATCAACCGCTTACGAGAGAGGCCACCTGCCGTCCGACACGGCCCAAGGGGCCGCCCGAGTCGCTCTCAGGCCGTGGTCAATTGCCTCAGAACCGCCTGCGCCACTCCCCTGGCACTACCAGGGTTCTGTCCAGTGATCAGCCGGCCGTCCTCGACCACATACGACTCGAAGGGCTTGTCTGCCGTGCTGTAGTCGGCCCCGAGTTCCTTCAGCCTCTGCTGCAGGTTGTAGGGGACGGCGTCTGCCCGATTCGCCAGTTCCTCTTCGGGCCAGGAGAAGCCCGTGACCTTCTTCCCCTTCACGAGGGGGTCGCCGTTACTCAGGACGACATTCAGCAGACCAGTCCCTCCATGGCAGACCGTCGACACGACGCGTCCCGATTCATAGAACCGCGCCATCAGTTCTTCCAGTTCAGGGGTCTGCGGAAAATCGAACATCACTCCGTGTCCACCCGTGAGGTAGATCGCGTCGTAGTCGTCGAGACGCACGTTGGAAATCTTCCGCGTGTCTTCCAGGAGATCCATGAACGCTCGGTCCCGGTACCGCTTTTCGGTGCCGAGTTCCGCCAGAACCTCATGGGAAAGGCTCTCAGGGTCCAGCGGGATCTTGCCACCCTGAGGACTGGCGATGTCCATGGTGTAACCACCCTCAGCAGCCACGTCCCAGAAGTGAGTGAGCTCCCCCAGCCACAGCCCCGTACGCATGCCGACTTTCTCGTACTCCCCGACGTTGGTGACGATCACCAGGATCTTCTTCGTCGCTGCCATGATCTCTTCTCTCGCTCTAGTCGTTTGCGCCTACCGAACGACGCCTTGGCTTGGAAAGCCGTGGCATTTGACCTTCGTTCCGCGGTCAGAGCGAGGCCGCTCACTGAGTCCGACCTCCTCATGGACTGAGGGTGCGGACGTCAGGGAGATCCCGAAAACAACCGTAGACCGATCGATTTGGCACGGCAAAGTCAAGTCACAGCAATGGCGAAGGCCCCTGGACTGTCCAGGGGCCTAGTGCTGATGGCAACTCGCTCACTCGTACTCGCGCAACAACTCCTCGATCTTGCGGTTGGCGATTTCTTGTCGGCCGTCGATGCACTTCGCGTAGCGGCTCAGCAGGACCTCGACGCTGTTGCCCGCACGCTCGGCGACCTCGGTCGGGTCGACGCCGGAGTTGAGCCAGGTCGACAGCGCCGAGTGCCGTAGGTCGTACGGACGCGCAGCGAGCGGGGAGGTGACCGCGGCCGGCGGGAGCGCCAGCGCACGGGCCTCCTGCCACACGCGGTAGTACGTGGACGAGCCGACCACTCCAGCGGCAACCTCACCACCTACCCGCCCGGCGACGGTTCGGAGTTGGCGCAGGCCGCCGTCCAGACTCTGGCTGTCAATCCGCAGCTGCCGCACCGCAATCCCGAGATGCTGCGCATGGCCTGGGAGATGCAGGCCGAAGCCCGTTCCGACTTCGTCGAACTGTTCGGCACCGACCTGCTCGTCCTGGACCCGGCAGAGGCGCAAGTCCGTTGCGGGAGTATCACCGTCACCGGCAGGAGAAGGCCCTCGCCGAACTTGACGACGAGGCCGCCGCGCGGGCGAGGAACAGCGGGCCCTCGGTTGACGAACTCAGCAGCCTGCCCGAAGAGCTTCTCGACTCGGACGACGTCGCTGTGATCTGTGACGAGACCGAAGGCATCTGCTACTACGCCGGCTTCGGCCCCCTCGACGCACTCTTCGCCGATCCCTCTCTGACCCGTAACCGCACCTACCTGACGCAGCTCCGGGAGTGCCTGAACGACGACTCCGTCTCCCCCATGGTCATCCGCCGCCTGGTCCAGCGGCATCCCGAGAACGCCGACGCCGTGTTCCGCACGCTCCTGCGCAGGCCCGCGTTCACCTGGGAGCGGGATGGGGAGGAACTGCTGCGCCGTCGCAAGAAGAGTCACTACACACACGAGCCCCTGCCAAGCATCACCCCCGTCGGCGCCCGCCTCGCGGAACTCCTGCGCGCGGAAAGGCACCACGGACGATGAGGCCCACCACCACAGCACTCGCCGCCATGGTCGCGGAGGCGATGGTCGATGCCTACGACGAGTACGAACAACTCGCCGCTCTCCATGCAGTCATCGAGGACCGCCTCGCCCTCCCGTTCGACACAGCCGTGCTCGGCGTCACCGTAACCGTCACCGCCGTCCGGCTCCGGTCCGGCAGCGGCATCGTCGCCCTGTGCAGACGCGGTCGACACCGTCAGGCGATCGGCCTTCTCGGCCTACCGCTGCCCGAACCCGCGCCTGAGGGGGGCCTGGGTGGAGGCGTACCGGCACTGGGCACCCTGAGCCGCGTACCCCATGCCTCACCGTCTCTCCGTTACTGCCAGGCGCGGACCAGATCTTCAGGCCCCCAGTGGGCCGCAAGCGGCAGACTGCCGGCCACACCGCTGCGGGACACCGCGACCAGCGGCGTGTCCGGCCCGGCACCGGGCACCGCGAGTACGTCCCGAGCCAGGGCGTCGTATTCGCGCCGGCCAAACGGCTGGGACTCCAGCCACTTGATGGAGCCGACGAAGTGCACTGCGCCCGCCACAGGTTCACGGTCGGTGCCGACCAGGTCGATCTCGGGGTTGTTCTGCCGGTTCCACCAGCCGCCGACCGCTTCAGTCTCCGGCCATCGCTCGTCGGGCAACAGCCGCAGCAGCGACTCGCGGATGAGCGGCTCGACCGCGCGCCCCCGCCAAGTGGTCCAGGACCGCTCGATGCGCTCCAGGGCAAGATCGCCCCGGCCGCGCTCGATGAGCGGGATACCCCGCTGCAGGAAGGCCAGCCAGAAACGGAGATACGGATCGGCGATGCGGTAGCGCTTGTTCTTGGTGTCGGCCTTCGCGGACAGCGGCAGGTCGGCCGCCAGAACCCGCTTGGCCTGCAGGGTGTTCAGCAGCGGGGACAGCGTGCCCGATGGCAGGGCACCTGTTCCCCCGGCCTGTGCAGCGATGGTGGAGAAGGTCCGCTCGCCGCTGCCCACCGCCTCCAGCACCGCCCGCGAGTGTGACGCCTCGGGGAACTCCCCCAGCAGCGACAGCTCGCCCGCCACCAGTAGCGGAGACAGCGGATTCGCCACCGCCTCGCGCAGGAAGTCGGCCCGGCCCACCCCTGGCCGCCACGACTGGACGATTTCCGGAAAGCCTCCCGTGATCAGCAGCGCGTCCACCGCGTCCGCCGCATCCAGCCCGGTCATGGCCTGCACATCGCCCAGGTGCAGCGGCCGTACGGTCATCTTCGCCGCCCGCCCGAAGAACGGGCGGCCGTACGACTGGAGCGCCTCCATCACCGACATGTCGCTGCCGACCAGGATGAGCAGAACCGGCTTGGCGGACAGGTGACGGTCCCAGACGGTCTGCAGAGCCCCCTCGAACTCCGCGTCCTGCTCAACCAACCACGGCACCTCGTCGATCACCGCGATGCTCGGAGCGTCGTCCGGAACCGCGACGGCCAGTGAGCGCAGCGCCTGATTCCAATCCGCGGCCTGCAGCCCGGCCACCAGCTCCGCCCCCGGTAGGGCGGACTGGGCGAGCGTCCCGGTGAAGTCCGCCCGCTCGGCCACGGCGTTGCGGCCCCGGGTCGCCTGGAAGACCACGTACGGAACCCGGGACCGGTCGCAGAACTCCTGAACCAGGCGAGACTTCCCCACCCGGCGCCGACCAGTCATGATCACAGCCCGCCCGCGGGTGGCGCCCGCGCCCTCGATCACCAGGCCCAGCTGTCGAGCCAGCAGATCCAGGTCAGCCACCCTCCCCTTGAATTCCACAGGCAGCACCCTCTCGACCGAAACGCAGTTTCGATATTACGTAGATGGAATCTACCTTAGATTCTAGCTTGCCTCCCATGTCAGCGTGAGCCTTGTCGAAAGACATGGGCGGGCGCGCCACACCGTCAACCCTTCCGAGTCCTGGGCAGATGCGCCGACATCGGCACCACCAGAGAATCCCCGCAGGTCACACGCCGTCCGGCACGACCAGCTTGCGGCTCCTGCCAGGACCCGGCCCTGCGGTCAAGCGACGCCCCGAGCGCCCCGCCGGGGGCACTCGCCGAGGATCAGCAGATATCACGCGCTGACCAGGCGGATGCCGATAGAAGAGGGCGAAGGCGCGCAGCGGTCCTTCCGGCCTCTCCGCCTATGTCGCCGCCGCCGTCGCCCGCCAGATCGAGCGCGACAACCTCAACGAACTCATCGCCGTCACCGAGGCCGAGCACGGGCCCGTCACGGACGAGGAGGTTCAGGCGCTGCGGGACCAGCTGCACCAGGCGCGCCGGGAGCGGGCGCAGGGCGGGGCGGACGCGTGAGCCGCTCCCCCGCCGTCCCCGGCGGCGTGCTCGTCCTGGACAGTGAGGGACTGGCCAAGGCCGTCCTGCGCGACCGCGCGGTCACCGCCTGGCTCGCCCTCGCCCGCGCCGATGACCTACGGGTGATCACCTCCGCCGCCACCCTGGTGGAAGTCGTCCACCCCCGGATCAACCGCCCGGCCCTCGAATGGACCCTGTCCCGGCTCGTCGTCGAACCGGTCTCCGAGCCCGTCGCCCGCCACGCTGCCGCCCTCCTCGCCGACGCCGGCCTCCACGGCCACAGGCACGCCATCGACGCCATACTCGCCGCGACCGCCCTCGCCGCCCCCGGCCCGGTCACGATCCTCACCTCCGGTCCCGAGGACCTCACCGCGCTGTGCGGCGGTCGCGTCACCGTCATCAAGGTCTGACCGACCAGCCGTCACGATCCCGTGCGGTCATGTGCCGGCTGTGAGCAGGAATGAACTGGGACTCTGTCGTGGGGCGGGACGGGCGAGGACGGGACGAGATCGCATGGTGACGGCACAACCGGTTCGCTGGCGCAGGCCGGCGGTGCTCGTGGCGCTGATGTTGGCCGCCTTCACCTTCAATACCGCGGAGAACCTGCCGATCGGGCTTCTGGAGCTCATCTCCGAGGGCTTACGGGTGTCCCTGTCGGCGGTCGGCTACCTGATCACCGGTTACGGCGTGACGGTCGCCGTGGTGTCCCTGCCGTTGGCCCACGTCACTCGGGCCGTGCCGCGGCGTCATGTGCTGACCGGGCTGCTGGCCGCGCTCGTCGTGTCCAGTCTGGTGTCGGCGTTGGCCACCTCCTACTGGATGCTGCTCGCCGCCCGGCTGCTGACCGCGCTCGCCCAGGCTCTGTTCTGGGCGGTGACGGGGCCGGTCGCGGTGGGCCTGTTCCCGCCCGAGGTGCGCGGGCGGGTGGTCGGGGCGCTGTCCGTCGCGGGTTCGCTCGCCCTGGTGCTCGGTGTTCCCGCCGGGACCTGGCTGGGCCAGCAGAGCGACTGGCCGGTGCCGCTCGCGGTCCTGGCGGGTCTGGGCCTCGTCTCTCTCGTGACGATCGCCGTGCTGCTGCCGACCTCGCGTCCGGAGGAGGGGCACGCCGCCCACGGGACCGCTCCCGACGCCCGCCGGTTCGGGATCGTGCTGGCGACCACGACCCTGTCCGCCACCGGGGCGTTCGCGGGATACACGTACATCGTGAGGTTCCTGGGCGAGGTGAGCGGGTTCTCCCCGGGCACGGTCAGCGCGCTGCTGGCGGTCTCCGGTGTCTCGGGCGTGGTCGGGGTGAGCATCACCGGGGCGCTGCTGGACCGCCACCCGCGCGGGGCCCTCGCGACCGCCGTGGCCGCCCAGGCGGCGGGGCTGCTCGGCCTGTACACGGCCGGCTCCGCTCCGGTGGCGGCGGTGGCGTTCCTGGCGCTGCTGGGCGGTTCGCTCGGGCCCGTGTTCATGGCCACCCAGAACGAGATGCTGCGCTGTGCACCGGGCCGCACGGAGATGGCCCTCGCGGCCAACTCCGGTGCCTACAACGCCGGTATCGCGGCGGGCGCCGCGCTCGGGGGACTGTTCCTGCCGCTCGCCGGGGTGCGTGGCATCTTCCTCGTGGGCGGGCTGCTGACCATCGGGGCCTGCGCGGTCCTGCTCGGCGGACGGCGGCTGCCGCCTTCGGTAAGGACGGCACAGGCCCGCCGCCCGGACACGGCGGCGCAGGACGGTTTCGTCGAGCGCGGCTGACGCCGGCGGTCTGATCGATGGACGACGATCAGCCGCCGCCGGGGTGACCCGTCACCGGAACGTCACCGCTCTCAGCCCCGGTACGAGGCTGCGCAGGTGCATGGTCGGGGACAGGCCCAGTTCGGTGTGGAGGCGGCGGGCGTAGCGTTCGAAGTCTCGCAGGGCCTCGGACGGGTTGCCTTCGGCCAGGTGGGCCCGGATGAGGCATGACTGGCTGCTCTCGCGCAGGGCGTCGGCGCGGATCGCGGCGTGGGCGGCGGCGACCGCGTCGGCGTAGCGGCCGGCCGCGGTGAAGGCTTCGGCGAGCCTTTCCAGGGCGTGTATGCGCAGCTGACGCCAGTCCTCCGCGCGCAGCATGGCCCAGTCGTCGTACCAGCCGGGCAGCAGGTCCAGTGAGAGCTCCTCGATCGCGTCGGGGGGCATCTGCCAGGCCGTCTCCGCCGGGCCCTGGAGTATCCGGTGGGCCAGCTGTCTGCCCTGGTGGAGGTCCACGCTCACGTCGCGGGCGAGGCCGACCTCGCCCGGTCCCACGTCGAGTGCCAGCCTGCCCATGTCGTGCAGGCGGGACAGGGCGGATCTGAGGCTGGCGTGGGCGCGGCACTCGGGAGCGTCCGGCCACAGGGTGCCGGCGATCAGGCCCCGGGGCACGGCCGCCCGGCAGCACAGCGCGACGAACGCCAGCAACCGTTCCGAGCCGGACGGGAGCTGCACCGGCTGGTCGTCGACCATCAGGGCGAAGCCGCCCAGCACGACGAGATGCGCCGCCTCGGCCTCCACCCCGGCCAGACCACACGTTCCGTCGGGCCAGGTCACGGCGGAACGTCGCACGTCCTCCGCCGGGGCTGCCGCCCCGGCCGCACCGCGGCCGGCCACCTTCTGTATCGCCATCGCCGCAATCGAACTCCTCGGCGGTACACGTCTACGTCTCCATTTTGCGGCGCCGAGCCCGGCCTGTCGAAATATGCCATGGGCATCAGGGTCCTCATCCCCGTGACGCACGAGGTCGCGTCGCGGTCACGCCACCGTCACGCCCGCCGCCCGATAGTTGGCGACGTGGTCCATGCCCATTCACCTTCCACGTTCCGCAGGACTGGAGGAGTCATGCCGAACATCAAAATCCAAGTGACCAACGAGAGCACGGTCCTGAGCGACGGCGAGGTCGCGGCCGTGGTACCGGCCCTGCAGAAGCAGGTCACCGAACACTTCGCCCCGGCCTGGGGAACCGACGCCCAACTGTCGTACGTGTCCAGCGACAAGCTCTCCGAGGACTCCTGGTGGCTGGTGGTGCTGGACAACTCCGACCAGGCCGGCGCCCTGGGCTACCACGACCTCACCACGAACTTCATGCCGCTCGGCAAGGTGTTCGCGGGCACCGACATACAGTTCGGCGAGCAGTGGACCGTAACGGCCAGTCACGAACTCCTCGAGATGCTCGCGGACCCCGACATCAACCGCGTGGTGTTCGACCAGCCGACCGCGACCACCGGCAAGCTGTACGCCCTCGAGGTCGCCGACGCCTGCGAGGCCGACGCCAACGCCTACGACATCGATGGCACGCTGGTGAGCGACTTCGTCTTCCCGGCCTGGTTCGAGCCGAACCGGCCCGCCAACGGGACGCGGTTCGACTACCGCGAGCACATCAAGAACCCCCTCGAACTCCTGCCCGGTGGCTACATCGGCGTCTTCGACGTCACGAAGGGCACCGGATGGCAGCAGGTGACCGCCGAGGTGGTCGCGGCCCGCTACGCCGACCGGCCGCGTGTCGGCAGCCGGCGTGAGCGTCGTACGACACCGCGGGACCAGTGGCTGCCGAGCCGCGGGCGGCAGTGATGTCGGACGGCAACCAGCTCTCGGCCATGCGGCACCTCGTGGTGCTCATGCTGGAGAACCGCTCGTTCGACCATCTGCTCGGCTTCCTCTACACCGACCAGGGCAACGTCTCCGCCTCCGGTCAGCCCTACGAAGGGCTGACCGGCACGGAGTCCAACCCCGACAATCAGGGCCAGCCCGTCAAGGTCAGCCGCATCCAACCGACCGATCCGCACGCCTACTTCACGCCGGGCGCGAATCCGGGCGAGGGCTACCGGCCGACCAACGCACAGCTCTTCGGCTCGCTCACCCCGCCGTCACCGCCGACGGCGACCATGAACGGCTTCGTCACGAACTTCGCCGACACCCTGGTCCTGCGGGCCCAGCAGGTGAAACGGAACCCGCCCGGCCACCGGCCGACGATCATCCCGGGCACCACCGACGCCGACATCATGCGCTGCCACACGCCCGCGAGTCTGCCCGTCCTGTCCGCCCTGGCCGGCGGCTACGCCGTCTGCGACCACTGGTTCAGCCCGGCGCCGACCGAGACGATGCCGAACCGCGCGTTCGCCTGCGCCGGCACCAGCCAGGGCCACATGGACGACCACACCCACACCTTCACCTGCCCGAGCATCTTCGGCCTGCTCAGCGGGCAAGGCATCGACTGGAAGGTGTACGGCAACGTCAATGACCCTCTGACCAGGGGAAACTTCCCCGACATCCACAGCGCCACCGCCGACCACTTCGGCGTGTTCACCGACTTCCAGACCGCTGCCGGAGCGGGAGCACTGCCCGCCTTCACCTTCCTCGAGCCCAGCTGGGAGGCCACCGGCAGCAGCGAACACCCGGTCAACGACGTGGCCAAGGGCGAACGGTTCATCCAGCAGGTGTACCGCGCCCTGCGCGACAGCCCGGCCTGGGACAGCACGCTCCTGATCATCACCTACGACGAACACGGCGGGTGCTACGACCACGTCCCGCCCCCGGCCACGGCCACCGCGCCCGGGGACGGTACCGCGGGCGAGTTCGGCTTCGACTTCGGCCGCTTCGGTGTCCGGGTGCCGACCGTGCTGGTGTCCCCGCTGATCGACCGGGGCATCGTGTTCCGCGCCGCCGGCAACGCGACTCCGCTGGATCACACCAGCATCCTCAAGACCCTCGAAGAGCGCTGGTCGCTGCCCGCGCTCACCCGGCGGGACGCCGCGGCCACGGGCCTCGGAGACGTGCTCACCCTCACCACGCCCCGCACCGACGACGTCCTCGCGAACGTGACCGCGCCCGCGCCGGCGGCGGTCGACCCGAACGCCGGCGAGATCTCCCACCTCCAGCAGATCCACGCCGACCTCGTCGCCCGCCAGCTCGTCCCGGGCCCGCACGACCTGTACCGGCCGCTCCCCGCCGAGCCGACACCCGAGGCGTACGACGCGTTCATCCGCGCCCACACCGAGTGAGGTTCAGGAGGTCAGCGAGGACGCGGGCGCGATCGCCCTCAAGCCGACCGTTTGCGGGACGCCGCCTTCTTCGTCGTCGTCTTCTTCGCCGTGGACTTGGCCGTCGTCTTCTTCGCCGCGGACTTGGCCGCCGTCTTCTTGGCGGCAGCCGTCTTCTTCGGTGCCGCCGTCTTTCTCGGCAGCCGCCGCACCTCGGCCTCGCCCCCGGCAGGGACCTCGCCGCGTGATTCCCTCGCCGCCCGGACGCTGTTCTCCAGGGCTGCCATCAGGTCGAGGACCTTGCCGGCGGCCGGGGCGGGAGCCTCCGGTGGGGCCTCGCCGGAGGCCTTCGCGGCGATGACCTCCTCCAGGGCCGTCCGGTACTCGTCGTGCAGGTCCGCCAGGTCCACCTCGCCGAGGGTGTCCATCAGGGCGTCGGCGAGGTCCAGCTCCTTGTCGCGGATGGTGACCTCGACCTCGGGGGCCACCCCCTGCGGCGCGCGTACCTCGTCCGGCCAGAGCAGACCGTGCATGGCGATGGCGTCGTCGACCACCCGCAGCATGCCGAGCCGTTCGCGGCCGCGCAGGGCGTACTTCGCGATGGCGACCTTGTTGCTGCGTTTCAGGGCCTCCCGGAGCAGGGTGTACGGCTTCGCCGCCGGGGCTCCGCTCGCCGCCAGGTAGTACGCCGCGTCCATCTGGAGCGGGTCGATGCGGTCGGCCGGTACGAAGGCCACGATCTCGATCGTGCGGGCGGTAGGGATGGGCAGGTGGGAGAGGTCCTCGTCGCTGATCGGGATGATCGTGCCGTCCGCGTCCTCGTACCCCTTGCCGATCTCCGCGCCGCTGACCTCCCGCTCCTCCAGTTCGCAGAACTTGCGGTAGCGGATGCGGCCGCCGTCCTCGGTGTGGATCTGGCGGAAGGAGATCGTGTGGCTCTCCGTGGCGTTCACCAGCTTGATCGGGATGCTGACCAGACCGAAGGAGATCGCGCCGTTCCATATCGACCGCACGTGCCGCACCCGCCCTTCCGGTACGAATTGCGATTGTTTCAACCATTTATCTGGGATTGTCATCCTATGACGCCTATCACGGAGGTGGAGGGGCGGCGGGTCGCGCTCAGCAACCTGGAGAAGGTGCTGTATCCGCAGACCGGCTTCACCAAGGCGGAGCTGGTGCACTACTACGCGACCAGCGCCGACGTACTGCTGCCGCATCTGCGCGACCGGGCCGTGTCGTTCCTGCGCTATCCGGACGGTCCGGAGGGGCAGTTGTTCTTCACCAAGAACGTGCCGCCGGGTACGCCCGAGTGGGTCACCACCGCCGAGGTCACGCGGTCGGAGGGGCCGGCCCGGATGGTCGTCGTACAGGATCTGGCCAGTCTCGTCTGGGCGGCGAATCTCGTCACCGAGTTCCATACGCATCAGTGGCTGGTACGGGACCCCGAGCAGGCCGACCGGCTGGTCTTCGACCTCGACCCCGGGCCGCCGGCGACCGTCGTCCACTGCTGCGAGGTGGCCCTGTGGCTGCGGGAGCGGCTCGCGGCGGACGGGATCGAGGCGTGTGCGAAGACGGCCGGGTCGAAGGGGCTGCATCTGCTGGCGGCCGTGCGCGGGGGGTCGCCCGACGACGCGAGCGCGTACGCCAAAGAGCTGGCCGTCGAGGCCGAGCGGGCGATGCCCCGGCTGGTGGTGCACCGGATGACCAAGAGCCTGCGGCCCGGGAAGGTGTTCGTCGACTGGAGCCAGAACGCCGCGCGCAAGACCACGGCCACGCCCTACACCCTGCGCGCCCGCCCGTTCCCCCTCGTGTCCGCTCCGGTCACCTGGGAGGAGGTCGCGGACTGCCGCAGCCCCGGGCAGCTGGAGTTCCAGGCCGGCGACATGGCCCCGCGCCTCCAGGACCACGGGGACCTCATGGCTCCCCTGCTGGACGCCGGCACGGCCGCCCCGCTGCCCCGCTGAGCCCCTACACCCTCGCCCATGTGTTCCGGTCCCGTGCCATCCCGTGCAGGGCCTCCACGTCCGCCGGCTTCAGCACCCCGCCCAGCCGGGCCAGGTCGGCCAGGTCGGTGTCCTGCAGGATCCGTACCGCGCGCGGCTGGGCGGTCACCGTCACCTCGGCGGGCCCCGCCAGGGCCAGGACCGGGCGGACCTCGGCGGTCAGGGCGTAGGAGGCGCGGTCGGCGTCCGCGCGCAGCCGGCGCAGCAGCGGCTCGGCCTCGCGGCGGCCCACGGTGACCATCGGGTCGGCGACCAGGATGCGGGTCTTGCGGGCGTACAGCGCGTGGACGGCGAACAGGCCGCCGGGGCCGAGCAGCAGATGGTGGATGCGGTCGCCGCCGGGCAGCGCTATGGAGTGCAGGGTGTGCCAGCCGGCGCCCTCCAGGGCGTCCAGGGCCTGGCCGACGGTCTGCTCGGCGCTCAGGGCGCGGCGGCGCGGGTCGGGGCGCAGCCGGTGGGCGTGGCCGGGGTCGCGGTCGAGGGCGACGAGGAGGGCCTCGCCGGGGCGGTTGGGGGCCAGGTCGTCGTCCGGGTGCAGGGTCAGCCGGGCCAGTTCCGCGGGGGTCGGGACCGGGGGCGGGCCCACGGTCACCGGGCCGGTGAGGAAGGGCTTCAGGGCCTGGAGTACGTCGTCCCTGCTGTCCTCGCCGAGCAGGTTCACCCGGCCCGCCTCCCGGTCGTACCAGGCGACGTTGCTGCCGTCCGGGCGGCAGACGTACAGCCGTTCGTGTCCGTGCCGATAGGCCGGCACCACGCGCAGTGCGTTCATGCGCCATCACCCCTCGACCATGGGAACAGGCGGGGTGCTCCCGGGGCAAGACCGGTTACCTTGGAGGACGGCCCTGCGAGGGGGAGTTGGGGAGGCGCCGTTGCGGATCCGCGGAAGGCAGCCCGACGTACCGCCGCCGGAGCGCCCGTGGAACGAGATCGTGCCCGGTCTGTGGATGGGCGGGCACGAGTTCCAGGGCCGTTCCGGGCGGGTGGAGTCCGCCGTCGTACGGGACGAGTTCGATGTGGTGCAGACGCTGCTGCGACTGCCGGGGTACGGGCCCGATCCGGGCGTCGAGCACCATGTGTGGCCCATTCCGGACGGGCCGCTGGACGGCACGCAGCTCGCCGGGGTGATGCGGCTGGCCCGGGCGGTGAACGAGGCGCTGGATGCCGGGCGCCGGGTGCTCGTGCGCTGTTACCACGGGTACAACCGGTCGGGCCTGGTCATCGCCCATGCCCTGGTCCAGCGCGGCCACGCCACCGCCGACGAGGCGATCCAGCTGATCCGGGCCCGGCGCTCGGCGTGGGCGCTGCACAACGAGCTGTTCGTGGAGTACCTGCGCGCGGGACTGCCGACCGTCCGGCTGCTGGAGGAACTGGCCGAGTAGCCTCTCTCCCAGCGCCGCCACCGGGGGCGCAAAAAGCACTTCCCGATCAAACTACGAAAAATACGAAACTACGAACAAACGAAACTGCGAATAAGGTGTACGGGATCCCGAACAGACCCCGCAGCCTCAGGAGCCCCGTGCCAGCCCGCCGTCCCGTGCGCACCGCCCTCACCGTGGCCGCCGTGGCCCTGCTGTCGCTGACGGCCGCGGGCTGTGGCGACCGGGGCGGACTGCGGGCCGCCGGGCCGACCCCGACCGCGGTCAGTCCCGCCAAGCTCTGGCCCGACCTCCGGCCGGCGTCCAGCCCGGCCTACCCCTACGCCGTGGCGACCAGGTCGGTCGTCAAGGGCGTCAAGGTCCCCAAGGACGACATCCGCAAGGTGGACCTGGTGGCCGTGGTCGAGGCGGAGATCAAGGCGGAGCCGGACGACTACGGCTCGAAGGGGGCGTACCACGCGACCGTGGACCGGCTGAAGGACTGCCGGTCCGGCGGCGACAAGGCGCGCTGCCCGCTGCTGACGCCGTACTACCGCGACCTGACGGGCGACGGCCGCAACGACCTCACGCTCGGCTTCCGGCTCTACCCGACCAACCAGACGGCGGTACGGGTCTACACCGTCGAGAAGCACCGTCTGGTGCAGGTGCTGGCCGACAACGACGCGATCCTCGGGGTGGAGCTGGCCGGGCGCTCGCTGATCGAGCGCTCCCCGGCGGACGTCTCCGGCTACGAGTACCGCACGACCTGGGTGTGGGACCCGGGGCAGCGGTCGATGGTGTTCTCCCGCGACGAGTACCTCCACACCGGTGACGGCCGCAAGGCCCAGAAGCCGTCCCCCTCCCCCTCCCCCTCCTCGTCTCCCTCGGCGGGCACCCGGTGAAGCCCGGTCTGCCGCGGTGGGCCGGGGCGCTCGCCGTGAAGGCGGCCGTGTTCATCACGGTGATGTGCTGTGCGCTGGCCGCGCTGCTCGGTGTGCTGGTGCATGTCTCGGTGACCGACCAGACCGTCGACCAGGCCCGTGACCAGGCCCTGTCCCGCCTCGCCGACGCCACCGAGGAGTACGAGGCCGGGGACGCGCTGCCGCCGGGCACCGGGGTCGACCCCGAGGGGCTGCCGCCCGCGCTGCGGAGGCTGGCGG
Source organism: Streptomyces sp. NPDC020192 (assembly GCF_044388685.1). Lineage (NCBI taxonomy): Bacteria > Bacillati > Actinomycetota > Actinomycetes > Kitasatosporales > Streptomycetaceae > Streptomyces > Streptomyces sp. NPDC020192. The sequence continues at coordinate 276,213 of NZ_JBIRXG010000005.1, read as the reverse complement.
TGTCCGGCCGGCGCGGCACGATCGTCTCCACGCACAGGGGGCACCCGACCATGTGGGCGGCGGGCCCGACGACCGGGCGCCGGGCGCTGGCCGTGGAGATCGACTACTCCCAGCAGGCCCGCACCATCACCGGGCTCGACAACTCGATCCTGTGGTCGTCGGGGCTCGCGATCGGGGCGACCGTGCTGGTCGGCGTGTTCGCGGTGACCCGGGTGACCCGGCGGCTGCACGCCACCGCGCGCGTGGCCCGGCGGATCAGCACGGGCGACCTGGACGCGCGCGTGGACGATCCGCTGACCAAGGACCCGTCCCGGCCGCAGGACGAGGTGGCCGCGGTCGCGGCGGCCCTGGACACCATGGCCTCCACGCTGCAGAGCAAGCTGCTGAGCGAGCAGCGGTTCACCGCGGACGTGGCGCACGAGCTGCGCACCCCGCTGACCGGGCTGCACGCGGCGGCGGAGCTGCTCCCTCCGGGGCGGCCGACGGAGCTGGTGCGGGACCGGGTGGCGGCGCTGCGCACGCTCACCGAGGACCTGCTGGAGATCTCCCGGCTCGACACCCGCCGGGAGAAGCTGGACGTGGGCACCGAGGAGCTGGGGGCGCTGGCCCGGCGGGTGGTGCGGGCGTCGGGCACCGACACGGAGGTGCGGATCGTCCGGGGCGCGCGCGTGGAGACCGACCGGCGGCGGCTGGAGCGGGTGCTGGGGAATCTGGTGGCCAACGCGCACAAGCACGGTGACCCTCCGGTGGTTTTGACGGTGGACGGGCCTGTCGTGACCGTGCGGGATCACGGGAGTGGCTATCCGCGGTATCTGGTGGCGCACGGTCCGCAGCGGTTTCGCACGGAGGGTGGGGCGACCGGACACGGGTTGGGGCTGACCATCGCGGTGGGGCAGGCGGAGGTGCTGTGCGCGCGGCTGACGTTCGCCAATGCCGTTGACGGCGGGGCCATTGCCACGCTGATCTTGCCTGTGGCTGAGGAGCGGTAGAGCTCGGGGCTGACTGTCGTCCTCGGAGTGCGGGTCCGGTGTGGTTGCTCGCGCAGTTCCCCGCGCCCCTTTGGGGCGCGTCCCCAGCCGGCAAGACGCCCTGTTTGGGTAGGTTCCGGGCATGACCAAGGCCGCAACCACCCGGGCGGCGGCGCAGACTCCCGCACCCGCCGTACGCCTCCCCCGGCGCCGTGGCATCGAACTCGCCCTGATCGTGCTGGCCGTCCTGCTGTCCGTGCACGGCTACTGCGCGGTCGGGCTCGCGCGGACCGGCACCGTCCCGCCCGGCGCCGCCGGTTACGGCGCCGGGCTCGGGGTGCTCGCCCTGTGCGCGCATCTCGCCGTACGGCTGCGGGCGCCGTACGCCGATCCGCTGCTGCTGCCGATCGGGGTGCTGCTCAACGGGCTCGGCCTGGTCCTGATCTACCGGCTGGACCTGGAGACACCGGGCGACCGGGCGGCTCCCGCCCAGCTGGTGTGGTCCACCCTGGGCGTGGCGCTGTTCATCGCCGTCGTGCTGGTGCTGCGCGACCACCGGGTGCTCCAGCGGTACGCGTACGTGTGCGTGGCCGCCGCGCTCGGCCTGCTCGCGCTGCCGATCCTCTTCCCGGCCGTCAACGGCGCCCGCATCTGGATCCGGATCGCCGGATTCTCCATCCAGCCGGGCGAGTTCGCGAAGGTGCTGCTCGCGGTGTTCTTCGCCGCCTATCTCGCCGCCAACCGCAACGCGCTCGCGTACACCGGCCGCCGGCTGTGGAAGCTGCAGTTCCCGACCGGGCGGGTGCTCGGCCCGATCGTCACCATCTGGCTGCTGAGCGTCGGTGTCCTGGTCCTGGAGCGGGACCTGGGCACCTCGCTGCTGTTCTTCGGGCTGTTCGTGGTCCTGCTGTACGTCGCCACGGGACGCACCGGCTGGATCGCGGTCGGGCTGCTGCTGGCGGTACTGGGCGCCTATGTCGTCGGCCGGTTCGAGCCGCATGTGGGCGGGCGGATCGAGGACTGGCTGCATCCGTTCCACACGATCGACGCCGGGATCGGCCCCAACCAGCTCTCCCAGTCGCTGTTCGCGTTCGCGGCCGGCGGGGTGCTCGGCACCGGGCTCGGGCTCGGGCACTCGGTGCTGATCGGCTTCGCCGTGAAGTCGGACTTCATCCTGGCCACGGCGGGCGAGGAGCTGGGGCTCGCCGGGCTCGCCGCGATCGTCCTGCTGTACGCGCTGCTGGTGGAGCGCGGCTTCCGGGCGGGCCTCGCCCTGCGCGAGCCGTTCGGCCGGCTCCTCGCCGTAGGGCTCGCCGCGCTCCTCGCCCTCCAGGTGTTCGTGATCGCGGGCGGGGTGACCGGGCTGATCCCGCTGACCGGCATGGCGATGCCGTTCCTCGCCCAGGGCGGCTCCTCGGTGGTCACCAACTGGGCGATCGTGGCCCTGCTGATCCGGGTGAGCGACTCGGCGCGCAGCCAGTACGACGGGCGGGAGGCCCCGTGACCGACCACGGCGACTACGGCGGCTTTCCCGAGGGCGGGCGGCCCATGGCCCGCTACATCCGGCACGCGTGCGCGTTCTGCGCACTGCTGCTCGCGGCCCTGCTGGGCAACGCGGCCCGGGTGCAGGTGGTGGAGTCCGGGACGTACGACCGCAACCCGGCCAACCGCCGTGCCACGATCGCCCGTTACGGCCAGCCACGCGGTGACATCCTGGTCGGCGACGAGCCGGTCACCGGGTCCACCGACACCGGCGAGCAGCTGCGCTACGAACGGGCTTACAAGGACGGCCCGTTGTACGCCCCGGTGACCGGCTTCGCCTCGCAGGCGTACGGCACCACCTTCCTGGAGCACGCCGGGGACAGCGTGCTCTCCGGCACCGATCCGCTGCTGGCGCCGCTGCCGCTGTGGAACGACATGACACGCAGGCCCAACCCGGCCGGAAACGTCGTCACGACCCTGAACCGGCAGGCGCAGGAGGCGGCGTACCGGGGGCTCGCCGGACGCAAGGGCGCGGTCGCCGCGATCGAACCGGCCACGGGCCGCGTCCTGGCCCTGGTGTCGAGCCCGTCGTACGACCCCGCGCAGCTGTCCGGCAACGGGGAGGCGGTGACCTCGGCGTGGGAGCGGCTCAACCACGACCCGGAGAAGCCGATGCTCAACCGGGCGGTACGGCAGACCTATCCGCCGGGCTCGACGTTCAAGGTGGTCACCGCGGCGGCGGCGCTGGACGCGGGCGTGGTCACCGACCTGGACGCGCCCACCGACTCCCCCGACCCCTACTGGCTGCCGGGCACCACGACCCGGCTCACCAACGAGGCCGACAGCTGCGGGGACGCCTCGCTGCGGACGGCCTTCGAGTGGTCCTGCAACACGGTGTTCGCCAAGCTCGGCGTGGACGTCGGGGTGCGGGACATGGTGGGCATGGCGCAGGCCTTCGGGTTCAACGACACCGGGCTGCGCATCCCCTTCTCCGCCTCGCCCAGCACCTTCGACCCGCATGTGGACAGGGCGCAGCTGGCGCTGTCCTCGATCGGGCAGTACAACACGCGGGCCACCCCGCTGCAGATGGCGATGGTCGCGGCCGCCGTCGCCGACGGGGGTCTGCTGCGGCCCCCCTACCTGGTGGAACGGACCACCCGGCACAGCGGGGAGACGGTCGCCGGGAGCGGGGCGCATCCGGTACGGCAGGTGATGAACCCTTCGACGGCGGTACGCCTGAAGGAGCTGATGACGGACGTGGTCCGGGAGGGCACCGGCACCCGAGCAACCATCCCCGGCGCGATCGTCGGCGGCAAGACCGGCACCGCGCAGCACGGCGTCGGCAACTCCGGTGTGCCGTACGCCTGGTTCGTCTCCTGGGCGCAGGCGGAGGGCGCCCTGGAGCCGCAGGTGGCGGTCGCGGTGGTGGTGGAGGACGCCTCGGCGGACCGGGGCGAGATCAGCGGCGGCGGGGACGCGGCACCGATCGCGCGGGATGTGATGCGGGCGGTTCTCGGGTGGTGAGACGGGGGGTACCGGCGGTCCGTGGACCCGACCTACCGTTCGGTCATGACGCAGACTTCCGCCGCGCACGAACTCGCCCAGGTCAACATCGCCCGCCTCAAGTTCCCTTTGGACTCGCCCCAGTTGCGGTACTTCGTCGACGCGCTCGACCCGGTGAACGCGGTGGCGGACGCCGCGGACGGGTTCGTGTGGCGCTTGCAGAGCGACTCCGGCAACGCCACCGACGTTCCGGTCCTCGGTGACGAGTGGCTGATCATCAACATGTCGACGTGGCGGGACACGAACGCGCTGACGGCGTTCATGTACCAGGGGCAGCACCGGGAGTTGCTGGCCCGGCGCCGGGAGTGGTTCGAGAAGCTCGAGGAGGCGACGGCCGTGCTGTGGTGGGTGCCGGCCGGCCACCGCCCGACGGTCGCCGAGGCGGAGGACCGGCTGCTGCACCTGAGGGCGCACGGCGCGACGCCGTACGCCTTCACGCTGCGGACGTCGTTCCCGGCGCCGGAGCAGACCGAGGTGGTCAGCTGATCGGCTTGATCATCTCCGAGCGGACCTGGAGGGTGAGCTTCGCGTACATCGCGAGGTCCACGTCGGACGGGTCCTGCTTGGCCGTCTTGGCGTTGATCGACGCGACGCCGGCCCCCGTGTTGCCGTCGCTCCAGGCGCACACGGGGTAGGTCACGGTCTCGCCGAGCTTCTTCTGTGTCAGCACCTCACAGGTGACCGTGGGCGAGCCGCTCTCAGGGAAGTCCTTCGGGGCCACTGCCACCGTCACGCCGTCCGCCTCGGAGGCGCCCTTCAGCATGTTGCCGCGGGCCTCATCGGTGTTCTTGAACCGGCCGTACATGCCCGACACCACCAGGGCGCCCTGGGTCGTGTCACCACCCGCGCCGTAGGAAGCGACCACGGCGTGGACGTCCTTGGCGTCCCAGGCGCCGTCGGCCTCGTCCTCGATCTTCTTGCCCTCGGTGTCGGAGAGGTCCCGGGCGAGCTGGTACTTCCCGTCGAGCAGCGTCTTCGGCAGGGTGAGCTTGTTCTTCGCCGCCGGGAAGCCGCTGCTGACCACCGCCCCGAGCAGCACGAGCCCCACGACGACCAGCGTGACCACGCCGCCCACGATCCCGAGGATCAGCCCGACCCGGCGCTTCTTCGGCGGCGCCATGGGCGGCACACCCCAGGCCGGGTAGGGCTGCTGCTGGGGGTAGGGCTGCGGTGGGTACGGCTGTTGCTGTTGCGGGTACGGGGAGCCGTACGGGCCGGGGGCGGCCTGCGGCGGCTGACCGTACGGCGGTTGCACGCCGTAGGCGCCGTAGGGCGGTTGCTGCCCGTACGGCTGCTGCGGCTGCTGCGGTGGCGGAGGCATGGACACGCCAGCACGCTACTCCACCTGGGTGAACTCCCCGCCACCACCTGACTGCTCAGCCCTCGGCGACCCCCGCCTCGACGGCCTCCTCCACCTCCGCCACCCGCTCCCGCTCCTCGGCGGCGAAGCGCTCCGCGTCCAACTGGTCGGCCAGTTCCTCGTCCTGGGCCATGAGCAGGTCCAGACTGGCGTCACCCATGTCGAAGACGCCCATGTCCAGGTAGGCCTGCTGGAGCCGTTTGCCCCACAGGCCGATGTCCTTGACACAGGGCACGATGCGGCTGAACAGCAGCTTGCGGAACAGCTGGAGGAACTCGGAGCGCTCGCTCAGCACCTCCGCCTCGGCCGTGGGGATGCCGAAGTTCTCCAGCACCTCCACCCCCCGCAGCCGGTCGCGCATCAGATAGCAGCCCTCGATGACGAACTCCTCGCGCTCACGCAGTTCGGCGTCGGTGAGCTGCTTGTAGTAGTCGCGCAGCGCCATCCGGCCGAAGGCCACGTGCCGGGCCTCGTCCTGCATGACGTACGTCAGGATCTGCTTGGGCAGCGGCTTGTTCGTGGTGTCCCGGATCATCCCGAAGGCGGCCAGCGCGAGGCCCTCGATGAGCACCTGCATACCGAGGTAGGGCATGTCCCAGCGGCTGTCCCGGAGCGTGTCACCGAGAAGCGCCTGCAGATTGTCGTTGATGGGATAGACGAGCCCGATTTTCTCATGCAGGAACCGGCCGTATATCTCGGCGTGCCGGGCCTCGTCCATGGTCTGGGTCGCGGAGTAGAACTTGGCGTCCAGGTCGGGCACCGACTCCACGATCCGCGCCGCACAGATCATCGCGCCCTGCTCGCCGTGCAGGAACTGGCTGAACTGCCAGGAGGCGAAGTGCCGGCGCAGCTCGCCCTTGTCCTTGTCGGTCATCTTGTCCCAGTACGGCGTGCCGTACAGGGTCATGGACTCCTCCGGGGTGCCGAGCGCGTCGTACGGGTCGACCTCCAGGTCCCAGTCGATGCGCTTCTGCCCGTCCCACTGCTTGTCCTTGCCCTTCTGGTACAGGGCGAGCAGGCGGTCGCGGCCGTCGTCGTACTCCCAGTTGAACCGGGCGGCACCGCTCGCGGGCACCTGCCAGGGGGAGTCTCCCGGGTCGTTGGCGTACAGGTCTTGGGTCGGCATACACGGCAGGCTCACACGTAGACGCGCAGTCAACAAGTCATGTGCGAGGGATTGACGGCCTTGCTGACAGGCAGTCTCATAAGGGGCAAGGACGACGTACCCCCGGTAACGAGGTGAGGGAGCCATGACGACGCTGACGGAAGCGGACGCGCTGGACGGACTGCGCGACGCGCTCGGCCTGCTCAAGGACCGGGAAGAGGTGGCCGAACGGCTGCTCGTCTCCTCCGCCAGGCACTCCTTCGATCCGGACAAGGAGCTGGACTGGGACGCCCCCTTCGAGGAGGGCAAGTGGTTCTGGCCGCCGGAGCTGGTGTCGCTGTACGACACGCCGATGTGGAAGCGGATGAGCGAGGAGCAGCGGATCCTGCTCTCCCAGCACGAGGCGGCGGCGCTGGCCTCGCTCGGCATCTGGTTCGAGCTGATCCTCATGCAGCTGCTGGTCCGGCACATCTACGACAAGGCGGCGACGAGCGCGCACGTCCGCTACGCGCTGACCGAGATCGAGGACGAGTGCCGGCACTCGAAGATGTTCGCCCGGCTGATCTCGCACGGGGGGACCCCGTGGTATCCGGTGGCTCGTGCGCACCACAACCTTGGGCGGCTGTTCAAGACGATCTCGACCACGCCGGGTTCCTTCACGGCAACTCTGCTGGGTGAGGAGGTCCTGGACTGGATGCAGCGGCTGACGTTCCCGGACGAGCGGGTGCAGCCGCTGATCCGGGGTGTCACGCGCATCCACGTGGTCGAGGAGGCCCGCCACGTCCGCTACGCCCGCGAGGAACTGCGCCGCCAGATGCTGACCGCCCCCAGGTGGTCCCAGGAGTTCACCCGGGTCACCTCGGGCGAGTTCGCCCGGGTGTTCTCGGTCGCGTTCGTGAACCCCGAGGTGTACACGAACGTCGGCCTCGACAAGCGGGAGGCGATGGCCCAGGTGAAGGCGAGCGGGCACCGGCGGGAGGTCATGCAGACGGGGGCGAAGCGGCTGACGGACTTCCTCGACGACATCGGGGTGCTGCGGGGTGTGGGGCGGCGGCTGTGGAGGTCGTCGGGGCTGCTGCCGTAGGGCGAACGGTTCAGAATCCGATGGCTTCGCGGAGCAGCAGGACGGTGCCGCGCCCCGGGTACGGTTCCGCGTTGAGGACGAGAAGGCGGTTGACGGCGCTGGGCCACCCGTGGACCGCCTGGGTGCGGGCGCTTTCCAGTGGGAGGCAGTGCTCTTCGACGCGGCGCAGCGCGGTGGGCAGGTCGGGTACCACCTTCTGCGCCCCGACGATCCAGATCGCGTGGGCGGCGCCGCCGGCGTAGCCGGGCAACTGGCTTCCGCTGCCCGAGGCGACCACGAGGGAGCCGGTTTCGGTGACCGCGTGGACGCTGCCCACGATGACGTCAGGGCCGGCGCACAGCCTGCGCATCTCGTCCCTCTGGGTGGCGCGGTCCATGGCCAGGACGCGTGGCTTGATGGCCTGGTACCGCCCGCCGGCGTTGATGTCCTTGTCGATGCCGGACAGGCGGAGGGTCTCGCTGGCCCCGGTGAACACGCCGGCACCCTCCGGTATCAGGTCTTTGACGCGGGTACGCGCGGCGGCGGCGTCGTCGAGGATCTCCACGGTGAAGCCGTGTGCGGTCAGCGCGGTGGCCGCCCGCTCCAGGCGCTGCGACGGCGCCGGGTCGGCGAACGGTGTTGCCGGCAGTGAGGTAGTCATGATGTCTCTGAGCTTCCTGTTCGCTGGATGCTGTGTCCGTCTCAGCAGTTCGACAACTCAGCCCCGCGGAATGTGAGGCCGGTGCGTCGCCTCACGTTCCGGGGGGCTGTCTTGTCGAACTGGTGAGGGCAGATGCGACCGAGGGAGCCGTCGGCACCATGACCACCCCATCCCGGCCAGGACAGGGCCGGCCCGATCCGGGCCTCGACACGATCATGAGCGAGCGCCGTCAGCTGATCAATCTCGCGTACCGGCTCCTGGGCTCACTGGCCGAGGCCGAGGATGCCGTCCAGGAGACGTACACCCGCTGGTACGCCATGTCCCGGCAGCAGCAGGACGCCATCGAGTCCCCCGGTGCCTGGCTGACGACGGTCGCCAGCCGCGTCTGCCTCAACCTGCTCGGCTCGGCACGGGCCCGGCGGGAGACCTACGTGGGCGAATGGATCCCCGAGCCGCTGCCCGAGCGTACGGAGTGGATCAGCGGGCGGCCGGGCGGCACCACGGTCGACCCGGCCGACCGGGTCACCCTGGACGAGTCGGTCAACCTGGCCTTCCTGGTCATGCTCGAATCGATGACCCCGGCCGAGCGCATCGCGTTCATCCTGCACGATGTCTTCCGCTACTCCTTTGCCGAAGTCGCCGAGATCGTGGGCCGTACCCCGGCGGCATGCCGCCAGCTGGCCTCCTCGGCCCGCCGCCGCATCCGGGCCTCGCGGCCTTCCGCGACTCCGGCGGCCCAACGCGTCGGCGTCGTCAGGGACTTCAAGCAGGCATGGGAAGCCAAGGACATCGATGCCCTCATCGGCCTGCTCGACCCCGACGCCACGGCGATCGCCGACGGCGGCGGCCTCGTCACCGCCTTCCTGCACCCCATCGAAGGCGGCGAGCAGATCGCGCACGCCTGGGTCGACCTCGCCCGCCGGAGGCCCGGCGACATGACGTTCCTGGAACGCACGGTCAACGGTCAGCCCGGTCTGGTGGCCGAGCAGGACGGCGCCATCGTGACGGTGTTCGCGTTCGAGGTCGCGGGCGACCGCATCAAGCACATCTGGGTGGTACGCAACCCGGAGAAACTCCGTCACTGGACAACGGGCTGAGGCGGGTGGGAACGAAGCCGGGGCGCGTATCAGCCTGCCGATCGGCAGGTACGGCCCGTACGCCGAGCGCCTGCGGCGGCAGATCGAGGGTGTGATCCGGCGGTTCAGGATCAAAGACCTCACCCTGACCGCCCTTCGATGCCGCCGGGCAGCAGGCCGAAGTCGAACGACGTGTAGTGCGCGGGGAGTTCCTTGTCCGACGCGGCACGCAGCTCCGGTTTGATCAGGACCTCGAGGGTGAGACAGCGCGGTTTCTTCACCCGCGACGAGACCGGCGCGGTCGTGGGCGCCGACCTCGCCGGCCGGCTCTTCAGCCGGGTCCAGGGCGCATCCTGATCAGGCTGACGGAGGGGCGTCCCGACCGGGGCCGCCCCTCCGTGTCCCGGAGCTTCGCATACTGACCGGCATGGCCACCTATGACGCACTCGGCGCGACGTATGCCCGGACACGACGACCTGATCCGCGGATCGCCGCGCAGATCCACGCCGCGCTCGGGAACGCGACCGACGTGATCAACGTCGGAGCGGGCACCGGCTCGTACGAACCGCAGCGGACGGCCCTCGCGGTCGAACCCAGCCGGGTCATGATCGCCCAGCGGCCGCCGGGATCCGCGCCCGCCGTGCGGGCGGTCGCCGAACACCTCCCGCTGCGTGACGACGCCGCCGACGCCGTGATGGCCCTGCTGACCGTCCACCACTGGTCCGACCTCGCGGCCGGAGTCGGCGAACTGCGCAGGGTCGCCCGCCGCCGCGTCGTCATCCTGACGTGGGACCAGCACATCTTCCGTGAGCGGTTCTGGCTCGTCCGGGACTACCTCCCGCAGGCAGCCGCGTTCGACGACACCCGCGCCACCCCGACCGGCCGGCTGGTCGACCTGCTCGGCGGGGCGCGCCAGGAACCGGTGCGGATCCCGCACGACTGCCTGGACGGATTCGGCGCCGCATACTGGCGCCGCCCCGACGCCTACCTCGACCCGCGGGTGCGCGCGGGGATCTCCATGCTCGCCCAGACCGGCGAGGAGGCCATCGCGCCCGGCCTGGCCCGGCTCGCGGAGGACCTGGCGACCGGCCGCTGGCACACACGTCACGCCGAGCTGCTCACGCTCGACAGCATCGACGTCGGGTACCGGCTCCTCGTGGCCGACCACTGAACCGCGGACGGACGGCGGCCCCGTGTCAGTACCAGTTACCCTGCGTGCATGACCCCGGCCGCCACCCCCGCCTACCGTCGGCTCAGCGTCGAGGAGCGGCGCAGCCAGCTCCTCGCCGCCGCCCTGACCCTCTTCGCGCACCGCGCCCCCGAGGACGTGTCGCTGGACGACGTGGCGGAGGAGGCCGGGGTCTCGCGTCCCCTGGTGTACCGGTACTTCCCGGGCGGCAAGCAGCAGCTGTACGAGGCCGCGCTGCGGTCGGCGGCCGAGGAGCTGCAGCAGTGCTTCGACGAGCCCCTGGAGGGGCCGCTACTGCACCGGCTGTCCCGGGCCCTGGACCGGTATCTGGCCTTCGTCGACGAGCACGACACCGGGTTCAGCGCGCTGCTCCAGGGCGGCAGTGTGGTGGAGACGTCGCGGACGACGGCCACCGTGGACGGCGTTCGCCGGGCCGCCGCCGAGCACATCTACCGGCATCTCGGTGTCGCCGACCCCGGCCCCCGGCTGCGGATGACCGTGCGGACGTGGATCACGGCCGTCGAGGCGGCCTCGCTGATCTGGCTGGACGAGGACAAGCAGCCCCCGGTCGAGGAGCTGCGCGACTGGCTGGTGGAGCAGTTCGTGGCCGTCCTCACCGTCACCGCCGGCCGGGACCCGCAGACGGCCGCCCTCGTCGGCGCGCTCGACGGGGATGGCTGAGACTGGACGGGTGAAGAGCCAGGACACCCCCTTCGAGGGCGGCCCGATGGATGGTCGTGTGCTGCCCGTCATGGTCGGCCCGACCGGGCACCCCCCGAAGACGTACCGCATCCCCGTCCCCGACCCGGACGGCGGCCCGCCCACGGTGCTGGTCTACCGCCGCGTGCCGAGGGGGCACAGCAAGCGGCTGGGGCTGATCCAGGGGTGGAAGTACCTCTACGACCCGGACGACATCTCGGGCGGCAGGCTCCGGTGGCCCTGGTCGAAGCCGGCCGCGGCACCGCGTGGCAAGCCGGACGACGCGGACGGGTGACATGTGTGGGCCGAACCGCCCATTCCGGACGCGCGCCCCGCACGGATCATCTGATGATCGCGGTGCGATAGGAGGCGAACAGCCCGCCCGCCGGGACACCCTCCCCGCACCCGAGGTGATGACGTGTCAGGAGTGCTTCTGCGCCTGGCCTGTACGACGACCATGGCGGCCCAGGCCGTCCTCGTCCCCGCACCCGCCGCGGCCGTACCGGAACCGCAGCAGTCCGTCGCCCAGCTGCTGACGAACCTTCAGCAGCTGTACCGGCGGACCGAACAGGCCATCGAGACCTACAACGGCACCGCGAATCTGCTGAAGCAGCAGAGCGCCCAGGTGTCCCGGCTGGACGGCGAACTGGCCCGCGCCCGGCTGGCCCTCCAGGACAGCCGGGCCGACGCCGGCCGGCTGGCCCGCCAGCAGTACCAGAGCAGCACCGGCCTCGGCCCCTACGTCCGGCTGCTCCTCGCCCCCGACCCGGAGCACGCCCTGGACGAGGGCCATGTCATCGGGGAGCTGGAGCGTGACCGGGCCCGTACGGTGTCCCGGCTGACCACCTCGGAGCAGCGCAAGGACGCCCTGGCCCGGGCCGCCCGCAAGGCCCTGGACACCCAGCTCACGCTCACGGACCAGCAGAAGAAACAGCACGACGAGGTCCGGGCCAGGCTCGCCGACGTGGAACGCCTGCTGGCCGGCCTCACCCCGGCCCAGCTCGCCGCGATCGCCGTGCTGGAGCAGCGGAACGTCACCGCGGCCCAGCAGAAGCTCACCACCGCCGGTGCCCTGCCCACGGCCCGCTCCGCCACCCCGGCCGGGAACCGCGCGGTCCGCTACGCCATGGACCAGGTCGGCAAGCCGTACGAGTGGGGCGCGGAGGGCCCCGACGCCTACGACTGCTCGGGCCTCACCGCCCAGGCGTGGTCCCACGCGGGCACCCCGATCCCCCGCACCAGCCAGGAACAGTGGCAGCGCCTCAAGCGCATCCCGCTGAGCGAACTGCGCCCGGGTGACCTGGTCGTCTACTTCCCCGACGCGACGCACGTGGCGATGTACGTCGGGGACGGCAGGGTCGTCCACGCACCGAGACCGGGAGACGCGGTGAAGGTGTCACCTCTGGCGTCGTACCCGGTCCTCGGTGCCGTACGTCCGGATCAGGCCCCGGCCACCGACGCCAGGTAGGCCTGCGTCTTCTCCGGCTCGTAGAAGAAGTCCTCGAAGTCGGCCGGGTCGTCGAAGGCGTTGGCGAAGCGGTCCGCGACCGGCTGGAGCTGGCCGGCCGCGCCGATGAGGTTCAGGATGTGCTCCGGCGGCGGGGCGAGCATCGCGTTGGTCCACTTGGTGACGTGCTGGGCCGTGGCCCAGTACCGGTCGAAGGTGGCCTGCATCCAGGCCTCGTCGAACTCCTTGTCCCCGTGTTCGAGGATCGAGGCGAGGTACGCGGCGGCGCACTTGGCCGCCGAGTTGGAGCCCTGACCGGTGATCGGATCGTTGGCCACGACGACGTCCGCGACACCCAGCACCAGGCCGCCGCCGGGCAGTCGGCCGATGGGGTTGCGGACCGTCGGAGCGTAGCGGCCGGCCAGCGTGCCGCCCGCGTCGGTCAGTTCGACCTTCGTCGCCCGCGCGTACTCCCAGGGCGTGAACTTCTCCATGAGTTCCAGGGTCAGGGAGAGGTGCTCCGCCGGGTCCTTGACGCCGTTGAAGACGTCGAGCGGGCCGCCGGGTATGCCCTCCCAGAAGAGGATGTCGGCGCGGCCGGAGGTGGTCAGGGTCGGCATGACGAACAGCTCGCCGACGCCCGGCACCAGGTTGCAGCGGACCGCGTCGAACTCCGGGTGCTCCGGGCGCGGGCCGAGACCGTGGACGTACGCCACCGCCAGCGCGCGCTGCGGCTCGCTGTACGGGGAGCGGGAGGCGTCGCGGCCGAACATCTGGACCAGCTCGCCCTTGCCGGCCGAGACCAGGACGAGGTCGTAGGCGCGGGAGAAGTAGTCGAGGTCGCCGACCGCCGCGCCGTGGATGACCAGCTGGCCGCCGCGCTGCGCGAAGGTCTCCATCCAGCCGGCCATCTTCACCCGCTGGTCGACCGACTGCGCGTACCCGTCGAGCCTGCCCACCCAGTCGATGGCCCGCTGCGTGGGGCCCGGGTCGTGTGAGCCGGGGGCCGCGACCGAGACGCCGAGTCCTTCGATCTTCGGGGCCTGGGACTCCCAGAAGTTCAGCTGGAGATCGCGCTCGTGCTGCAGTGCCGTGTCGAACATGCACTGTGTCGACATGACCCGGCCGGTGCGGATCTCGTCCGCGGTCCGGTTCGACATCAGGGTGACCTCGTAGCCGTGCGACTGCAGGCCGAGGGCGAGCTGGAGACCGGACTGGCCGGCTCCTACGACGAGTATCTTCCGCATGCGGGTGAGGGCTCCTAACAGGACTACTCGGGGGTTTCGTCCAGCGCGTGGCCGACCAGGGCCAGCAGTGTCTCGATGGCCGAAATTCGACGCCGCGCGTCCATGATCATGACAGGGATGTGCGCGGGTATCGTCAGCGCCTCCCGTACGTCCTCCGGCTCGAACAGCTCACTGCCGTCGAAGTGGTTGACCGCGACGACGTACGGCAGTCCGCAGCTCTCGAAGTAGTCCAGCGCGGGGAAGCAGTCCTTCAGGCGGCGGGTGTCGGCCAGGACGACGGCGCCGATCGCGCCGCGCACCAGGTCGTCCCACATGAACCAGAACCGCTGCTGGCCCGGTGTGCCGAACAGGTAGAGCACCAGGTCGTCGTCGAGCGTGATGCGGCCGTAGTCCATGGCCACGGTGGTGGTGAGCTTGCCCGGCGTGGCGGACAGGTCGTCGGTGCCCTCGCTCGCCTCGGTCATCAGCGCCTCGGTCTGGAGCGGCGTGATCTCCGAGACGGTCCCGACCAGGGTGGTCTTGCCGACGCCGAAGCCGCCCGCCACCACGATCTTCGTCGCGACGGGGGCCCTCGTACGGTCCGTCTGCCAGGATTTCAGGTCCTCGTCGGGCTCGGTGAAACCGGCGACGAGGGGGGTGCCTCCGACGGCGGAGGCGACGGCGTCAGAGACGACGGAGTCCACTCAGCACCCTTTCCAGCAGAGCGCGGTCCGGGCGGCCGGTGCCGTGACCCGTTCCGGTGCCGTACACACGGATCTTTCCCTGGTCCGCGAGGTCGCTCAGGAGCACGCGGACCACGCCGAGCGGCATCTTCAGCAGCGCGGCGATCTCGGCCACCGTGCGCATACGGCGGCACAGTTCGACGATGGCCCGCATCTCCGGCATGACCCGGGTGTTGAGGGAGCCGTTCGTCAGTTCCCTGCGCTCCTCGGGGGCTTCGAGGGCCGCCGTGCTGGCCACGAACGTCTCCACGAGGAGGACGTGGCCGAAGCGGGTACGGCCGCCGGTGAGCGAGTAGGGGCGCACGCGGGCGGGTTTGCGGTCGCCGCCGCGTATGGGGAGCTTCTTCTGCGGGCCGCTCATCGGGTGCTCCCCGTCGACTCGGCTTCCAGGGATTTTCGCAGCTCGCTGCGGAGTTCGGGGGTGAGGACGTGGCCGGCGCGGCCGACGAACAGGGCCATGTGGTACGCCACCACGCTCATGTCGCACTCGGCGGAGCCGTGCACGCCGAGCAGCGAGCCGTCGCTGATGGACATCACGAACAGGCTGCCCTCCTCCATGGCGACCATCGTGTGCCTGACCCCGCCGGAGTCCATCAGCTTGGCGGCGCCGACGGTGAGGCTGCCGATGCCGGAGACGATGGTGGCGAGGTCGGCGGAGGAGCCCCTCGGGCCCTTCGCCGCGCGCTTCTCGCGGGATGCGGCCCTGGGGGTCCCCCCGCGCGAGCGGGTTCGAGCGTGGGGGAGGGCCGGGTCGGACGAGAGCAGCAGCAGGCCGTCCGAGGACACTACGGCGACGGACTGGATGCCGGGCACTTCCTCCACCAGGTTGGTCAGCAGCCAGTGCAGGTTGCGGGCCTCACTGCTCAGTCCGAAGGTGCTGGGCGCGGTCAACTGCTTGCCTCCTCGACAGTGCCCCCCGTGGTGTCTTCCGTACGTTCCGCGATCTCCGCCTCTACGGCGCGGTAGCCGGCCTGGGCGCCGGTGCGGAAGCCGCCGAGCCTGCGGCGCAGGGCTTCGGCGTCGACGCTTGCGGTGCGTTGGCGGGGTGGGGCGGCGGGTGCGGTGATCCTGGGTGTGCGTTTGGGGAGGCCCTTGGCGGTGAGCCGCTCCTCCGCCTCGGCGGTGTCCTGCGGCGCCTCAGCCCGTGCGGCGTCCGCCTCGGCTTCACCGTCGGCGGCCGCCGGGTCCGTGGGCGCCGCGTCCGTTTCGGTGGCCGCAGGCTCCTGCGTCAGGTCCGGGAGCAGCAGCTCCATCGTCGTCTCGGCGTAGGTCTCCGCCGGGGCCTTCGGGCGGGTTTCCGTGGGCTCGGTGGGCGGCTCGGCCTGTTCGTGTTCGCCCGTCTCCTCCGCCCGTACCGCCTCCTCCGCCAGCGCCACCAACGGGTCGGTGTTCTTGGTGCGGCCGTGGAGGATGTTGGAGTTGACCTCGGCGTCGGCGCCCGGGAGGGAGAAGGTGCCGGTGCTGCTCATGGACGTGGTGTGCGGGGGGAGCGGGGCCGGCGGGGCCTGTGCCAGGAGGGTGGCCGGGAGGACGACGACCGCCGCGATGCCGCCCTGCTTCTGCGCGCGCAGCTGCGCACGGACGCCGTGGCGGTGGGCGAGGCGGGCGACGACGTACAGGCCGAGGCCGAGGCCGGTCTCGCCCTCGTTGTCGTAGTGGGACTCGGGGTCGAAGTCGGCCAGGCGGGTGTTGAGGACGTCGAGGCGGTCCGTCGCCATGCCGATGCCCTCGTCCTGGACGGAGAGCATCACCTCGCCGGACTCCAGGAGCCAGCCGGAGACCTCGACCGGGAGGTCCGGCGGGGAGAACGACGTGGCGTTCTCCATCAGCTCCGCCAGGAGGTGGGAGAGGTCGTCCGCCGCGAAGCCCGCCAGGTGGGCGTGCGGAGGGAGAGAGGCGATGCGGACGCGTTCGTAGCGCTCGATCTCGCTGACCGCCGCGCGGACGACGTCGACCAGCGGGACCGGGCCGTGGTGCTGCTGCACGTGCTCGGTGCCCGCGAGGACCAGGAGGTTCTCGCTGTGCCGGCGCATGACCGTGGCGAAGTGGTCCAGCTTGAAGAGCGTGGCCAGACGGTCGGGATCCTGTTCGCGCTCCTCCAGGCCCTCGATGACGGCCAGTTGGCGCTCGACCAGGCCCAGGGTGCGCAGGGCCAGGTTGACGAAGGTGCCGCTGATGCTGGTGCGCAGCCGCTCCAACTGGGCGGCGGACTCCGTGAGTTCGGCGTGAAGCGCCTCGCGGGCGTCGGCCATCTTCTGGCGCTGGCCGACCAGGTGCTTGCGGTCGGTCTCCAGCGTGGTGACCCGTTCGTGCAGGGCCGCCGCGTGGGCGTGCAGGGCGTTGACCGCGCGGACCACCTGGGCGAACTCGTCGTTGCGGCCGGTGAAGGCGATCGGCTCCTGGGCCGCCGGGTCCCCGGGCTCCGCCAGGCGGGCCGAGCCTCGGCGCAGGACGGACAGGGGGCGGGTCAGCGTACGGGCCATGGCCGTCGCGATGCCCACGGCCACCAGCATCAGGGCGCCCAGGACGGCGATGCGGATCTCCAGCGCCGTGACGTCGTCGTCGCGGAGTTTCGCCAGGTCCTTGGTGCGGTGGTCGTAGAGGGCGGATTCCGCGCCGGTCATGAGGTCGACCCGGGCGGACAGGGCCGCGTCCAGCTTCTTGGTGCTGGTGGTCAGCTCGCTGTCGGTGAGGGTGGGCTGGGCGGTCAGCGTGGCCAGGTACTCGTCCGCCGAGTTGACCTCGGGGCCGGTGACCGTGGAGTCGTAGGAGTCGACGGCGGACTGCGGGGCGGTCTCGCGGAAGTCGGCGAGGGACGCGTCGGAGCGCAGCCGGGCCTGCTGGGCGGCGGTGCTGAGCGCGTCGCGCTGCTTCCTGTCGGCCTCGGTGGTGGTGGAGATCGTGGTGGGCAGGCCGGTCACGGGGCTGATCACCGTGCGCGTGGTGCCCGGCACGTTCAGCGCGGCCAGCAGCAGGCCGCGGGCGGCGGCGGACTGCTGGACGGCGGTGTCCAGCTCGGCGAGCGCGTGGGCGCCGGAGCCGGCCCGCGGGGGCGACTGTCCGGCCAGCTGCTCGGCGAGCTTGTGCAGGGCGGTGATCGTCTCCGAGTAGGCCTGGTGGGCCTGGAGGGCCGTGCTCTTGCCGGTGAGCGCGGCCTGGCGGACGGCGTCGATGCCGTCGAGTGCGCTCCGCAGGCTCGCCGGGGTGTCGGTGTCGGCGCGCAGGTCCTCCACCTGGTGGTCGACGCGGGCGCTGCGGTCCTCGGAGGGGGCCTTCGCCTTGGGGCGCCCGGCCGCGAGGTAGGAGGTGACCTCGTCGCGCTCGTCGGCCAGCGAGTGGGCGAGGGCGAGCGCGTCCTGGGTGCGGGAGGCCAGCGTCACCAGGTCCTGGGAATCGCTGACGTTTCCGGAGGCGGTGAGCAGGGAAGGCGCCGCCGCGCCGGCGATCGCGGCGGCCACCACGGCGACGGCGGCGATCAGCCGGGTGCGCACATGGGTGGGACGGCCGGTGCCCACGGGGGTCTGCTGGGCGGTCCCCGCGGGGTCCGTCTGCCTGCCTGTGCGCCGAGGCCGCTTTTTCTGCACCGGTGCTCGCAATCCTGAACTCGTCTACCCAGGGGCCCGGGTGGCACCCCGTCATCTCGGTGCCAGGTGGTGCGTACACCCGGTTCGTACGGTTCCCGACCCTCCCAGCGCCGGTGGGCGGTGGCCCTGCATCACCTGACCCGCCACTCGAAGGAGTGAACATCGGAGGGGAGTTGACGGGCAAGTTCCAGTGGCGCGTGCACCACGGGTGTGCGGCACGCCGGTTGGACGCGCGCGGCAGGCTTTGGCAGTATTCGCCACCCGCCTCTTCCCGGAAGGGTCGATTCCCGCCTAAAACAGGCGCCTGACCTGCAAGGTCGTATCAATTCGGGGGCACTTACCAGGCTTTGGCGGAAGCCGTGAAGACCTCGTGCAGACTGGCTGGATGCGAACTGATCTCGTTTCGGACCCCGGTGACGCAAACCGCCCCAACGAGGACTTCGCCGGTGTCGGACTACCTGCCTCCGGACAGGGCGGTTGCGTGATCGTCCTCGACGGGGTGACACCGCCGAGGGATGAGACGGGGTGTCTGCATTCCGTCCCCTGGTTCACCGCGCGGCTCGGTGGCGCGCTGACCGAACTGACCGTTTCGGGGCGAGATCTGACGCTCCCGGAGATTCTCTCGCGGGCGATCGCGCGGACCGCCGAGGCCCACGGGGACACCTGTGACCTTTCTCACCCGCGCACCCCTCAGGCCACCGTGGCCCTGGCCCGCTGGTCCGCCGGCGCGGTCGAGTACCTGGTGCTGTCCGACTCCGCGCTGCTCCTGAAGGCCCCCGACGGCACGGTCACCGCGGTCCTGGACGACCGTCTCGCCCAGCTCCCGCGCGCCGCGCGCGCCACCGACGCCCTGGTGGACGCGCACCTGCGCAACAAGGAGGGCGGCTTCTTCACGGCGGCCGCCGACCCCGCCGTGGCCGCCCGCGCGGTCACCGGCACCGTGCCGCGCGACGAGGTCCGCGCGCTGGCCGCGCTGACGGACGGGGCGACCCGCTGGACGGAGAAGTTCCACGAGGGCGACTGGCCGGCCCTGTTCGACGTCGTCGAGAAGGAGGGCGCCCGGGCCCTGGTGGACCGGGTACGGGAGCTGGAGACGGCGGACAGCGAGAAGCGGGCGTTCCTGCGGCGCGGCAAGACGCACGACGACGCGACGGTGGTGTACGTCGAGCTGTGAGCCGCCCGCCCCCGCGGTCCGCTTCCCGGTCTACTTCTCCATGACGCCGTTCAACTGGTTCAGCAACCGGGCCAGTTCCGCGACCTCGCGGCGGTCCCAGTGGGCGAGCTGGCTGACGTAGCGGGCGCGGCGGGCCTCGCGGACCTTGCCGACCCGGCCGCGGCCCTCGTCGGTGAGGGTGACGAGCCAGGCGCGGCCGTCGGCGGGGTCGGGTTCGCGGGCGATCAGGCCCAGCTCCTCCAGGGCGCGCAGCTGGCGGGACATGGTGGCCTTGCCGACGCCGATGTAGCCGGCGAGTTCCGTGGCCCGCTGCCCGCCGCACTCGTCCAGCCGGATGAGCAGGCCGTACGCGGAGGACTCCAGGTCGGGATGGACCTCACGGGCCATCTCGCCCTGGTTGGCCCGGGCGCGCCGCAGGAGCACGGTCAACTCCCGCTCCAGCGCAAGGAATTCCTGGTCTGCACCACTGGGCGTCATCTGCCCGGCGGCGCGATGTGCGCCGTCGTTTCCGTGCTCATGCACGTCAGCACCCCTGCTCGGTTTCGCGATTCTGAAAGTTTCTGCCAAACGCCGCCATTGCCGCAGCTCCTCAAGTATTTCGCAGGCGTAGACCAACGGCGGAGTCCGGACCCCCTTCCCACGCCGTCATCTACGTGCGTAGCTTCTTTACCAGGCAATGAATGGCATGCCCACATCAGTGGGACGACCCCCCACAAGTTTTCCCCACGGTTCCTCCCACAGGTTTGTTGCTCCCCCCACTCACTCTCCCCGGAGGCACGTCATGCCCGTGCACAGACCCGGTTCCTTCCGGCCGCGCCCGGTCGCCGTCCTCGTCACGGCCCTGCTCGCGGCGCTCTCCTTCACTCTTCCCCTCAGCTCCGCCCAGGCCGCCACGAAACCCGGCCGCGGTTCCGCCCACATGGGCATGGGCGTCCTCGCCCACGACGGCAAGGCCGGCACCCCCGCCCCCGCCGCCGTCACCCAGACCGAGGGCGTGGACGTCGCCGGCTACCAGGGCAACGTCGCCTGGTCGACCCTGTGGAACAGCGGGGTGCGCTGGGCGTACACCAAGGCGACGGAAGGCACGTACTACACGAACCCGTACTTCGCCCAGCAGTACAACGGCTCGTACAACGTGGGCATGATCCGCGGCGCCTACCACTTCGCGACCCCGGACACCACCAGCGGCGCCACCCAGGCGAGCTACTTCGTCGGCCACGGCGGCGGCTGGTCCGGGGACGGCAAGACCCTGCCCGGCACGCTCGACATCGAGTGGAACCCCTACGGCGCCGCCTGCTACGGCAAGACCGCGAGCCAGATGGTCAGCTGGATCGCCGACTTCCTGAACACCTACAAGTCCCTGACCGGCCGGGACGCCGTGATCTACACCGCGACCAGCTGGTGGACCCAGTGCACCGGGAACTACGGCGGCTTCGCGACGAACAACCCGCTGTGGATCGCCCGCTACGCCTCGGACCCGGGGACGCTGCCGGCCGGGTGGTCGTACTACACGATGTGGCAGTACACCTCCTCCGGCCCGACCGTCGGTGACCACGACAAGTTCAACGGCGCCCTGGACCGGGTGCAGGCCTTGGCCAACGGCTGACGGCTGTACGGCTCGCTGCTGACCCCTGCCCGACGGGCAGGGGTCGCTCTGTTCCCGGAGCGCCGCGAAACGCTGCGTTGGTGCTCCGCGCCGCCCCGGACGATCCTGGTCAGGAGAGGCTGCCGAGCTAGGGCGAGATGAGCGGCGATGGAGCGACAGGAGCGACAGTCGACGTACACGTACACGGCCACGGCCACCATCGACGAACAGGGCATCCTCACGAGCTGGAGCGAAGGAGCACAGCGGCTGCTCGGCTACGACTCCCCCGCCGTCGTCGGCCGCCCCGCCACCGCCCTGCTCGCCACCGAGGGCTCGGCCGCCCGCCGGGTGCTGACCGGGCGGCAGCGCTGGAACGGCACGCTGCCGCTGCGCCACCACGACGGCCGGCTCCTGGAACTGGCCGTGCTCGCGCACCGGCGCACCTCGCAGACCGGGGGCACCGAATGGCTCGTGGTGAGCGCCGTACCGGCCCGCGCGCAGCCGCCCCGGGGCGAGCCGCTGGAGGAGTGGACGTTCCTCCAGTCCCCGTTCCCGCTGGCCATCTTCGACGCCGAGCTGCGCCTGGTGCGCGCCAACCGCCGCATGGAACGCGCCCTCGCCCTGCCCGAGGCCGCGGTACGAGGCCTGCGTCTGCCGCACATCGTGCCCGGCGCCGCGAGCGAGGAGGCCGACGGGTCGATGCGGCACGCGCTGGAGTCCGGCCGGCCGCAGGAGATCCGGGCACGGCTCTGGCCGGAACTGAGCCGCACCATCGTCCTCACCCCCCTGAAGGACGCCGACGGCAGGGTCCGGGCCGTCTGCCTGTCCGCCCGTCCGCCCGCCGCGCAGGACTCCACGATCACACCGAGTGACACACAGACCGCCCCGGGCCCGGACCAGACACGCCACGCCCAGGAACTCGCCGAGGCCACGGTCCCCGGCCTCGCCGACGCCATGGTGGTCGATCTGCTCGACACACCGCCGGAGGACGCGGTGGGGATCGTGGGGGCAGGAGGACAAGCGGCGGCCGAAACGCCCGGACGAGCCGGAGAAGCCGGACGGACCGGGCCCGAAGAAGCCCAAGGGGCTGGAGGCACCGAGGCCGGAGGCACCGGGGGCGAGGTCGGCGAGGGGAGCGGGCTGCGGTCCGGGGCGGTTGTGTTGCGGCGCGTCGCGGTGCGTGCCGTATCAGGCGGTGTCGGGTCGGCCGGTGGGGTGGGTGAGGCCGTTGGCTGTCCTGCGGGGGCTCCGCCTGCCCGGTGTCTGGCGGTGGGGCGTCCGGTGTTGTGCGACACGGCGGATCCGGATGTCGCCCAGTGGGCGGCGGTGGATCCCGGCGCGGGGTGGGTGCGGGCGGCCGGGGTGGGGTCGTTGCTGGCGGTGCCGCTGTCGACGCCGGGGGGCCCGCTCGGCGTGGCTCTGTTCGGGCGGCGGCGTGGCCGGGAGCCGTTCGGGCCGGAGGATCTGCGGCAGGCGCAGGAGTTCACGGCCAGGGCGGCCGCCGGCTTCCGGCAGGCCCGCGACCAGACCCGGGCCCGTACCACCACGATGGCCCTGCAGCGCAGCCTGCTCCCGCACACCCTGCCCGACCAGGCGGCCCTGGAGATCGCCACCCGCTATCTGCCCGCCGCGACCCGGGCCGGGGTCGGCGGCGACTGGTTCGACGTGATCCCGCTGTCCGGCGCCCGGGTGGCGCTGGTCGTGGGCGACGTGGTCGGGCACGGCATCCGCGCCTCGGCGACCATGGGCCGGCTGCGCACCGCGGTCCGCACGCTCGCCGACGTCGATCTGCCGCCCGACGAACTGCTCACCCACCTCGACGACCTGGTCCTGCGACTCGCCGCCGACGAGAGCAGCACGGACCCGGCCGGGGACACCGCCGGCGGCATCGGCACCACCTGCCTGTACGCGGTCTACGACCCGGTCTCCCGCCGCTGCACCCTGGCCCGGGCCGGGCATCCGCCGCCCGCCGTGGTCACCCCGGACGGCACCGTACGCTTCCTCGACGTCCCCGCGGGCCCGCCGCTCGGACTCGGCGGGCTGCCCTTCGAGGCCATCGAGGCCGACCTGGCCGAGGGCAGTCTGCTCGCCCTGTACACCGACGGGCTGTTCGAGGCCCGCGAGCACGACATCGACGAGGCGCTGGACAAGATGTTCGCCGCGCTCGGCCGCCCCGCGAAGACCCTGGACTCGGTCTGCGACCACGTGCTCACGGCGCTGCTGAGCCACCGCCCGGACGACGACATCGCCCTGCTCGTCGCCCGTACCCGGGCCCTGCACGAGGACCGGGTCGCCGCCTGGGAGCTGGCGGACGACCCCGTCGTGGTCTCCCACGCCCGTCGGCTCACCGACGAGCAGCTGTCCGCGTGGGGCCTTGAGGAGGTCGCGTTCACCACCGAGCTGATGGTCAGCGAGATGGTCACCAACGCCATCCGCTACGGCCGCCCGCCCATCCAGCTCCGGCTGATCCACCAGGACGCCACCCTGATCTGCGAGGTGTACGACGCCAGCGGCACCACCCCGCACATGCGCCGCGCCCGCATCTTCGACGAGGGCGGCCGGGGCCTGCTGCTGGTCGCCCAGCTCGCCGAACGCTGGGGCACCCGGCACGACCGGGTCGGCAAGACGGTGTGGGCGGAGCAGTCGCTCTCCCGGGCCACCGGGTGAGCCGGCCTCACCGGGCCGGTCAGCCGTTGCCACCGTTGCCGCCACGGCCGCCCTGACCGCTGGTCTCGCAGCCGACGCCGAGGCAGATCCCGCCGTTCCCGCCCTGCCCGCCGTTGCCGCCGTCGCCCGTGCCCACCGCGGCGCCGCCGTTCCCGCCGGCGCCGCCGTTCACGCTGCCCGAGCAGACGCCGGCGCAGATCCCGCCGTTGCCGCCCTTGGTGCCGTCACGGCCCGGTGCGCCGTCGGTGCCGTTGCCGCCGTTGGCGCTGCCGTTGCAGAGGCCGGCGCAGATGCCGCCGCCGGACCCGCTGGTCCCGTTGACGCTGCCGTTGCAGTTGCCCGCGCAGATGCCGTTACCGACGCGGACGCTGCCGTTGCCCACTTGGATGCCACTGCCCGTATGGACGCCGCCGACGGGGCCGGTGTCGGCCATCGCGGCCGGTGCCATCGCGCCTCCGGCGATCACCATGGCCGAGACGGCGAGGCCGAGACCGAATTTCCGAGAGTGCCTGCGCATGGGTTTTCTCTTTCTCCGGGTTTCTGTCCGGGTTAATTGCTCCGGGTTTCTGCCCGGGTTAATTGGATTCCAGAAGGCCGAGCCAGTCGCCGTTCAGGACCTGGCGCTCCCACGTGTCGACCTCCTTCTCGGAGATCTTGTACTTCTTGGCCACGTCGGCCTTCGTCGCCCGGCCGGTCAGCACGGTCACCGCGATCCTCGCCCGGTCCACCGGGGTGAGGTCCGACTTCGGCTTGTCGGGCAGGGCGTCGAACGAGAGGCAGCCGGGCTTGCCGGGTTGGCCGGGCTGACCCGGCTGGCCGGGCGCACCGCCCTTGCCGCCCGCGCCGCCCTCTCCGCAGTGGTCGGACTGCTGGGCCAGGGCCGCGTAGCCGCTAGGGGCCGGGGAGGAGTGGGTGGCTGCCTGGGCGCCGCACGCGGTGACGGTGACGATGGCCACGGAGGCCGCCGCGAGAAGGGAGGGACGCCGCCAGAGGCTTGTGGACATCGTGGTCTCCGTTTCCGATCGGGGGTCGATCTGGGTGCGAGGTGAGAGGTTTTGGATGTGGGCACTGTGGCCCGGTTCAGGGGGGTGGAGGCCTGGGCGGCCTCCACCCCCAGGGACGGTCAGAAGAGGCTGAAGCCGCCGGCCCCGCCGTTCCCGCCGGAGCCACCGATGAAGCCGAGGCCGCCCTTGCCGCCGGCACCGCCGTTGCCGCCCTGGAAGATGCTGTTGCCGCCGTTACCGCCGCCGCCGCCGTTGCCGCCCTTGGCGACGCCGTCGCCGCCGCCGCCGCCCTGGCCGCCGCCACCGCCGGAGAGGATGCCGGAGCCGCCGTTGCCGCCCTGGCCGCCGTTACCGCCGACGAAGCCCTGGCCACCGCCACCGCCGCCACCGCCGCCGCCACCGGTAAGGAGGCCGTTGCCGCCCGCGCCGCCCGCGCCGCCGTCACCGCCGGTGCCGAGAACGCTGCCGCCGCCGGACCCTCCGGCGCCACCGCCGCCGCCGACCACACCGCTGCCGCCGGCACCACCGGCGCCACCGGCGCCACCGCCATGGACGAAGGCCACGGTCGAGGCGGGCATCGGGGCCGCCATCGCGCTGGACACGGGGATGAGGACGCCTCCGGTGACCAGCGCGGCCGAGGCGGCGAAAGCCGCCAGCCGCAGCCCCCGGCGCTTCGGACGGATTTCGTCGTGGGTGCGAACGTTACGAGTCATGAGTTTTCTCCCATTCGGTGCGATGAATTCCGGAGAGGATTTCCGCTCTCCGTGCCGCCTCGTTTCCTTTGCGGTGAGGCCGTGCTTCAAGTAAGCCCGAACGGGAAATCAGGGTCACGTTCCGAGGACTCGGGACTTGACGCACCCACAGGCATGGGGTAAAGCCCGCGTAAGCGGCACAGGTCAGCCGAGGAAAGGCCGGGCCCAGGACGGCGGATCCGGCGGCGGCACGCGGTCCACCAGGGTCGGCGTACGGCCGCAGGGGCCGATGTCGGCGACGGCCGCGCGCAGGGCCGCGACGAATTCCAGGCAGCTGTCGTGCCGGTCGTCCGGCGCCTTGGCCAGGGCCTTCAGTACGACGTCGGCGGCGATCGCCGGGATGTCCGGCCGCTCCTCGCTGAGGGCGGGCGGCGGATCGTACTGGTGGGCCCACAGCAGCTCGAGGTGGTCCGCCCGCCGGAAGGGCGGGGCGCCGGCGAGCATCTCGTGGACCACGCAGGCCAGGCTGTACAGGTCGGCTCTGCCGTCCACCGGGCGCCCGGCGATCCGCTCGGGGGCCACGTAGTCGAGGGTGCCGACGAACTCGCCGGCGGTGGTGAACCCGGTGAGCGACAGCGACTTCTTCGCCAGCCCGAAGTCGGTGAGGTAGACGTGCTCGGGGTGCTCGCTGTCGACGCCCTTGGCGACCAGGACGTTGGCCGGTTTCACATCCCGGTGCACCAGGTCGTGGGCGTGGGCCGCGTCGAGCGCGGAGCCCAGCTGGGCCGCCATGCGCAACGTGGGGGGCACCGGCAGGTGCCCCTCCTGTTCGATCAGCGCGCGCAGATCGAGTCCGACGACGAAGCACATGGCGATGTAGAGAATCCCGTCGGCCTCACCGGCCTCGAAGACGGGCACGATGTGGGGATGGTCGATGGCGGCGGCCACCCGTGACTCCTGCTCGAAGCGGCGCCGAAAGGCGTCGTTGCGCGTGTACTCGGGCGCGAGCAGTTTGAGGGCGACGGTCCGCCCGAGCCGGAGATCCCTGGCCTGGTAGACGACGGCCATGCCGCCACGGCCGAGCTCGCGCTCCACCCGGTAGCCCGCGATCTCGGCCCCGATGAGGCCGGAGGGGCTCTCGGGAGGCCAACTCACGCCTGAATTCTACCGATCTATGCCGATGTGGCCGCATGACGGAGGCCCGGGCCTCCCTCACGGGACCCGGGCCTCCGGCTATCCGATCGCGTCCGTCACGCCGCGACCGGAACCTCCGGCGTCGCGCCGTTCATGGCGGGCGCGAGTGCCAGCTCCAGGACCTGGCGGACATCGGTCACGGCGTGGACGTCGAGCTTGTCCAGCACCTCGGCCGGAACGTCGTCCAGGTCGGGTTCGTTGCGCTTGGGGATGATCACGGTGGTCACCCCGGCGCGGTGGGCGGCGAGCAGCTTCTGCTTCACGCCGCCGATGGGCAGGACGCGGCCGGTCAGCGAGACCTCGCCGGTCATCGCCACGTCCGTGCGGACCAGGCGGCCGGAGAGGAGGGACGCGAGGGCCGTCGTCATCGTGATGCCCGCGCTCGGGCCGTCCTTCGGGACCGCGCCCGCCGGGAAGTGGATGTGCACACCCCGGTCCTTCAGGTCGGCCACCGGCAGCTCCAGTTCGGCACCGTGGCTGCGCAGGAAGCTCAGCGCGATCTGCGCCGACTCCTTCATCACGTCACCCAGCTGACCGGTCAGGGTCAGCCCCGCCGCGCCCGTCTCCGGGTCGGCCAGCGACGCCTCGACGTAGAGGACGTCACCGCCCGCGCCGGTGACCGCGAGACCCGTCGCCACGCCCGGGACGGACGTACGGCGCTCGGCCGGGTCCTGGGCGGACTCGGGCACGTGGTGCGGACGCCCGATCAGACCGCGCAGATCCTCCTCGCGGACGGTGAACGGCAGTTCCCGCTCGCCCAGTTCGTGCTGGGCCGCGACCTTGCGGAGCAGGCGGGCGATCGAGCGCTCCAGGGTGCGCACGCCCGCCTCCCGGGTGTACTCGCCGGCCAGCTTGCGCAGGGCGCTCTCGTCCAGGGTGACCTCGTCCTTGTTCAGGCCGGCCCGCTCCAGCTGGCGCGGGAGCAGGTGGTCACGGGCGATGACGACCTTCTCGTCCTCGGTGTAGCCGTCGAGCCGGACGATCTCCATACGGTCGGCGAGCGCCTCCGGGATGGCCTCCAGGACGTTGGCGGTGGCGAGGAAGACCACGTCCGACAGGTCGAGTTCGACCTCCAGGTAGTGGTCGCGGAAGGTGTGGTTCTGCGCGGGGTCCAGCACCTCCAGCAGGGCCGCCGCCGGGTCGCCGCGGAAGTCCGACCCCACCTTGTCGATCTCGTCCAGCAGGACCACCGGGTTCATCGACCCGGCCTCCTTGACGGCGCGCACGATCCGGCCGGGCAGCGCGCCGACGTACGTACGCCGGTGGCCGCGGACCTCGGCCTCGTCACGGACGCCGCCGAGGGCGACGCGGACGAACTTGCGGCCCATGGCGTGGGCCACACTCTCGCCCAAGCTGGTCTTTCCGACGCCAGGGGGCCCTACGAGGGCCAGTACGGCACCGCCGCGCCGCCCGCCGATCACGCCCAGGCCGCGCTCACCGCGCCGCTTGCGCACCGCCAGGTACTCGGTGATGCGCTCCTTCACGTCCTCCAGGCCCGCGTGCTCGGCGTCCAGGACCGCCTTGGCGCCCTGGATGTCGTACGCGTCCTCGGTCCGCTCGTTCCAGGGCATCTCGAGGACGGTGTCCAGCCAGGTGCGGATCCAGGAGCCCTCCGGGGACTGGTCACTGGACCGCTCCAGCTTGTCGACCTCCTTGAGCGCGGCCTCGCGGACCTTCTCCGGCAGGTCGGCGGCCTCGACGCGGGCGCGGTAGTCGTCGGACTCCTCGCCGTCCTGCTCGCCGTTCAGCTCGCGCAGTTCCTTGCGGACGGCCTCCAGCTGGCGGCGCAGCAGGAACTCGCGCTGCTGCTTGTCGACGCCTTCCTGGACGTCCTTGGCGATGGTCTCGGCCACGTCCTGCTCGGCGAGGTGGTCGCGGAGCGTCTGCGTGGCGAGCTTGAGCCGGGCCACCGGGTCGGCGGTCTCCAGCAGTTCGACCTTCTGCTCGGTGGTCAGGAACGGCGAGTAGCCGGAGTTGTCGGCCAGCGCCGAGACGTCCTCGATGGCCTGGACCCGGTCCACGATCTGCCAGGCGCCGCGCTTCTTCAGCCACGTGGTGGCGAGCGCCTTGTACTCCTTCACGAGGTCCGCGACCTGACCCGGCAGCGGGTCCGGCACGGTCTCGTCGATCCGCGCGCCCTCGACCCACAGGGCCGCGCCGGGGCCGGTCGTACCGGCACCGATCCGCACCCTGCTCCGGCCGCGGATCAGAGCCCCCGGGTCACCGTCGGCCAGCCGGCCGACCTGCTCGACCGTGCCGAGCACACCGGTCTTGGCGTACGTGCCGTCGACGCGTGGCACCAGCAGCACCCTGGGCTTTCCGGGCGCCGACCGGGCGGCGGCCTGTGCGGCCTCCACCGCGGCCCGCACCTCGGCATCGCTCAGGTCCAGCGGAACCACCATGCCGGGCAGCACGACCTCGTCGTCGAGCGGCAGAACGGGCAGGACGAGCGTGAACGCCGTGGACTCAGCAGCCATGATCTCCCCTTCGGCAGTCAACTTGAGCTATGCCGACTCAACCTCTGGGCATGGGCTGATGTTCCCTCCGTTTGTTCGCTGTGAGCGATCAGGAGGTGACGCAGAGATTCGTGCAGGTGGGGAGGGTCAGACCGGCTGCGCCCAGCGGCGCACCAGGGGCCAGCTCGCCACCCCTATCGTCAGGGCGATCAGATGGCCCCAGTCCGTCATCGGGTCCACGAACTCGGCCAGGTCGCTGAGCAGCAGGCCGGCCATGACCGTGAGCAGGGGCCAGCGGAACCAGGGGGCGAGGAGGCCGGCCAGGGAGCCGATGCTGGCGGCCACGCCGAAGCTGATGCCGTAGTCCAGGCGGTGCAGTGAGGTCGTGGGGAGGTGGCCGAGCAGGACGGCCAGGCCCACCGGGATCTCGGTCGCGAGCGTGGCCAGGACGTGCCCGGCGAGGAAGACACAGGCCGCCCGCGCACCGCCTATGCGCCGCTCCAGCGCGGTGAGCACCAGCACGAAGGCGGCCGAGTACGGCGAGAGGATCCCGCCCGCGATCCACAGCGCGCTCGCCAGGAGCACCACCGCCGGCGACTGCACCAGGTGGGCCACGTCCGTGCTGGAGTCCTGGTAGAGGGTGTTCATCAGGCCGGGAGCGGCCACGGCGCCGATCGCGGAGGTGAGGGCCAGGACGGCCGCGTAGGCGAAGGTGAAGGGTGTGCCGGCCGGGGTCGGCAGCAGCCGCCACAGCCGCGCGGCGAGCGGGTTCGGGCGCGCCTCGGCGAGGGTGAGAGCGGGAGCGGAAGCAGGGGGCGTGGCGCCGCGCTGGCGCGGCATGCCGTCCAGCAGGGCGGGGAGCGCGGGGGCCGGGATGACGGCCGCCGTGCCGTCGGACAGGGGCGTGCCCGTCAGGGGCGGGGACGCGGCCGCCTGAGGGCCCGTCGCGGTCCGTTCCACGATGTGGCGCTCCTTCCGTTGCGCCCACCATTGGGGCTCGGCGGGCCGCGTGTCTATGACCGACGCCACGCGAGAGCCGATTCACAGCAACCTCTCACGCGCCGAGTGCGTCCCCGCCCCCGCCGAACGGGCGAAACTCAGTCACACGGCGCGACGGCCATCTGCCGGTCGATGATCGCGATGCCGTCCGACCACATGATCGCGTTCACCATGGAGCAGTCGACCCACCCGCCGGGGCCGTTGTCCTCGTACTTCACGGGGCCCGCGTACTGCGAGTAGGTGCCCTCGTCCGTCTTGCAGGCGGTGTTCGCCTTGTTCGGACACAGCTTCAGCTTCATGTGCTTCGCGGTGCCGAGGTTGTTGTCGAAGACCGCGCACGCCCCGAACCTGCCGGTGGAGGACTTGGTGTAGGTGAAGAGGGTGCCGAAGCGCCGCGCGTCGGGCAGGCGTTCCGCGAACTGCAGCTCGTAGCCGCTGCCGCAGAGCGTGGCGGTCGCCCTGACCGCCGCCGGGTTCGCGGCCGCGATCGCACGGGTCTGCGCGCTGCGCGCGCCGGCCTCGGAGAGCGAGACGCCGGTCCCGGGAACGACCCGGTCGGCATGGGTGGGAGCGGCGTCCCCGGCCAGGGCCTGGGGAGCGGCGGCGACGGAAGCGAGGAGGGCGACGGCGGGAACGGCGCCACGAATGAGTCTGCGCATGGGGTTCAGGAGTGTCCCTTCCGGAAGATGCGGTCGGTTTCTCAGCCGTGGATCAGCGGCGAGCCGGTGAGCTGCTGGGTGATCGCGCCCTTTCCGTCCCCCTCGATGTCGTAGACGATCGTGGAGTCGGTCGACCAGAACACCTCGCCGTCGTAGAGGGAGGACTGCGGGACGCAGCGGTTGGCCGCCTCGTCGAGGAACCAGGTGTAGTTGTCGTTGACGAGCGTGGTCAGGTCGCATGTCTTCGAGGTGACCACGTGGTCCTCGCCGGTCTTGGTCAGCCGCTCCTCGATCCGCGACGTGATCTTGAAGCTGGTGAACCGCTTGGACAGGTCGACGACCTGGTCGTCGAGGATCTGCCAGTTCACGCTCGACTTGCCCGTCACCATGCCGTTCTTCAGCTCGGCGGTGTTGTGCACGTAGTAGGTCTGCGCCGGCCGCTTGTCGGGGTAGGTGACGTCGAAGTGGGAGCTGGTCGTGAGCGCGGCCGCGGAGGCCGGTGCGGCCAGCAGCATGCAGACGCCGGCGGCCGAGGCCCCCAGTCCGAGGGATGTGATGAGCTTACGCATGGGGGTGGTTCCCTTCACTGGTGAACGTGTCACTGAGGGCGGGTCACTGACGGCCGGTCACTGGTAGCGGGCGGCCCGGCGCCGTCGGGCGGGCTGCGCCATGTCGGCGAGGACTCCGGCGCCCTGGCCCGGAGCGGCGTCCCAGGCGCGGAGCTTGGCGGCGACCTGCGCCAGACGCGGGTCGCCGGGACGTACGCCGACGTAGAACAGGCCCTCGTAGGGGCGCTTGTCGTCGCCGCCCCAGCGCACCACGCCCTCGGTGTCGGCGAGGATGTCCCGGATCAGCAGTTCCTGGGCCGGGGTGAAGCTGCCGCGCAGACCCGGCGGGTACGAGCCCGGCCGGATGACGATCGCGGTCCCGGACGCCCGGTTCGACTCGGGAAGGCGCCGGTCGCGGATCTCCGACGCGGGCACCCAGCCCTCGACCGCGCGCGGCTCCCCGCGGACGCCGAGCGCGTCGATGTCGTAGTGGAAGCGGCGGATGACATGGACCAGGACGGCCTCGGCGTCGCCCATGCGGGCCTGGACCTTGAGCGGCGTTCCGGGGACGGGCCGGGTGTAGACGTTGCCGCGGTCGTCGGCGACCTTCTCCATCTCCCAGCCGTTCTGCGACGGGGCGCCGGTCCCGGCGTGCTCCTTGCGCTGCCGGGCGTGCTCCTGGGCTCTGCGTACCGCCTCGCGCAGCTTGTGGGGGTCGGGCCGCCCGGACGCGGCGTGACCGGGAGTGGTCAGCAGCTGGGATCCGAGAACGGTGCCTGCGGTGATGAAACCGGCACGGCGCAGGGCCGAACGGCGGGATATGTGCGTCAACGCTTCTCCTCACGGGCTTTGACGATCACGGGCTTTCACGAGTACGGCGGCGAGAGTGCTGGCCAGAGCGGCTCCGAAAGCTCCCGGATTGACGTATCCGGGTACGTCGTCGGAGCTGTACTGTCCGCCCGACGCGAGCCGGCATTCGACGCGGAGCGGCACGAAGCTGATGTCGGTGCTGGTGACGTGGAGCGCGCGGGAATCGTTCCGGCAGCTCGGCGGGGGCACCGAGTCGGCGCCGCCGTTCCCGGCGTCGGCGAGCATGACGAAGAACAGGCCCCAGGTGTACAGGCCGAGTCCCACCGCGAAGCCGAGGAGGACGAGTCCTCGTGGACCGGACGCGGCCGTCGCCCTGATTCCCTTCACGGTGAGGACGATCGTGCCGATGATTCCCACCGCGAGGGCGGACAGTACGAGCATGGGGCGGCCTTCAGAGGTTGCGGGAGATGGAGTTGTACTTCTCCATGACGTAGTAGAGGCCGAGGCGCTTCTTCGCCTCGGACAGCGCCGGCTCCACGGCGGGCCCCTGGTAGCGGCGCAGCACTTCGTAGATCTCGTAGTCGGTGTAGTCCAGACTCGGCTTGCGCAGCGCCTTGGAGTCGTCGTCGCCGCCGGGCTTTCCGTCGATGTCCCACATGTGGATCATCGCGACGCTGGTGAGGGCGAACTCCTCGTCGTCGTGCGACTTCTTCCACACGTTGTACTTGTCGGCGTCCTTCGTCACGTCGCGGTACGGCTGCCCGGTCACATAACCCTTGTCCAGGGCCCAGTTCCACGCCCCGCAGAGGGTCACCGCACGCTGCTTGGCGATGCCGGTCGAGGTGTCCCTGATGTACGTGCCCGTCGTGTTGAACGCCAGGATCACGGCCTCCCAGGCCGCCTCGTCCTCGGGCGTGATGTGCCGCATCTCCCAGTAACAGGACGTCTGGATCAGCGCCTTGCGCATGTTGTACTTGTTCGACAGCATCGTGATCACGTCGTCGTGGTCGACCACCGCCGACTGGAAGCACTTCCAGTGCTGGTAGCTGCGCGTTCCGCCGTCCAGCGGATAGCCGAGGGACTCCATGTACTTGCCGACGTCCGTCTGCATCGCGGAGATGACGTCACCGTTGAGCCGGACGTCGGGCTTGGCCGCGCGGGGCTTGTCGAAGGAGCCCTGGCCGGTGTCGCGCCCGGAGGCGATGTTGTTGTCGATCTCGATCAGCCCGTCACCGGAGCCGAGCTTGCGGGTGACGACCTGGTCGTAGGCCCAGTTCTCCGGCAGTGGGTAGCCGAAGTTCCCGGAGAAGCCGGAGGACATGTCGGACACGAACGACGCGGTGGCGTGCCCGGCCTCCGAGACGCGCTGGCACACGTTGCGCGGCCCGTACACGCCGATCGCATAGCGGTTGCCGTCGTCGGCGAGGGCGTCCACGATGCCCTTGAAGTGGGGCAGGACGCTGCTGGTGACGTCCTGGTCGAGGGCGTCGAAGTCGACGGCGAAGAAGATTCTCGTACCGGTCTTGAAGCCGTGGTCGAGCGCGGCGTTCACCGCGGCCTGGCCCGCCGCACGCCCGAGGGGGTAGCTGAAGTCGTCGGCGCCGCGCCCGTACGTCTGGTAGATCGGGAAGCAGCGCAGCCCGTTGTCGGCGATCGTCTGGAGTTCGCCGGCCTGGATCGCCTTCTCCGGCAGCGTGGTGACGGACGGGTTGGTGAGGTAGCGGCCCACGTACTTGATGCCCTGCGCCTTCAGCGTGGCCGCACGCGCGGGGGTGATCCGGGTGACGCCGTCGCTGGCCTCTCCCTTGCGGTCCTGGTCGCCGTAGGAGACGAGGAGCGAGGCCCAGGTCGAGTAGTCGCCCTTGCCGGTGACCGGAAGGTTCGCGAACGACTGGAACTGCTTGACGGCGTCCGACAGCGTGCCGTCGAAGGACGAGGTGAAGGAGACGGGCCGCTGGTTGAGGACCATGCCCGCGGAGAACAGCTGGACCCAGGTGCTGGAGGACCCGACACCCACGGTGGCCTTGTCCTTCAGACCCGACTGCGTGCCCGGGCCGAACACGCCGTTGGCGGTGCCGTCCGCCATGCCGAGCGTGTACTGGACCGCGTAGAGCATGGATTTGGCCACATCGCGGGAGTGGTGGCCGTCGCACGGGATGATGAAGAAGTCCTTGCGGTTGACGAACTGACCGTTGAGCCAGCGCTGCACCGCGCGGATGGCGTCCGAACCGCTGTTGACGGTGACGTAGGCGTCCATGTTGAGCAGGCTCTTGAACACCTTCGGTGTCACGTCGCTGCCGGGGAACGCGAAGTCGACGCCCATGTCCTGCTTCAGCTTGGTCACCGAGGCCTGGACGCGGCTGCTGTACTTGCCGTCGATGTCGCCGCCGTCGTAGCCCTTGCAGTACAGGGCGGACTGGATGATCCGGCAGAAGTTCTCGCTGGGAACGGTGCCGCTGTTGAGGCTCGGGTACTTCGACTGCAGGGCGTTGAGCGTCGTGGGGCCGAAGGTGTCGGACAGGGTGGTGATGCCGAGCTCGTACTGGAGGGCCCGGGTGAGGGCGAACATGGTGGTCCACCCGGTCTGCCCGGTCTCGGGTACGCGGTCGATGCCCAGCTTGCCCGCGTAGGCGGAGTTCACGAACGTCTGGGCTTTGCGAACCATCTCGTCGGCCATAGGGAGCGGCTTCTCCTTCAGCGAAACTGACATGAATAGGACAAGACAGAGGGCACGGGCGAAGGCCGGAGGCAGGGCTGGTGACGTGCGCGTCCAGTGGCGACGAGAAAGCGCTTGCCGCGTCTAGGTGAAGCCGCGTCTACATGAAGGTGGGCAGCCCACAGCAGGGCGGGCGCCGACGGCATGACGGCATGACGAAGTCCTTCCCCCGAGTGCGCCGGTGGTCAGCCGGGCACTGATCGAAGTTCCGGTGGCTTGATCGGAGCGACCGGACGGCGCACACCTTACGCGGACGCCCCATGGTTGGGTAAAGAGCTGACGGCGCACCCGACTTGAAACGAGCGGTGCGATGACACCGGACCGGAATGTGCCCTTCGGTCGCCCGACCCGTGAGGTTCCTGTGTTGACCGTGTGAAGTGAGAGGCTCCGGTGAACCCACGGAATGCGAACGCATGGCCGAATTTCGACGGCGCGTCACGCCGCCGGAATTTCCCGTGAACGTCATGCTCCGTTCGACCAGAATGGGCCCATGACTGCCGCGTACGACTCCCCCGTGATCCTCGACCGGCGTGACGGCCCGTACGGCGAGGTGGTGCTGCGCCGGCACGGAGCGCTGCTCCAGATCATCGCCAACGGGTGCTTCCTGATGGACACCTCCGACGGGCGGTCGGAACGGCTGCTGGTCGAGGCCGCGCTGGCCGCGCTGGACGGGCGGCCGGACCCCGCGGTGCTGATCGGCGGGCTCGGCGTCGGGTTCTCGCTCGCACACGCCGTCGCGGATCCGCGCTGGGGGCGGATCACGGTGGTGGAGCGCGAGCGGGCCGTCGTCGACTGGCACCGGGACGGGCCGCTCGGGGAGGTGTCCGCCGGGGCGCTCGGCGATCCGCGCACCGAGGTCGTGTGTGAAGACCTTGTGTCTTATGTCCGTGAGACATCGGACACGTTCGACGCGCTGTGCCTGGACATCGACAACGGGCCCGGCTGGACGGTCACGGACGGCAACGGGAGCCTGTACTCAGTGGCCGGACTCGCTTCCTGCGCACGGGTGTTGAGGCCGGGCGGGGTGCTCGCGGTCTGGTCGGCGAAACCCTCTCCGGAATTTGAAGGAAGCTTGTGGAATGCCGGGTTCCAACAGGTGCGTACCGAAGAGGTGCCGGTTGCCCGGGGCGTTCCGGACGCCGTGCACCTCGCGGTCCGACCTGGATAGCGACAGCGCGGTGAATCCCCGTAGGGTGCTCCCCTGACGCGGATCATTCAACGGATCAACCAAGCGTCGAACGCAGACATGGGATCACCCCACTGATTCCGGAAAGCAACAAGCAGGGGCGGGCGATGGAGCAGACACACACCTCCCAGAGCGGCGCGGCGACGAGCACCCCGGGCGCCCAGCGCCGGGTGCTGGTCGTCGAGGACGACCCCACGATCGTCGACGCCATCGCGG
This sequence comes from Streptomyces sp. NPDC020192, assembly GCF_044388685.1. Lineage (NCBI taxonomy): Bacteria > Bacillati > Actinomycetota > Actinomycetes > Kitasatosporales > Streptomycetaceae > Streptomyces > Streptomyces sp. NPDC020192. The sequence continues at coordinate 240,141 of NZ_JBIRXG010000005.1, read as the reverse complement.
CCCGGCTGCGCGCCGAGGGATTTCTCGTACAGACCGCGGGCGACGGGCCGGCCGCAGTCGACACGGCCGAGGCCTGGCAGCCCGACCTGCTGATCCTCGACATCATGCTGCCGGGCTTCGACGGCCTCGAGGTCTGCCGGCGGGTGCAGGCGCAGCGGCCGGTGCCGGTGCTGATGCTGACCGCGCGGGACGACGAGACGGACATGCTGGTCGGTCTCGGGGTCGGCGCGGACGACTACATGACCAAGCCGTTCTCGATGCGTGAGCTGGCGGCACGCGTGCACGTGCTGCTGCGCCGGGTGGAGCGGGCGGCCCTCGCCGCCACCACGCCCCGCTCCGGCATCCTGCGCCTCGGCGAGCTGGAGATCGACCACGCGCAGCGCCGGGTGCGGGTGAAGTCCGAGGACGTCCATCTGACGCCCACCGAGTTCGACCTGCTGGTGTGCCTGGCGAACACCCCGCGCGCGGTGCTCTCCCGGGAGCAGCTGCTGGCCGAGGTGTGGGACTGGGCGGACGCCTCCGGGACCCGTACGGTCGACAGCCACATCAAGGCGCTGCGCCGGAAGATCGGCGCCGAGCGGATCCGTACGGTGCACGGCGTGGGCTACGCCCTGGAGACGCCGACCCCGTGAGCGGCGACGGGCGCCAGGCCGCACGGAGGAGCCCCGGGACCCCCGGCGAGGAACCCTGGGGCGGCGTACGCCCGTTCTCGATCAAGACCAAGCTGGGCGCGCTGGTCGTCATCTCGGTGCTGATCACCACCGGTCTGTCGATGATCGCGGTGAGCACCAAGACCGAGCTGCGCTTCATCACGGTCTTCTCGATGATCGCCACGCTGCTGATCACGCAGTTCGTGGCGCACTCGCTGACCATGCCGCTGGACGAGATGAACGCGGTGGCGCGGTCGATCTCACGGGGCGACTACACGCGCCGGGTGCGCGAGAACCGCCGGGACGAGCTGGGCGACCTGGCCGAGACGATCAATGTCATGGCCGACGAGCTGGAGGCCCAGGACCGGCAGCGCAAAGAGCTGGTCGCGAACGTCTCCCACGAGCTGCGCACGCCCATCGCCGGGCTGCGCGCGGTGCTGGAGAACATCGTCGACGGGGTCACCGAGGCCGACCAGGAGACCATGCGGACGGCCCTGAAGCAGACCGAGCGGCTGGGCCGGCTGGTGGAGACCCTGCTGGACCTGTCCCGGCTCGACAACGGGGTCGTACCGCTGAAACTGCGCCGCTTCGAGGTGTGGCCGTATCTGTCGGGCGTGCTGAAGGAGGCCAACATGGTCGCCTCGGCGCGGGCGGGCATCGCCTCGGGCTCCGGCAGTCACACCCGTACTGACGTCCACCTCCACCTGGACGTCTCCCCGCCGGAGCTGACCGCGCACGCGGACCCCGAGCGGATCCACCAGGTCGTCGCCAACCTGATCGACAACGCGGTCAAGCACAGCCCGCCGCACGGCCGCGTGACGGTGCGGGCGCGCCGCGGGCCGACGCCGGAGTCGCTGGAGCTGGAGGTCCTGGACGAGGGTCCGGGCATTCCGCGCTCGGAGTGGCACCGGGTCTTCGAGCGTTTCAACCGGGGCGCGGTGACCCGGCCGCACGGCCCGGGCAGCGACGGCGGTACGGGCCTCGGGCTGGCGATCGCCCGCTGGGCGGTGGATCTGCACGGCGGCCGGATCGGTGTGGCCGAATCCGATCGCGGCTGCCGGATCATCGTCACCCTTCCGGGACTGACTTCCGTCCCGAGTTGACGTAGGGTCCGACCGGAGGCACAAGATCCACGACGGTCACCGCCGCTCAGGCGCAGCTGGACACGTGTGATCAGGGACAGGCCCGCGCGCCCCTTCGAACGAAGACGCGCCGGGTCCACGGCCGTGCACCCTCTCCCCCACGGAACCACGCTTGTTTCCCGCCATATCAAGCCCTGAAACAAGATTTCCGATGTGACTTACGCGACGATGACCTTGCTCGACCTGACCTTCCCGGCCACAGAGGCGTAGCCTTTATTCCCGCTGTCCATCACCTTGTGAAGCGGAAGAGGGCGGTTGCCGCCGTGTCGCCACAGTCCCCCAGTAACCCGAGCGTCTCCACCGACGACCAAGCCGGGAAGAACCCCGCAGCTGCGTTCGGTCCGAACGAGTGGCTCGTCGACGAGATCTATCAGCAGTACCTCCAGGACCCGAATTCGGTAGACCGTGCCTGGTGGGACTTCTTCGCCGATTACAAGCCGGGAGCACCTGCCACCCCGGCTGCGGCGGGTACTGCGGCCGCGGGGGCCGCAGGGACCACCACCACGGCCCCGGCCGCCCAGCCCGCGGCCCCGGCCCCCCAGGCCGCCGCCGCGCCCGCTCCGGCCGCTCCGAAGCCCGCCGCGGCCCCCGCCCCGGCACCGGCTCCCGCGGCTCAGGCCGCGGCCCCGGCACCGGCCAAGCCGGCGCAGCCCGCACAGGCGCCCGCTCAGCCGAAGCCGGCGGCCGCCGCCAAGACCGCCCCCGCCGCCGCGGCCCCCGAGGGCCCCGAGCTGGTGACGCTGCGCGGTCCGGCCGCCGCGGTCGCGAAGAACATGAACGCCTCGCTGGAGCTGCCGACCGCCACCTCGGTCCGCGCGGTCCCGGTGAAGCTGCTGTTCGACAACCGCATCGTCATCAACAACCACCTCAAGCGCGCCCGCGGCGGGAAGATCTCCTTCACGCACCTGATCGGGTACGCGATGGTGCAGGCCATCAAGGCCATGCCGTCGATGAACTGGTCGTTCGGCGAGAAGGACGGCAAGCCGACCCTCGTCAAGCCGGCGCACGTCAACCTCGGCCTGGCCATCGACCTGGTGAAGCCCAACGGCGACCGCCAGCTCGTCGTGGCCGCCATCAAGAAGGCCGAGACGCTGAACTTCTTCGAGTTCTGGCAGGCCTACGAGGACATCGTCCGCCGCGCCCGTGACGGCAAGCTGACGATGGACGACTTCACCGGTGTCACGGTCTCCCTGACCAACCCCGGCGGCCTCGGCACGGTCCACTCGGTCCCGCGTCTGATGCCCGGCCAGTCGGTCATCATGGGCGTCGGCTCCATGGACTACCCCGCGGAGTTCCAGGGCACCAGCCAGGACACCCTGAACAAGCTCGGCGTCTCGAAGGTCATGACGCTCACGTCGACCTACGACCACCGGGTGATCCAGGGCGCCGCCTCCGGCGAGTTCCTGCGCCAGGTCGCGAACCTGCTCCTCGGCGAGAACGGCTTCTACGACGACATCTTCGAGGCCCTGCGCATCCCCTACGAGCCGGTCCGCTGGCTCAAGGACATCGACGCCAGCCACGACGACGACGTCACCAAGGCCGCCCGGGTCTTCGAGCTGATCCACTCCTACCGGGTCCGCGGCCACGTCATGGCCGACACCGACCCGCTGGAGTACAAGCAGCGCAAGCACCCCGACCTGGACATCACCGAGCACGGGCTCACCCTGTGGGACCTGGAGCGCGAGTTCGCGGTCGGCGGCTTCGCCGGCAAGTCCCTGATGAAGCTGCGCGACATCCTCGGCGTGCTGCGCGACTCGTACTGCCGCACCATCGGCATCGAGTTCATGCACATCCAGGACCCCAAGCAGCGCAAGTGGATCCAGGACCGCGTGGAGCGCCCGCACTCCCGGATGGAGCGCGAGGAGCAGCTGCGGATCCTGCGCCGCCTGAACGCGGCGGAGGCCTTCGAGACGTTCCTGCAGACCAAGTACGTCGGTCAGAAGCGCTTCTCGCTGGAGGGCGGCGAGTCCGTCATCCCGCTGCTCGACGCGGTGATCGACTCCGCCGCCGAGTCCCGGCTGGACGAGGTCGTCATCGGCATGGCCCACCGCGGCCGCCTGAACGTCCTCGCCAACATCGTCGGCAAGTCGTACGCGCAGATCTTCCGCGAGTTCGAGGGCAACCTCGACCCGAAGTCGATGCACGGCTCCGGCGACGTGAAGTACCACCTGGGCGCCCAGGGCACCTTCACGGGCCTGGACGGCGAGCAGATCACGGTCTCGCTGGCCGCCAACCCGTCCCACCTGGAGACGGTCGACCCGGTCATCGAGGGCATCGCCCGCGCCAAGCAGGACATCATCAACAAGGGCGGCACGGACTTCACGGTCCTGCCGGTCGCGCTGCACGGCGACGCGGCCTTCGCGGGCCAGGGCGTGGTGGCCGAGACCCTGAACATGTCGCAGCTGCGCGGCTACCGCACCGGCGGCACGGTCCACATCGTCATCAACAACCAGGTCGGCTTCACCGCGGCCCCCGAGTCCTCGCGTTCCTCCATGTACGCGACGGACGTGGCCCGCATGATCGAGGCTCCGATCTTCCACGTGAACGGCGACGACCCCGAGGCCGTCGTCCGCGTGGCGCGGCTCGCCTTCGAGTTCCGCCAGGCGTTCAACAAGGACGTGGTGATCGACCTCATCTGCTACCGCCGCCGCGGTCACAACGAGTCGGACAACCCGGCCTTCACCCAGCCGCTGATGTACGACCTGATCGACAAGAAGCGCTCGGTGCGCAAGCTCTACACCGAGTCCCTGATCGGTCGCGGCGACATCACCCTGGAAGAGGCCGAGCAGGCCCTGCAGGACTACCAGGGCCAGCTGGAGAAGGTCTTCACGGAGGTCCGCGAGGCCACCTCGCAGCCGGCCGCCGCGGACACCCAGGCGCCGCAGGACGGCTTCCCGGTCGCGGTTCCGACCGCGATCTCCTCGGAGGTCGTGAAGCGCATCGCCGAGTCCCAGGTCACCATCCCCGACCACTTCACCGTGCACCCGCGTCTGCTGCCGCAGCTGCAGCGCCGGACGACGATGGTCGAGGACGGCACGATCGACTGGGGCATGGGCGAGACCCTGGCCGTCGGCTCCCTGCTGCTGGAGGGCACGCCGGTCCGCCTGTCCGGCCAGGACTCCCAGCGCGGCACCTTCGGCCAGCGCCACGCGGTGCTCATCGACCGCGAGACGGGCGAGGAGTACACCCCGCTCCAGTACCTCGCCGAGGAGCAGGCGCGCTACAACGTCTACAACTCCCTGCTGTCCGAGTACGCGGTCATGGGCTTCGAGTACGGCTACTCGCTGGCCCGCCCCGACGCGCTCGTGATGTGGGAGGCGCAGTTCGGCGACTTCGTCAACGGCGCGCAGACGGTGGTCGACGAGTACATCTCGGCAGCGGAGCAGAAGTGGGGCCAGATGAGCGGCGTCACGCTGCTCCTCCCCCACGGCTACGAGGGCCAGGGCCCGGACCACTCCTCGGCCCGTGTCGAGCGCTTCCTCCAGCTGTGCGCGCAGAACAACATGACGGTGGCCATGCCGACCCTGCCGTCGAACTACTTCCACCTCCTGCGCTGGCAGGTGCACAACCCGCACCACAAGCCGCTGATCGTCTTCACCCCGAAGTCGATGCTGCGTCTGAAGGCGGCGGCGTCGAAGGCGGAGGAGTTCACGAGCGGCCAGTTCCGCCCGGTCATCGGCGACAGCACGGTCGACCCGGCCGCCGTCCGCAAGGTCGTCTTCTGCGCGGGCAAGGTCTACTACGACCTCGAGGCCGAGCGGGTCAAGCGCGGCGTCACGGACACGGCGATCATCCGCATCGAGCGGCTGTACCCGCTGCCGGGTGCCGAGCTCCAGGCGGAGGTCAACAAGTACCCGAACGCCGAGAAGTACCTGTGGACGCAGGAGGAGCCGGCGAACCAGGGTGCCTGGCCGTTCATCGCCCTGAACCTGATCGACCACCTGGACCTGGCGGTCGGCGCGGACGTCCCGCACGGCGAGCGGCTGCGGCGCATCTCGCGCCCGCACTCCTCGTCCCCGGCCGTCGGCTCCGCCAAGCGCCACCAGGCGGAGCAGGAGCAGCTGGTGCGTGAGGTCTTCGAGGCGTAGGCCTCCGGCGGTTCAGCCGAACCTCTGGGCCCGGTACCGAGTTCTTGCTCGGTGCCGGGCCCTTCGCCTTCCCTCACCCCAGGTAGGCCTCGAAGTCCCAGTAAGGACGCACCCGTTGGCGGGCCGAGATCGTGTGGGTGTGCTGGGCACCCAGGGTGCGGGTGAGGGTGAGGAGGGCGTCGTCCTCCAGCTTCGTGGCCTCCTCCTGTTCGTGTACGGCCCGTAGGTCGGCGGCCAGGGCCACCTGGCACGACAGGGTGAGGGGGTGCTCGTGGCCCAGGCTGCGCCGGGCCCGGCGCAGGGTTTCCCGGCTCAGTTCCACGGCCTCGGCGATCCGGCCGTTGATATTGCGCGCGGCGGCCGTGTTGAGGGCGCAGCCGAGGACCCAGGGGTGGTCGGCGGTGAGGGTGGAGGTGAGCCCGGCCAGCGCGGACTCCGACATGGCGAGCGCGTCGGCACGGTCGCCGGCCACCTGCATGACGAGCGCGGTGTTGGACAGCATGCCGGTGGCCACCGGGTGGGCGGGGCCGAGCAGGGCGCGGTAGCCGGCCTCGGCCTCGTCGATCAGGTCGCGGGCCCGGCGCAGATCACCGTGCTCGCGCAGATAGTTGCCGTAGGCGGTGATGAACGACAGCGTGCGGTAGTGCTCGCGGCCGTGCAGCTGGGCGAGCTGGTCGAGCAGCGTGGCCATGCCGGCCATCACGTCCTGGCTGGGTCCGCCCTCGCGGCGCCGGCACAGGGCCAGCTGGACCCGGGCCTCCAGGGTCTGCGGGTGCTGCGGGCCGAGCACCTGCACATGGAGGCGGACCAGCGGCTCCTGGCGGGCCAGCGCGTCCCGGTACCGGCCGAGCAGTCTGAGGTCGTGGGCGACCGCGCTGCCGGAGTTGAGGGTGCTGATGTGCCGGGCACGCAGCACGTTCTCGCGCAGGGCGAGGGTCTCCAGGTCGAGTTCGTAGGCCTCCGCGTAGCGGCCGAGCAGCCGCAGGCCGACGCCCAGGTTGTGCCGGGCGACCAGCGTCGCGACCTCGTCGGGTCCGAGGACCCGTTCGTTGCCTTCGAGTACCTGCCGGTGGAGGGCCTGCGCCTCCTCGTACCGGCCGAGGAAACCCAGGTCGCTGGCGAGAGAACCCTGGGTGATCAGCTCGGCGAGCGCGTCGCGCCCCGGGGTGGACTGCAGCCGGTCCAGGAAGCGGCGGTCCAGGTCGTAGGCCTCGCGGAAGCGGCCGCTGGAGCGCAGGATGAAGCTCTCCTGCCGGGTCAGGTCGAGCATGTGCGGATCCAGCGGGTCCATGATCCGCGACCAGCGGTCGCGGATCTTCTGGGCCAGTTCGGCACCGCTGTTGTACTCGCCGCTGCGCAGGCAGTACTGCAGGCAGTTCAGGACGGTGGCCTGGACCCGCGCCTGGCCACTGCTCAGCGCGCCGGAGGGTTCCAGGTGCGGCAGCAGTTCGGCGTAGCGCGGCCAGTTGCGGCTGTCCACCGGGTTGCCGGGGTCGGCCTCGGCGAGCAGGGTGCGCACGGCCCGGCGGTGGACCGCCTGGTTCTCCTCGCTGGTCAGCTTGGAGACGATGTCGTGGACGAGCCGGTGCATGTGGACGGACTCCTGGTGCGGGCCCATGTCCGCGCCCAGGGGGCCCCGGGACTCCCGGGTGAGGACCGAGTAGTTGACGAGGGTGTCCAGGGCCCGGGTCCAGGCGGGCAGGTCGGTGGCCATCCAGCGGAGTTCCTCGGGGAAGTCCGTCTGCGGGTAGGCGCGGATCAGGCCGAGCGGGATGCGTCCGGGGGCGAAGGACGTGCACAGGCCGAGGACGTCGATGGCCTGGGGCTGGGAGCGGCGCAGCCGGTTGAGCAGTATCGACCAGGAGGTCATGGAGGACTGCAGGAACCCCTCGCCGACGGCGGGCTCGTCCACCGTGGTCAGCCGGCGCTCGCGCACCATGCGCAGGTACTCGGGCACCTCCATGCGGGACTCACCGAGCCAGGAGGCGGCCTGCACCAGGGGCAGCGGTACGTCGCCGAACTCGGCGGCGACCTCGTCCGCGTCGGTCGCGGTGATGTGCGGGGCGCGGCGCATCAGATAGCCGGTGGACTCGGCGCGCAGGAAGGCCGGTACCTCCAGGACGTCGGTGTACTCGGTCCAGGACCGGTTGCGGGAGGTGACGAGGACGTGACCGGGGCCCTGCGGGAGGAGCGCGTTGATGCCCTCGGGGTCGTCCCAGCCGTCGAAGACGACCAGCCAGTTGGCGTACGGCTCGCCCCGGCGCAGCGCCTCGCGGACGGCGCGGATGCGTTCGCCCGGCTCGCTGCCGATGGGCAGGCCGAGTTCCACGGCGAGTTCGCCGAAGCGGTCGCGCTGGATGTTGCGGTCGTCGGAGTTGACCCACCAGACCAGGTCGTAGTCGGTGCTGAAGCGGTGCGCGAACTCGGCGGCCAGCTGGGTCTTGCCGATGCCGGACATGCCCAGCAGGGTGCAGGCGGAGGCGCCGCGCTCGGCGTCGGACAGCCGCTGGTGGATGCCGTTGAGCAGATCGTCGCGGCCGGTGAAACGCGCGTTGCGGCGCGGGATCTCGCCCCAGATCTCGCAGCGGCTCTCCGGGTAGCGGACCCGGCCGCCGGGCAGGGTGCGCGGGCTGCGCCGGCGGTCCAGGCCGAGCCTGCTGAGCAGGCGTTCCTCGGCGGCCTCCTCGCTGACCGCCCAGAGGCTGGCCGGTTCGAGGACGGCGGTGGCGGGCAGCAGCGGCCGGTTGGTGAGGTTGACGGCGGCGAAGCGGTCGGCGTGGTGGGCGACGAAGCCGCGCAGCACGTCGTTCCACTCCCCCGCCGGGCGCGGGCCGAGTTCGAAGAACCAGTCGTTGAGCACCAGCAGCACCCGGCCGCTGGACAGGAGCAGGTCGCCGAACGAGTCCTCCAGCGGGACCTCGCGCGGCGGGTCCCAGCGTTGCAGGGTGGCCCGGTGGCCGTGGCGTTCCAGGGTCTGGGCGATCCAGGCCGCCCATGAACGGTGGTAACCCGGGAAGACCACGAGGAAGTGCTGTGCCGCACCATCCATGTCCGACCGCCGCTGTTCCGCCATCGCCGCTCCCTGCTCTCCGCGCCCGACTCACGGGCGTACGCCCGCAACACGTAGCGCAATACCCCATGTACGACGTGTCACCCGGAACTTCTGGCCGCCACGCCGAGACCCGCGTGATGCCGTTCCATCTCCTGGACGAACTCCCGCCCTACAAAGGTCAGTTCATCGGATTTACGGAGGAGGGACAAGGCTTCTCCGACCTGATCCCAGTGGGTGTCGAACCGGCGCTCGGCGCGATCCCGCCAGCCGTACGCGAGCACGGATCCGCTCCGGGCCCGTCGCCACAGGTCGGCGAGCGCGAGATGGGCGTAGACGCCCTGGAACACGCCGGACACGGGGCGCAGGTCGCTGCGCCAGCCCACCCGGTACAGGGCGCCGCTCGGCCGGTACAGGGGGACCACGTCGTGCAGGGTGGCCAGCTTGGTGTGCTGGGTCTCGTGGACCAGCGCCTCGGCCAGGTCGCCCGCGTCCCCGGGCAGCTGGCTGAGCAGCGCGCCGGGGGCGGCCCGCAGGGTGGCGCTGATCAGGGGCCCGCCCGGCCGTCCGGACGGTGCCAGGGGCACCACCGCGCGCAGCACCGCTCCGGTCTCCACCGCCCGGGCGGGATCGGTGGCCGACAGCAGCGCCCGCGCGGCGAGCCAGCGCGCGGCCCAGGCGCCGGGCGCGGTGTCCGGGCGCCGGGCGGCGGGCAGGGCCTCGGGGCCGATGCCGTGCGCGGGCACCCGGTAGGGGTCGAGGTCGTCGAGGAGTACGGCGCTGCCGGGCAGTTCGCGCAGGCCGAGCCAGCCGGTGCCGCCGCGGGCCGGCCGACGGGTGCCGGGGCCGGGGCGGGCGAGCAGCACCTCGGCGGCACCGGCCGCGTCCGTGACACGCACCAGTCCGGGCCGGCCGCCGAGCAGGGCGCGGCCGGACGGGCAGTACAGCACGCCGAGCCCCGGCAGCACCAGGCGGCCCGAGGGCACCGCGCGTTCCCCCTCGACCGAGGCGCCGGCCCGCGCGGCGGCGGCCAGGGCCAGCCCGGTGAGATACGGCAACCGGCCTGCCAGACCGGGGCCTTCGCCGGCGGCCAGGACCGCGCCGAGCCAGGCGCCGGTCATCGGGTAGTCGACCAGGTCACGGACCGCCACGGGGTCGGCCCGCTCCGCCCGCTCCAGCAGCGCCCAGTCCGCCTCGAAGCGGGCCCGGACGGCCGGCGCGAGCGAGGCCCGCGCCCGTTCGACCCGGACCAGGGCCGCCTTGAGGAGCAGCATGCGACGCGCGTGGAGTGCGGCACGCAGTGCCGCGGTGCCCGCGGCCGCGGGCCGGGTCGTCGCGAGTTCCCCGATGGTCTCGGCGGACACCGGCGCCGGGGTCATTCCCGGTCGTCCTCACCGGAATCCCACGCGGCCATTCCGGCCGGAAACGTACGGCCGCGGGACCCTCCGCCGGACGTGCCGCCCCCGGGCAGTTCCCCGCCGACGTACCAGACCTCCCGGAACTCCCGGGCCCGGCACAGCACGTCACCCACCATCGCCATCAGGCCCGGATCGTCCATGGCACGCAATGTCCGCAGGTCGACATCGGTGAGGCCGGACAGGAGCGCGGTCGGTCCGGGGTCCGCACCGGGACCGGCCGCTCCTTTCCTCTGCTCCGCCACCCTCGGCTCCTCCCTGCCGGTACCCGCCCCGCACGGCCACAGCGGCTGCCCAGTTCTTCCCGACGCAAGGGAGTCAGAAACACCGAGTCGATCAACTCCGGTCACGCTCGGACCAGTTGGACCACTCCTCGGTCCACGGGTACCAAGGGGGCGCGAGCCGGCCCCACTCCGCCTCCGGCATCCCCCGTACGTCATCCCACCGGACCCCCTCCGCGCCCAGGACCGCCTCCGCCCGCCTGGTCTCCTCGACCTCCGCCCAGTCCACCTCCCGCAGCGCCCCCGACAGCCGCTGCCACTGCTCCCGGGCCGCCCGGTAGGCGCCCCGCGCCGCGCCCGGCCGCCCCAGCAGGGCCAGCACCGCGCCGCTGCCGTGCCAGGCCCGGGCCACGGTCACCGAGCCGGGATCCCCGCCGTGCGCGGCCCGCGCCTCCCGCTCGGCGCTCTCGTACGCCTGCAACGCCTCCATCAGCCCCGGCGCCCCCGCGTGATACCAGCCCTCCAGCCGCACCCGCCCGAGCTGGAGCCACACCTCCGCCCGCACGGCCGCGTCGGCGGCGGCGCGCAGGGCCTGACCGAGCAGATGGCGGCTCTCGAACAGGTCGGGCAGGAAGCCGAGATGACGAAACCGCTGGGCGAGCGCGCTGCCGACCAGGCCCTGCAGCCGGCCGCGCTGGGCCGAGCGGGCCGGCAGCACCTTCAGCGCCTCGCGCAGCACGTACTCGGCCCGGTCCACGATCTGCGCGCCGCCCTGCGCCGAGGCGCGCCGCAGCAGCGACTCGCCCCAGCCGGTCAGCAGCCGGCAGCGCAGGGCACTGTCGGCGGGCGCGAGCAGCACGGCCCGCTCATAGACGGCGTCGGCCTCGCGGCTGTTCCCCGTCTCGTCCTGGAAGGCGGCCAGCGCGGCCAGACAGGGCAGCAGCAGCCCCGGCTCGTCCCCGGCCGCCCGCTCGGCCCGCTCCAGCGCCCCGCGCGTCTCGGCGTCCTCGGCCCCGGCGGCCCGCAACGCCCGCGCCAGATCCAGCAACGCGGGCGTCCGCACCGCATCGGCGGCCTCCTCGAGCTCCAACAGCGCGCAGCCTTCCCTGAGTTCGGGCACGGCCGCACCGGCATGCCGCAACTCCAGCAGTATCCGGCCCCGCAGGAGGAGGCGGGCCCGGTGCGCACGAGCGGCCCAGGGCGCGACAGCGGCGTCGGCACCGGCCGGCTCCTCCGGTACGGCGCGGACGCTCCCCCCGCCGGGGGCGTCCGGGGTGCCGAGGGTGCCGTCGCCCTCCCGCGGACCACCGAACAGCCCCGCATCCCCGCCCGGCCGCGAACCCGCCCACACCCGTGCCCGGTTGGCCAGCGCCGGCCAGGGGGCGTCGTTCGGGTCGAGGACCTCCAGCGCGGCCGTGAGGTGGCCGGAGTCCGCCGTCAGGTGCCACAACTCACGGCGGCAGGAGGCCAGTTCGATGGCCGACTCGGCACGTTCGCGGCTGTCGGCGGGGGCCGAGGCGTGTGCGGCGACGAGTTCGGTGACGGCCTCGCGCAGCAGCTCCTCGCGCCGGCCCGCCGTGCGGACGGCCGCCGTGCCGGCCTCGGCGCGCAGCACCCGGCCGAGCAGCATCCGGGCCCGTACGACGCTCCCCTCGGCGGCGTCCGAGCCGGTCACCGCCGTCCGCGCGAGGTCGCGGGCCTGGCGCAGCACCTCCGGGTCGCCCCGGTGCCGCCACTCCTCGAACAGCCGGCCGCCCTCGGTGAGCGGGTCGACCGCCGGGCTCTCGGGCTGGTAGAAGCGCAGCACCCGGGCGGGGATCCGGGCGAACAGCTCGGCCTCGACCCCGCCGCCCGCGTCCTGTGCCGCGGGGTCCTCGTCCTCGGGCAGCGGCCCCGCACCGCCGGCCGGGTCGCGGTCGGTGAGCCGGGCCGCGGCGAGCGCGGCGAAGTTCCGGGTGCCGCGGCCGAAGTGCCGTTCCACATAGGCCGAGCAGTGCTTGAGGACGAGCCCGGCGGTGTCCTGGTCGAGGGAGGCGAGCAGCAGGTCCTGCACCCGGCCCGGGTAGACGAAGCAGGGCTCGTCCTCGGTGCCGGGCAGCTGCCGCAGCAGCCCGCCGAGCAGCACCTCGGCCAGCTCCATGGGCCCGGTGTCGGGCAGCATCGCCCGCTGCACCAGCTGCATCACGGGCAGCGTGAGCGGGGCGGCGGCGAGGTAGACGGCGAGGCGCAGGGCACCGGGCGAGGCACCGGCGCGGAAGGCGCGCAGCAGTTCGTCGTCGCGGGGCGGCGTGGTGGCGGTGACCGGTGCGAGTCCGGGGGCCGTCACCGGCGCCGCGAGCGCGGCCCAGGCGCGTTCGCTGGTCGGGCCGGTGCCCGCGAGAAGCCGGGCGAACGCCCCGAAGGCGTCCGGGGTGGGCTGCAGGACCGGCACCGGCCGGGCGTCCGGCGCCGGTTCCTCCCACGGCTCGTCGTCGGGGACGAACACGAGACGCCCGCCGACCTCCGCGTTCCGCACCAGCACACCCGGCTCGGCGGGCAGCGCCGTACGGCCCCACAGACGGGGCGGCAGCGGCTGGACGACGGCCAGCGGGGCGGTGCGCGGCCAGCCTGCCAGCAGCCGCTGGGCGCCGCCGTTCTGCCACAGGGGGCCCACGCAGTCGCTGATCACGAAGGTGACACAGCGGCCGGTGGGGTCGTGCAGCTCGTCGGCCGGGCGCAGCCGGGTGCGCCGGCCGGGACCGGCGGTCGTCCCCACGAGGGCAACACCCGCATCCCCCGGGTACAGCTGATGGACCCGGACGGAGGCGAACGCGCCGGACTGCTGGCAGGCCTGGCGCAGCTCCTCGACCATCTGCCCCCAGACGGCCATCGCGGGGCCGGTGTCCATCAGGAGCTGGACGTCACAGCGCCGGCGGCGGCCGGGCCGGACGACGGGGAGCAGGATGCCGCTGGCGGCGGCGCGGTCGGCGGTGGCTTCCTCGTCGATGCGATCGAGGCGCTCGGTGTGACTGCTCCGCTCGTCCCGGTCGCGGGCGGAGCCGGGCCGGTAGCGGCCGAGGGCGCGCAGCGCCTTCTCCAGGCCGAGCAGCCCGGGCAGGGCACCGGCGGCGGGGGCGCGGACCGGAAACCCGGCGGGGCCGCCCTCGGTGGCCGGGCGCGAAGGGTCGGGGCTCGCGGTGCGCGTGTGCAGCGGGACGGGAGCGGCGGCGGGCTCCGGGCGCGGCGGCAGGGGGCCGGTCTGCGGACCGGCCCCCGGGTCCGGCGGGGCGACGGGGGTGTTCCCCTGCGGCGGGCCGGTCTCGGGAGGGTGCGCGAGCGGGAGGGGGGACGACGGCGCGGGGGCGTCGCGCGCCGGGCCGGCGCCGAGCCGCCGGGCCAGCCAGAGCGCGTCCGCCACGTCCTCCGCGGTGAGGTCGAGCCCGCCCTGGCGCAGCTTGCCGATCAGCTCGTCCAGACGACCCATGCCGGGCATGCGCCCATCACCTCGTACGGTCGAGCGGCTGCATGAGCATCTCGGCGATGCGCTCCCGGGTGAGGCTCTGAGCGCGCGGGTCGTGCCGGGTGAGGAAGAGGGCGTTGAGCAGCTGGTCGGCGGCGAGCACCTCGCCCGGCTCGCGCTCCAGGAACCTGCGGATCAGCTCCGTGCCGGCCGCGACGCCCTCCGGCCCGAGGTGCGCCTCGACCATCGCGGTCAGCTGCTCCTCGCCGGGCGCCTCCAGCTCCAGCTGGACGCAGCGGCGAAGCAGCGGGGCGGGGAAGTCGCGTTCGCCGTTGGAGGTCAGGACGATCACCGGGAAGGCGGTGCAGCCGACGCGCCCGCCGCGCACGGCCACCCGGTCTCCGTCGTGCGTGAGCACCTCGACCACGGGCTCGCGGTCGGCCAGCCGCTCCAGCTCGGGGATCGCGAACTCGCCCTCCTCCAGCGTGTTCAGCAGGTCGTTGGGGAGATCGAGGTCGCTCTTGTCGAGTTCGTCGATCAGCAGGACGCGCGGTTCGCCGGCGGGCAGCAGCGCGGTGCCGAGCGGCCCGAGCCGGATGTACGACCCGATCCCCGGGGCGCCGGCGGAAGCCTCCCCTCCGCCCCGGGCGCGCTCCAGCTGGACGTCCTGCAGCCGCCCTATCGCGTCGTACCGGTACAGCCCGTCCTGGAGGCCGGTCCGGCTGACGATCGGCCAGCGCAGCACCTTGCCGAGGCCCAGTTCATGCGCGATCGCGTACGCCAGGGTCGACTTGCCGGTGCCCGGGTTGCCGGTCACCAGCAGGGGCCGGCGCAGATAGAGGGCCGCGTTGACGGCGTCGACCTCGGCGGGCCGGGGCGCGTAGCTCTCGACCATCCGCCGGCGCACCCCGAGTCGCCGGGCGCTGCTGGGATCCTCCGGTCCGGACTCCCCGTTCTCCCGGGACGCCGCGAAGTCACGCCAGGGCGGCGGCGCCGGCAACCGCCGTACGCCGTCGTGCGGCTGACCCACTCCGCGGTAGATCCGCCAGTCGTTCACCTTGGGCTCCTCCCGGCTCTGGTGATCATGCAGCGGGTCCCGGTGGTCGTCCGGCCTACGAGGCTACCGCCCACGGGCCGTACCTGCCGAGCATCAGGGCGCCTCGATGTCCACTTCCGGCCGGACGAACGCCCTTGTGCATCAAGGGGGTTGACGGGGTGTCGGGGGTGTACGGGGATCGTGTCCCGGGGGCCGTCCCCGGGGGACCGTGCCCCGAAGCCGCGTCCCAAGGCCCGTACCCGGGGGCCGGGCCCGGGGGACCGTGCCCCGAAGCCGTGCCCCAAGGCTCGTGGCCGCAGGCCCGTACCCGGGGGACCGTGCCCCCAGGGCCGTACCGGGGCCCGTGTCCCGGGGCCCTGTCCGGATCCAGGGCGGCCCGGACCCGGAGGCCGTGCGTCTGGATGCGGGGCGGCCGGGGCCGGGGGGCGTCTGTCCGGATGCGGGGCCGCCCGGACCGAGGGCACACCGCGGGGACCCGGGGTCATGCGCCCGGCGCGGCCAGCGGTGGCGGGCGCATCGCCTCCGCGCCGTACGGCGGCCGGTCCGGCGGGTCGAACAGTACGGCGATCTTGCCGCGCAGTCCGTCCGCGTGGGCGCTCTCGGGGTCGGCGAGCCGGATGCGCAGGTCCCGCACGGGTCCGTGCAGACCGCCCGCATGCCGGGCCGTCACCAGCAGTTCGGCGGCCTGCCGGTGGAAGGCCCCGCAGTCCTCGGGGTCGTGCCGGTCCCGGCGCCACAGCACCACCGGATGCCCGGCCATCAGCGCGTCCTTCATCGCGGCCAGCCCCTCTCCGTCGCCGACGGGCCCGCAGTAGACCGGCACGCACGCGTCGCCCAGCGCGGACAGGGCGCCGTAGAACGGAAGGCGGCCCCTGGGACGCGCCCCGGGCGGATGCCCCGCGCCCGGCGGCCGCCCGTGCAGCGTCCCGGCCGCGAGCGGCCCGCTCTGCACGCCCTTCCAGCGCCGGCGCCACTCCGGGGAGGGCTCCTGGTCGTTGCGCCGGGCGTCCCGGACGACGACGGTCCGCCGCATGCCGAGGGGGATCGCCCGCTCGTCCACGAAGTCGTCGTCATCGTCCTCGTACTCCTCGTGGCGCTCCTCGCCACCGGGCTGCTCGGGCAGCAACTGCCACTCGTCCACCGGCAGATCGAACAGCCTGCGCGGCAGGAACACCTCGATCGCGGCCAGGTACTCCCCGTGGTCGCCCTGGCTCAGCGCCCGTGCCAGCGGCTCCCGCAGCGCCCGCACCAGCTCCTCGGCGCGCACGCCCCGGTCGTCGGCGGCGACGGGCGTGACGTCCTGGCCGTCGTGGATCAGCTGCACGCTCCAGGGATACCGGCCGTCGTACATGGCGGCGCCGACCTTGACGAGGACGTCGGTGCGGGAGGCGACGGGGGCGGAGACGGGAACGGGGGCCGGTACGAAGGCAGGGGCGGGGGCGGTCGTCGGCGCAGAGGGCGCGGGCGGAGACGTCACAGGTACCGCCGTCGCGGACGGAGACCAGGCCGGCCGGCCTCCGTCGATCTCCAGGAGGGCCCGGATGGCCTC
Organism: Streptomyces sp. NPDC020192; assembly: GCF_044388685.1. Taxonomy (NCBI): domain Bacteria; kingdom Bacillati; phylum Actinomycetota; class Actinomycetes; order Kitasatosporales; family Streptomycetaceae; genus Streptomyces; species Streptomyces sp. NPDC020192. The sequence goes on along the minus strand of NZ_JBIRXG010000005.1, from coordinate 223,531 downwards.
GCCGACCGCCCAGTTGGGGTGGTCGGCGGCCTGCCCGGCGATCCAGTCGGTGAACGCGGCCAGCCGGCCCGGATCCACCTCCCCGGCACGCTCCGTCGCGGTCGTGCGGGCCACCTTCGCCGCGTACAGCAGGACGGCGTCCAGATCGACCAGTGTGCCGCCGCCGCCCGGCTCCAGCGTGCGCAGCCCGTACAGCAGTCCGGCGCCCTCCCGCCAGGTCCGCACGTGGGGCAGCATCAGCGACCACAGGCGTTCGCCGCGCACCAGCTCCTTCACGTCCTCCACGAGGTGGACGACCTCGCCCGCGCGAGCCGGCGGCGGCAGGTGCGCGAGGTGGCCGTAGAGCCGGGTGCGCAGTTCGGCGGTGATGCCGGTGGCCTCGGGCGCGAGCCCGGGCAGCCCGGCCTGGAAGGCGGTCCAGCCGGGGGAGGCCGGGCCGGCGGAGGGGGAACCGGGACCGGGCCGACTCAGATGCTGGCGCAGATGACGCAGGTCGTGGGCGCGCAGCACGTCGCGCACGGTCCGGCCGCCGTCCCTCAGGTCCAGCAGCTCGTACAGCGCCGTGACCGGAACGATGATCCCCTCGTCCGGCCACCGCCCCTTGATCACGCCGATGACCGAGCCGTGCCGCAGGTCGAGCACCGGGCCGCCGGACAGCCCGGCGACCGGCAGGCTCCCGGAGAGCAGCAGGGCCGGGCCGTCGACGCCGGCGAGTTCGCCCTCGCCGTGCCGGATGCCGGGCTCGCCGGTGTGCACGGACCAGCCGTACAGCCCGACCTGGGTTCCGGGGCCCGCCTCCCGGTCGCCGAGCCACAGACAGGGCACGTCGTCGGCGCCGGTGACACGGACGAGCGCGAGGTCGGGGAACGGCCAGCGGTCCCGCGCGGCCCGGGCGGCGTCGGGGCGGGGGGCGACGAGCACGGCCGTGCCGGTGCCGGTGCGGTCCGCCCAGCCGTCGGCGGCGGAGCGCTCCTGCCAGGTCACGCTCATGGCGCTCTCCCCTCGGCACACCGCGGGTCCCCCGTTCCCCACGACATGCGCACACGTCAGCAGCCAGCCGGGGGCGATGAAGAACCCCGACCCCCAGTACGGGTCACGGTCCGTTGCATACCCGTCACCCGGTGCGCCGATGCGCGCGAGGGAGGGGCGCACCATCGCGGCGAAGGTGCTCATACGGCGCCGTGGGCGGCCGACTGCGGCGGTACGGCGCCGTCGGCGCGGGCCGCGGGATCAGCACCGTCGGCCACGGGGTCGGGTACGGCGGCCGGTTCGGTCCAGGTCAGGGACACGGTGAGGGAGGACTTGCCGCCGCCCTCCGCGATGGCGCTCACGATCTTGCCGGACTGCGCCGTCAGTTCGATTCCGAAGCTGACGGAGACCTGTACGGGGGCCGGGGTGTCCAGACCGGCGCGCAGGGAGCGCACGACCCCACCGACCGTGCCGGCCAGTCCCCCCGCCATGTCGATGACGCGGTCCCCGAGCGAGGTGTCGCGATATCCCCCGGTCCCGTAGCCCTCCCCGTACCCGTCCCCGCCTCCGTCCCCGTCCCCGTTTCCGATCCTGGCCCAGACGACGGTCCCGTCGTCCAGCCGTATCCGCTCGACTCCGCCGGCCATGAACGCCCCCGTTCCCCGTTGGGAGGAGAAGGCTAACTCCGGGGGAAAGGGAAGGGGTACTACTCGTCGTCCTCGTCGTCGAGCCGCGCGAGCCAGGTGGCCAGCCGCTCGACGGGCACCTCGAAGTCGGGATTCAGATCGACAAACGTGCGCAGCTGCTCGGCGAGCCACTCGAAGGTGACCTCTTCCTCGCCACGCCGCTTCTCCAACTCCTCGATCCCACGGTCGGTGAAGTACATGGGGTGCGTCTCCTGCGTTTCCATCGAGGCCGAGTGCCTTCGAAGACAGCCTATGCAACGGGGAGGGTGCCTGGTCGGGCAGCGCCTGCGGCGGCGCCCGAGGCAGCGCCGAGCAGCGGAAAGCCACGGTGCCCCACCGCACGGATCCGGCCAGACCCCCGGCGCACACGCCCACCCGCGCCGGCGCACCCCTTCGTACGCCACCCCAGCGCCGCACGCGCCAGGAGCAGCGCCCCCGCGACGGCCCACCACCCTCGCGCGTCACGCAAAAGAGTGTCTTGACTTCCGACGGCCGCGATATATCGTGATTACGGAAGACGCGATATGGCGCGTCGACACCGTGTTCCGGCCGAGGAGATCCCCATGCCCGAGTGGTCCGTCACCGAGCCCCAGAAGCTGACCTTCGACGCCGGCGTGAGCGACCTCCAGGTCCGCCTCGTCAGCGGAACGGTCAACGTGGTGGGCATCGAAGAAGGTTCCGCCCGCCTCGAGATCTCGCAGATCGAGGGCCCACCCCTGGTGGTCACCCAGCAGGGCGGCACGCTCACGGTGACCTACGAGGACCTGCCCTGGAAGGGCTTCCTCAAGTGGCTCGACCGCAAGGGCTGGCGGCGCAGTGCGGTCGTCTCCCTCGCGGTCCCGGCCGACACGCGCGTGGAGGTGGGTGTCGTCGACGCCGGCGCGGTCGTCTCCGGCATCCGCGGCCCCGCCGTGGTCAAGGGAGTGACCGGCGACACCACGCTGGTCGGCGTCTCCGGCCCGGTCCGCGCGGACACCGTGTCGGGAAACCTGGAGGCCCAGGCGGTCACGGGCGACCTGCGGTTCCACTCGGTCTCCGGAGACCTGACGGTCGTCGACGGCTCCGGCCCCTCCGTCCGCGCCGACTCCGTCAGTGGATCCATGATCGTCGACCTGGACCCGGACGGCCCCACGGAGGTCGGCCTCACCAGCGTCTCCGGCGAGATCGCCATCCGACTGCCACACCCGGCGGACGCGGAGGTGGAGGCGAACACGGCGAGCGGCACGATCTCCAACGCCTTCGACGGACTGCGGGTGCACGGCCAGTGGGGTGCCCACAAGATCACCGGGCGCCTCGGCGCGGGCACCGGCAGGCTCCGGGCCACCACGGTCTCCGGTTCGATCGCCCTGCTGCGCCGCCCGCCGCGCGAGGACGAGGACGACACCCCGTGGGAGTCCGAGCCGCGGAGCCCGGGCACCGCCCCCACCGCCGGCGCCCCGGCCGCCCCGGGAGACAATTCCGTCTCCGACCAGGGCACAGGCACCCCCCAAGCCCCCGACGCCCCGGCCGACGGCACGACCGACAAGAAGGTGCTCTGACATGCCCCCCGTCTTCGCCCACGGGCGCCTCCGCCTGTACCTGCTCAAGCTGCTCGACGAGGCCCCGCGCCACGGCTACGAGGTGATCCGCCTCCTGGAGGAACGCTTCCAGGGGCTGTACGCCCCCTCGGCGGGCACGGTCTACCCCCGGCTGGCCAAGCTGGAGGCCGAGGGCCTGGTCCGGCACACCACGGAGGGCGGCCGCAAGGTGTACTCCATCACGGACGCGGGCCGCGCCGAACTGGCGGACCGCAGCGGCGAGTTGGCCGACCTGGAGCTGGAGATCCGGGAGTCGGTCGCGGAACTGGCCGCGGAGATCAGGGCCGACGTGCGCGGCGCCGCCGGCGACCTGCGCCGCGAGATGCGCGCGGCCGCCTCGGAGGCCCGCCAGGGCGCGAGGGCCACCGCCGGGGAGTACGGCGACCTGGGCGGCGACAAGGAGTCGTGGCGGGCCGCCAAGGAGGAGATGCGCCGGGTCAAGCAGGAGTGGAAGGAGCAGGCCCGTCGCGCCAAGGACGAGAGCCGCCGGGCCCGCGAGGAGGCCCAGCGGGCCCGTCACCAGGCCCAGGAGGCACAGGCGCGGGCGCGGGCCCAGGCGCAGGAGGAGATGCAGCGCATCGCCCGCCATGTCCAGGACCGCGTGCAGGACCACTTCGCCCGGGGCGACTGGCCGACCGGCGTCCGCGAGGGCCTGACCGAACTGGCCAAGGAGTTCGGCGATTTCGGCAAGGACTTCGGCAAGGGCCTCGGCAAGGACCGGGGCTTCACCCGCCCCCCGCAGAGCCGGCCCGCCACCCCGGAAGAACCCCACCACGTCCCGCCCACCGAGGACTTCCCCGCCGAGTACGAGCCCTCCTGGTCCCACGAGGACTTCACCGGCGACCCGGCCCGCGACCTGGACCGCCTCCTGGACCGATTCCGTGACGACATCCGTGACGCGGCCCGCGACCACGGGGTGACCCCCACCCAACTCCGTGAAACCCGCCACCACCTCTCCACGGCGGCGGCCCACATCGCGGCACTGCTGCACCAACCGAAGCCCGGACAGTGACGGCCGGCTCACGCAGAAAAGGCGGGCCCGAACACCCGGACCCGCCCCACGACAGCCCTCCCGCAGAAAGCCCAGGGAGTTCGGAAACCTCAGGAGTTGGTCAGCACGATCTTCCCGAACTGCTCCCCGGACGCGAGCCGCTCGAAGCCCTCGCGGGCCCGGTCCAGCGGCAGCTCCTCGTCGATGACGGGCCGTACGCCGGTCGCGGCGCAGAAGGAGAGCAGGTCCTCCAGCTCGTCCTTGGTGCCCATGGTCGAGCCGACGACCTTCAGCTCCAGGAAGAAGATCCGGGTCAGCTCGGCGTGTGAGGGCCGGTCCCCGCTCGTCGCCCCGGAGATCACGATCGTCCCGCCGGGCCGCAGGGACTTCACCGAGTGGGACCAGGTGGCCGCGCCCACGGTCTCGATCACGGCGTCCACCCGCTGCGGCAGCCGCGCCCCCGGCTCCACGGCCTCCACGGCCCCCAGCTCCAGGGCCCGCTTCCGCTTCGCCTCGTCGCGGCTGGTGGCGAAGACCCGCAGACCCGCCGCCTTGCCGAGCACGATCGCGGCCGTGGCGACACCGCCGCCCGCGCCCTGCACGAGGACCGAGTCACCGGGTCGCACCCCGGCGTTGGTGAACAGCATCCGGTACGCCGTCAGCCACGCGGTCGGCAGACAGGCGGCCTCGGCGAAGGACAGCTCCCTGGGCTTGGGCAGCACGTTCCAGGTCGGCACGGCGACCTGTTCGGCGAAGGTGCCCTGGTAGCGCTCGGTGAGGATGGAGCGCGGCTCGTCCGGGCCGACGCCGTGGCCGGTCTGGCCGATGACGGAGTGCAGGACGACCTCGTTGCCGTCCGCGTCGACCCCGGCGGCGTCGCAGCCGAGGATCATCGGCAGCCGGTCCTCCGGGAGGCCGACGCCCCGCAGGGACCAGAGGTCGTGGTGGTTGAGGGAGGCGGCGCGCACATCGATGGTGCTCCAGCCGGGACGGGCCTCGGGAGCCGGTCGCTCCCCCAACTCAAGGCCGGTGAGCGGCTGGTCGCGGTCGATTCGGGCGGCGTAGACAGCGAACATGGGCCCGACGATAGGCGCGCGGATGAGCCGACGGAACCAGGCGCCCCTGTGACACACGCCCTCTTGCGCCGAAGGGCACGTCTGCAACACCCGAGCCGGGCGGGTGGGAAGGAAATGGCCCCGCTCAAACGAACGGGGCCATTCACGTCACCGGCGTGCGACCCCTTCGGCCCGAGCAGCCGCCGCCACCGCCGCCGTAACGGCAGGAGCCACCCGCTCGTCAAAGGGCGACGGAATCACATAGTCGGCGGCAAGATCGTCGCCCACGACAGCGGCCAGCGCTTCCGCGGCGGCGATCTTCATCCCCTCGGTGATCCGAGTGGCCCGCACCTGCAGCGCGCCCGCGAAGATGCCAGGGAACGCCAGCACGTTGTTGATCTGGTTCGGGAAGTCCGACCGCCCGGTGGCGACGACCGCCGCGTACTTGTGCGCGACCTCCGGGTGCACCTCGGGGTTCGGGTTGGCCATCGCGAACACGAAGGCGCCCTCCGCCATGGAGGCCACGGCCGCCTCGGGGACCGTACCGCCGGAGACGCCGATGAAGACGTCGGCGCCCGCGAGGGCGTCCTCCAGCGAGCCGGAGATGCCCGCCTTGTTGGTGAAGCCGGCGAGCTCCCGCTTGACCGGGGTGAGGTCCTCCCGGTCGGCGGACACGACGCCCTTGCGGTCCGTCACGGCCACGTCCCCGATGCCGGCCTCGACCAGCATCTTGGCGATGGCGACACCGGCCGCGCCGGCGCCCGAGATGACGGCCCGCAGCTGCCCGATCTCGCGCCCGCTCAGCCGCGCCGCGTTCCGCAGCGCCGCGAGCGTCACGACGGCCGTACCGTGCTGGTCGTCGTGGAAGACCGGGATGTCCAGGGCCTCCTGGAGCCGGCGCTCGATCTCGAAGCACCGGGGCGCCGAGATGTCCTCCAGGTTCACGCCGCCGAAGGACGGAGCGAGCCGGACGACGGTCTCGACGATCTCGTCCACGTCCGTGCAGTCGAGCGCGATCGGGACCGCGTCCACACCGCCGAACTGCTTGAACAGGATCGCCTTGCCCTCCATCACCGGGAGGGAGGCCTGGGGACCGATGTCCCCGAGCCCGAGCACGGCCGTACCGTCGGTCACGACGGCGACCACGTTGGACTTCCACGTGTAGTCGTTGACCAGCTCCGGCTGCTCCGCGATCGCGGTGCACACGCGCGCGACGCCGGGCGTGTACGCGAGGGAAAGGTCGTCCTTGTCACGGACCGGCACGGTGGCCTGCACGGCCATCTTGCCGCCGCGGTGCAGCGCGAACACCGGATCGAAGGAATCGAGGGGCTCGGCCCCGCCGTCCTGATCCGTACTGCTGTCGCTGCGAGGATTGACGATCTCCGCTGCCACTTTGTCTTACCCCTTAGGTATGCATGGTTTGAGGGTCGACCACTCCTGGTGAGGGGTGGGCGGGCACCGCGTACGACCCGATTGCTGATACGTACGGGACATACGCGACGGGCGCGCCGCACACGCGCCCTGAGCCCCGGATGAGGGGTGTAAAGAACCTTCTTACCGGACGGACGGCGCCCACGACGAGTCCATTAGGTTCAAGGTCACATCTGTCGACTAGAGAGCCACACGCGGATGACACGAAGCCGACGTCCGCGCCACGCGCGCGTCGGCCCCTTGTTACGCGGGTAGATGCGCTGACCACATCGTGAGATGTGCCGAAGATCTTCCGGCCGGAGTGCTGGATCCCCGCAGATGGTTCGGCGGTCAAGGACCGTTGTTGCGCCGACCTATACGGTTCGGGGGTCACCCGTTATGCGATTTTGACATAGTCACCACCCTGAACGGCGTAGTCCGAATGGCAAGATGCCGTAAACCCCACGAGGTCGAGACACCCGAAGGTGCGTGTTCCCGTCGACCCATCGGCACGTCTTTCACCTGTTCCCATCTGCCGGAGGAACCACGATGACCGCAAGCTCCACCCGCCGTACGACCGCCGCGCACTCCCGTCTGGCCGCGGTGGGTGCGATCGCGGTCGCGGGCGCCCTGCTGCTCACCGGCTGCGGTGACCAGACCAAGGACAAGAGCAAGGACTCCGGCAGCGGCTCCTCCGTCGGCGGCGCCCCGCTCGCCGCCAAGCTCCCCGCCGACATCCGGGGCAAGGGCGAGATCAAGGTCGGTTCGGACATCGCGTACGCCCCCGTGGAGTTCAAGGACTCCTCCGGCAACGTCACCGGCCTCGACCCCGACCTCGCGGCGGCCATGGGCAAGCAGCTCGGCGTGAAGCTGACCTTCGAGAACGGCACCTTCGACGGCCTGCTCACCGGCCTGCGCTCGGGCCGCTACGACATCGCGATGTCCGCGATGACGGACAACAAGAACCGCCAGCAGGGCGTCGACCCCGACACGGGCAAGAAGGTCGGCGAGGGCGTCGACTTCGTCGACTACCTGACCGCCGGTGTCTCGATCTACACGCGCAAGGGCGACACCCAGGGCATCAACGGCTGGACCGACCTGTGCGGCAAGAAGATCGCCGTGGAGCGCGGCACCGTCTCGGAGGACCTGGCCAAGCAGGAGGCCAAGAAGTGTCCGGGCGGCAAGAAGCTCACCATCGAGCCCTTCGACGACGACCAGCAGTCCCAGACCCGGCTGCGTTCGGGCGGTGTGGACGCCGCCTCCTCCGACTTCCCGGTGGCCGCGTACGCGGTGAAGACCTCCGGCGGCGGCAAGGACTTCCAGATCGTCGGCCAGCAGGTCGAGGCGGCCCCGTACGGCATCGCCGTCGCCAAGAAGGCCACCCAGCTGCGTGACGCCCTGCAGGCCGCGATGGACGCGATCATCAAGAGTGGCGAGTACCAGAAGATCCTCGAGAAGTGGGGCGCCCAGGACGGCGCCGTCAAGGAGTCCGTCATCAACGGCGGCAAGTGACCCGCACGCCGAAGCGGCCACTGAGAGGCAACACCCGTGACTGACATAGAGAAGACGGCCGAGGAGGAGACCGCTCCCCCGGCCGGCCCGGAGGCCATCAGGGCCATTCCGGTACGGCACTACGGACGCTACGTCACCGCCGTCGTCGCCATCGCGATCCTCGTCGCGATCATCTACGCGTTCGGCCAGGGCAAGATCAACTGGCACGCGGTGCCGGACTACTTCTTCGACCACCGGATCATGACCGGTGTCTCCAAGACCCTGCTGCTGACGGTGCTGTCGATGCTGATCGGCATCGTCGGCGGCATCGTCCTCGCGGTGATGCGGCTGTCGAAGAACCCGGTGACCTCGTCGATCGCCTGGTTCTACATCTGGTTCTTCCGCGGCACGCCGGTCCTGGTCCAGCTGTTCCTCTGGTTCAACCTGGGCCTGGTCTTCGAGTACATCAACCTGATGCCGTTCTACAAGGACTACTGGTCGAACTTCATGACGCCGCTGCTGACGGCGCTGCTCGGCCTGGGTCTGAACGAGGCGGCGTACATGGCCGAGATCTGCCGGGCGGGCCTGCTCGCGGTGGACGAGGGCCAGACCGAGGCGGCCCACGCCCTCGGCATGAGCCACGGCAAGACCCTGCGCCGGGTGATCATCCCCCAGGCGATGCGCGTGATCGTGCCGCCGACGGGCAACGAGGTCATCAACATGCTGAAGACGACCTCACTCGTGGCGGCCGTCCAGTATCCCGAGCTGTTCCGCTACGCCCAGGACATCGGCCAGAACTCCGGCGCCCCGGTGGAGATGTACTTCCTCGCCGCGGCCTGGTACCTGATCATGACGTCCGTGCTGAGCGTCGGCCAGTACTACGTCGAGCGGTACTACGCCCGCGGTTCCAGCCGCAGCCTCCCGCCCACTCCGTGGCAGAAGGTCAGGTCCCACCTGACGACCTTCTCGAGCAGGAAGGTCACGGCATGACCGAGCAGAACCTGATGGTCAAGGCCGAGGGCGTGCACAAGTCCTTCGGCCAGGTCGAGGTGCTCAAGGGCATCGACCTGGAGGTGAAGCCGGGCGAGGTGTTCTGCCTCATCGGCCCCTCCGGCTCGGGCAAGAGCACGTTTCTCAGGTGCATCAACCATCTTGAGAAGATCAACGCCGGGCGGCTGTACGTCGACGGCGAGCTGGTCGGCTACCGCCAGCAGGGCGACAAGCTGTACGAGCTGCGTGACCGCGAGGTCGCCATGAAGCGCCGGGACATCGGCATGGTCTTCCAGCGCTTCAACCTGTTCCCGCACATGACGGCCGTGGAGAACGTCATGGAGGCGCCGGTGCAGGTGAAGGGCCAGAGCAAGGCGGAGGCCCGGGAGCGGGCCATGCAGCTGCTGGAGCGCGTGGGCCTGGCCGAGCGGGCGGGGCACTACCCCTCGCAGCTCTCCGGCGGCCAGCAGCAGCGCGTGGCGATCGCCCGGGCGCTGGCGATGGACCCGAAGCTGATGCTGTTCGACGAGCCGACCTCGGCCCTGGACCCGGAGCTGGTCGGCGACGTCCTGGACGTCATGCGCGACCTCGCCGAGTCCGGCATGACGATGGTCGTCGTCACCCACGAGATGGGCTTCGCCCGCGAGGTGGGCGACAGCCTGGTCTTCATGGACGAGGGCGTGGTGGTCGAATCCGGCCATCCGCGCGAGGTCCTGACGAACCCTCAGCACGAGCGGACGCAGTCGTTCCTGTCGAAGGTCCTCTGACCGAGTGCGAGCAGGGGCGGTACGGACTTCCGTACCGCCCCTGCTGCCTGTTTCCGCTGCTATTTCACCGCGAGCAGCAGCGTGTCCGACGGCGAGCACCACACCGGCCGGGCCTCGCCGAAGCCCTTCTCGCGCAGCACGCGCGCGTGCCAGGCGGCCGAGGGCATGTCGCCGTCGGCGTGCTCGCCGTAGATCTCGAAGCGGCGGGCGGTGGGCTCGGCGAGGACCGGGTCCTGGGCCGCCAGCTGCCACCACTCGGCCCAGTCCACGGCGCCGTCCCGCTTGGCCTGATCCATCCGGGCGTGCCGCCGGGCGCGCTCGGCCGCGTTGATCCGGGGCGTGCTCTCGTCGATCATGTGGTCCGCGTTCATGAAGACACCGCCGTCGCGGACCAGCCCCGCGACCTGACCGTAGAGGGCCGCGAGGGGTTCGCTGTGCAGCCAGTGCAGGGCCGTGGCGGTCAGGACGGCGTCGTACGCGTCGTACGGCAGCTCCGCCGTCCACGCGGGGTCCTTGAGGTCGGCGGTGACGAAGGAGACACGGTCGTCGCCCTCGAAGGTGCCGCGCGCGATGGCGAGCAGGGCCGGGTCGAGGTCGACGCCGGTGCTGGTGGCCTCCGGGAAGCGGGCCAGCACCCGCGCGGTGATGCTGCCGGTGCCACAGGCGAGGTCGAGGACGCGCGGGGCCGTACCGACGAGCGCCTCGACCATGTCGAGCATGATCCGGAAGCGTTCCTCGCGATCCGGCATGTACCACTCCTGCTGCCGGTCCCAGCTCTTCTGCCAGGCCGCCCAGTCCGTTCCGGTACTCGTGGTCATGGAACCCCAACTCCCCTCGTGACGCGTAATACCCTGGAAGCACGACCGGCTGTTACCCGACCGCAGACACGACCATAAAGCGCCCCCGTAAGGACTACAAGTGGAACTGGCCTATTACTCGGATTACGCCGTACGTCTCGTCAACAGCGAGGAACCGGCCCGGGGGAAGGACTCCCTGACCTCGGTCGAGGCCGTCCGCGATCTCTTCGGCGTCAACGCGTCGGCGGCCCGCCGCGCCACGGACGCCGACGTCACACGCTTCCGCTCGGTACGGGCGCGGCTCCGCGCGGTCTTCGAGGCGGCCGACCAGGGCGACGAGACCCTCGCGGTGGACCTGCTGAACTCACTCCTCCTGGAGTTCCCGGTCAGCCCCCAGATCTCCGGCCACGACTACCGGGACGAGGACGGCCGCCCGCTGTGGCACATGCACCTGGCCGACCACCCGTCCAACGCCACCGCCGGTTACGCGGCCATCGCGGCGATGGGCCTGGCGTTCCACCTGACGGAGTACGGCGTGGACCGCCTTGGCCTGTGCGAGGCGGCCCCCTGCCGCAACGCCTTTCTCGACACCTCCACCAACCGCTCCCGGCGCTACTGCTCCGACCGCTGCGCGACCCGCGCCAACGTGGCCGCCTACCGGGCCCGCAAGCGCCTCGAGGCCGACCGGTCCGGCAGCAGCGGCCTCGCGGCCGAGAACGCCCAGCGCACCAGCGCCAGCGGCGAGCGCTGACCGGCCGCCGGCGGCCGGTACCTGAAGTACGCCTTGCCCAGCACCAGTTCGTCCGGTACGACGCCGTAGTCGGTGCTGTCCCCGCCCGCGTACGGGTTGTCCCCGAGCACCCACCAGCCGCCCTCGCGCCGCTCCACGGCACGCTTGACGACCAACAGGTCCTGCTGGAACGGATGCCGCAGTACGACGACGTCCCCCGGCCGGACCGTGCCCCCGTACCGCAGCAGCAGCCGGTCGCCGTGCCGCAGCGTGGGCACCATGGACGGACCCGTGACCTCGGCCAGCCCGAACGGCGCCACCGCCCTCCCCCGTTCGGTCTCCTGCGACAGCTCCGGCATCCCCGGCACCTCCCCGGTCCGTTCCTCCACCAGTCTCAGTCTCACCCTGGACTTTTGTCCTAAGCCCCAGGGGGCGCCCGAGAAATCGCCTTCCTCAGGGAGTAATGTCGCACCTGAGAAGACGATCACGAGGAAGGAATGCTCCATGCTTTCCCGCCTGTTTGCCCCCAAGGTCAAGGTCAGCGCCCACTGCGACCTGCCCTGCGGCGTGTACGACCCGGCCCAGGCCCGCATCGAGGCGGAGTCCGTCAAGGCCATCCAGGAAAAGATTGCCGGCAACGACGACCCGCACTTCCAGGCGCGTGCCGCCGTCATCAAGGAGCAGCGTGCGGAGCTCGCGAAGCACCACGTCTCCGTCCTCTGGAGCGACTACTTCAAGGCCCCGCACTTCGAGAAGTACCCGGAGCTGCACCAGCTGGTCAACGACACCCTGAAGGCCCTGTCGGCCGCCAAGGCGTCGACCGACCCGAAGACGGGTGAGAAGGCGCTCGAGCTCATCGCCGAGATCGACCGGATCTTCTGGGAGACGAAGAAGGCTTGATCTTCTTTTACGCCTTCTGACCTGCAGTTTCTTTGGTTGCAGTGTCTCCCTGTCCGCACCCGGTCCGCAGGCCGCCGAGCACGGCGTCCATGACGGTCCGGGTGCGGTCTTCTTCGCCCGGCCACAGGTGGGCGTAGATCCGCAGCGTGATGACGGCGGACGCGTGACCGAGGACCAGCTGGACCTGCTTGACGCTCGCCCCGCCGGCGATGAGGGCGCAGGCGAAGAAGTGGCGCAGGTCGGAGCGACAACGGTAGCGGGGGCGGCCCTCAGCGACGGCAGACGATGATGCCGCCCAGGCAGGTGACCTCGCAGGCCCTGTGCCGGGCGATGTGATCGACCAGGATCGTGCGGGCCCGCTCGATCGTGGCGTCGAAGGGCACATCGTGCTGGTCCGCCCAGGCCCGGTACGAGGCCATGTGCGCGATGACGGGCTCCGGATCGTGAACCGTGATGGTGCCGGGCAGTTCGATCGTCTCCACCTGGCCGAACTCCTCCCCCAGGAAGGCCGGGGCCTTCTCCAGGGAGAAGCGGGCACTGAGCGAGATGCGCGCCGGGCCGCGTCCGGTGCCGAGCACGTCGCCGACGGCCCGCCGCCACAGGTCGTCGAGTTCGGACTTGTCCCGGTCACTGTTGGTGGAGGCGATCACCACCCCGTCAGGGGCGACGACCCGGGACAGCTCCCTGACCGCCCGGGGGATGTCGGGGACGTGGTACAGCATGTGCAGCGCCAAGGCCGCGTCGATGCTCTCCGTGGCCGGCGGCAAGCGGGTGGCGTCAGCAACGGCGACCGGGCCAGGGACACCGGCGAGGATGCCAGGAGCGATGTCCCTGATCGCACTCGCGATTGATCAGCTTCGCCGCTCCGTCGTGACGGCCGCGGGCTGCGCGTCGAGGGCTGCCGTCAGCAGAGGGAGCAGCCGGACGAGTTCGCCGCGGTCGTTGATGACGTCGAGGAGCCGGGTCTGATCGGCGCGGACGCGGTGGGCGGCCCGGCCATGGAGGATGCGGCCGCGAGGGGTCAGGTAGAGAAGGACCCGGCGGCGGTCGGCGGGGTCGGGACGCCGATGGACCAGGTTGTCGGCGACCATGCGGTCCACGAGCTTGGTCAGGCTGGGCGCCGGCATAAGGGCGTGGTCCGCGATTTCGGTCATCGGGTGGCCTTGGCCGTCGGCGGCGCAGGACAGGACGCGCCACTGCTCGACCGAGCAGCCCTCCTCGGCCAGCACGGTGGCCAGGCGCTGGACGAGGCGCCGCTCGGCGTGGCTCAGGAGGTGGGCGAGGTCCGGCGACGGTTCGGACGGCATTGCCGTGTCCTTCCGGTAGGTCTACTGTTCGGACAAATTACGAGCCTCTGCGAGGGCGCTGGGGCCGGGACCGGGATCCGCGTGCCCAATGCCCTCACGGAGGTGGTCTGGTGTATCCGGTGCCACCGGCGAGGAACGGCGGCTTGAGCAGGACGCTGGCCGTGGCTCTGGTCGTGCCGTTGCAGGGGCCGGCGGGGGTTTTCGGCCCCTCGTGCGAACTGGCCGCGCAACTGGCCGCCGAGGAGCTGAACGCGGCGGGCGGCGTGCTGGACCGGGAGGTCCGGCTGATCGTGGTGGACGGCGGGGCGCCGCCGGAGCGCGTGGCGGCCGAGGTCGAGGCGCTGGTGTCGCTGGGCGCCGTGGATGCGGTGGTGGGCTGGCACACCTCGGCGGTGCGCAGGGCGCTGGTGCCGCGCATCGCGGGCCGGGTGCCGTACGTCTACACCGCCCAGTACGAGGGCGGCGAGGACACCCCTGGGGTGTTCCTGACCGGGGAGACCGACGCGGCCCAGTTGCTGCCGGCGATGCGGGTGCTGGCCGAGGAGGCCGGCGTGCGGCGCTGGTGCACGGTGGGCAACGACTACGTGTGGCCGCGCGTGACCGCCCGGGGTGCGCGCCGGTACGCCCGGGCCTGCGGCGGTCGGGTGCGGGACGAGGTCTTCGTGCCGCTGGGCACATACGAGTTCGAGCCGGTGCTGCGCCGCATCGAGCGATGCCAGGCGGACGCGGTGTTGATGCTGCTGGTCGGGGACGACGCGGTGCGCTTCAACCGGGCATTCTCCGCGTACGGACTGCACCAGCGGTGCCTGCGGCTGAGCACCCACATGGACGAGAACATTCTGCTGGCCACGGGCGCGGGGGGCACCGAGGGGCTGTGGGCCGCGGCCGGGTACTTCGAGACGCTGGCCACCGCGGAGAGCCTGCATTTCAGCGGCCGTTACGCGGCCCGGTTCGGCGTGGAGGCACCGGTCGTGGGCAGCCTCGGCGAGTCGTGTTTCGAGGGTCTGCGGCTGCTGGCAGCGCTGGCCGAACGGGCCCGGTCGCTGGACGTGCGCGCGATGTGCGCGGCGGGCGACACGGTCGCGTACGAGGGGCCGCGGGGCGTGCTGCGGCTGCGCGGTAACCATCTCGACCAACGGCTGTACCTGGCACGGGCGGACGCCTTCGACTTCGACATCGTCGCCCAACTCTGACCCCCTGCCCTCCGTTTGCGCTGGTCAGCGCACCCTTCAGCGCGTTGTCCCGGCTGTCCGTTGACAATACCCCGCCACGGAAATACTTTCTATGGGAAGCATCAAGCGGTTCAAGCTACTCGCCTCCATCCGTGCAATGGAACCCCGAGACCGCATGCAACCACGGAAGCCGATGCGCCTCAGATGGGGACTTTCGCGCCCCATTTCGGGGCATTGTCTTCTCTCCCGGGAAATCCAACAAGCCCTGCCCGGAAACCGCGAGCGCCAACACAAAGGGCCAGCTCAGAGTCCATCTTGAGCGGGGAATCAGAGCAAAGCAGAATTCCCTGTTGCCGAATTCTACGCGCGTCACAAAAAGACCTCCCGAAGAACCCCTTTTTAAAGGGGGCGAAACGCGTGAGAAACAATACGCCGGGACTCTTCCGTGCAACACCCGGGGTCGTCCGGGTTGTGACCCTGCGTGCGGAAGAGGAAAGAGTCGTGACAGAGATCGTCGACAAAGAGGCGCCGGCGACGGCGAGCGGACGGACGTACAACAACTGGGCACAGAACGACACACTGGAGGACTACTCGCTGCGCTACGCGCCGAAGTCCTTCCGCCGCTGGACCCCCTACGTGGTCGCCACCACCGCCCTGGGTGGTATCGCCTATCTCGCGGACTTCGCCATCGGCGGGTCGATCGCGATCTCCAACGGCTTCTCCAGCGCGATGGTGGCGATCCTCGCCGCGGCGGTGGTCATCTTCCTGACCGGTATCCCGATCTCGTACTACTCGGCGAAGTACTCCATCGACATGGACCTGCTGACCCGGGGCGCGGGCTTCGGCTACCTGGGCTCGACCCTCACCTCGGTCATCTACGCCAGCTTCACCTTCATCTTCTTCGCTCTCGAAGGCTCGATCATGGCCCAGGCCCTGGAACTGGGCCTGCACATCCCGCTCGCCGTCGGCTACCTGATCTGCTCGCTGATCATCTTGCCGCTGGTCATCTATGGCATGACCGCCCTGTCGAAGATGCAGGTGTGGACGCAGCCGGTCTGGCTGGTGCTGATGGTCGCGCCGTTCGTGTCGATCGCCATCCAGGAGCCGGGGAAGTTCTCGCAGTTCACCCACTTCGCCGGCAACTCGCCGACCGGCTCCTCCCTCAGCATGCTCGGCATCGGCGCCGGCGCCGGTGTCGCCCTCTCGCTCATCGCGCAGATCGGTGAGCAGGTCGACTACCTGCGCTTCATGCCGGACAAGACGCCAGAAAACGCCAGGAAGTGGTGGAGCGCGGTGCTGAGCGCCGGTCCGGGCTGGGTCGTCCTCGGCGCGGCGAAGCAGATCGGCGGCGCCTTCCTCGCCTTCTACATCGCCGGCAGCGTGGGCCTGGCCAAGGCCAACGAACCGATCCAGCAGTACGTCCACGGCTTCAAGACATTCGCCGCGCCGGTCGCCCTGGGCCTGGCGACGTTCTTCGTGATCCTGTCCCAGATAAAGATCAACTCGACGAACGCGTACTCCGGTTCGCTGTCCTGGTCGAACTTCTTCTCCCGGCTCACCCACCGCCACCCGGGCCGGGTCGTCTACATCTTCCTCAACGTCGGCATCGCGCTCGCGCTGATGGAGGGCGGCGTCTTCGGCTTCCTCAACACGGTGCTCGGCTTCTACTCCAACGTGGCCATCGCCTGGATCGGCGCGGTCGTCGCCGACCTGATCATCAACAAGCCGCTGAAGCTCAGCCCGTCGTACATCGAGTTCAAGCGCGCCCACCTGTACAACTTCAACCCCGTCGGCTTCGGCTCGATGCTGATCGCCTCCGCCGTCTCCATCGCCGCGTACTTCAACGCCTTCGGCGCCTACGGCAAGGCGTACTCCCCCTTCATCGCGCTCTTCCTGGCCATGGTGCTCTCCCCGCTGTTCGCGGTGGCCACCAAGGGCAAGTACTACATCGCCCGCCTCGACGACCTCGACGAGCCGCTGCTCGGCGGGGACGGGCTGCCGTCGGCGGCCACCTTGACCTGCACCGTGTGCACGACCGACTTCGAGCGGCCCGACGTCGCGAACTGCCCCTTCCACCAGGGCGCCATCTGCTCCCTGTGCTGCAGCCTGGAGAAGGACTGCCACGACTCCTGCAAGAGTGGCAGCGCCACCGGCCCGGTCTCACTGGCCATGCCCACCGTACGGGCCACGGACTGACCACCGTCGCGCACCTGCGTCGCCGCTCCTGGCCCGCGTCCCTCGACGCGGGCCAGGAGCGCTTGCTCGATCAGGCGCCGGTCGCGTCGGTGTACCGGGCGGCGACGTCCTCCCAGTTGACCAGGTCCCACAGCTTGGTGACGTAGTCGGGCCGGACGTTCTTGTACTGCAGGTAGTAGGCGTGCTCCCAGGCGTCGAAGACCAGCAGCGGGGTGCTGCCCTGGCCGACGTTGCCGTGGTGGTCGTAGACCTGCTCCACGATCAGCCGCTTACCGAGGGGCTCCCAGGCGAGCACGCCCCAGCCGGATCCCTGCACGGAGGCGGTGGCCACGGTGAGCTGCTTCTTGAACTGCTGGAAGCCACCGAAGTGTTCGTCGATGGCATCCCCGAGCGCCCCGTCGGGGCGGTCGCCGCCGTCCGGGGACAGGTTCTGCCAGAAGATCGAGTGCAGAACATGGCCGGAGAGGTTGAAGGCGAAGGTCTTCTCCAGGCCGACCAGGCCCGTCGGTGTGATCTGGTCCTTCTCGCGGGCCTCGGCGAGCTGCTCCAGGGTGTCGTTTGCGCCCTTGACGTAGGCGGCGTGGTGCTTGGCGTGGTGCAGTTCCAGGATCTGCCCCGTGATGGCCGGCTCCAGCGCGGCGTAGTCGTAGGGCAGGTCGGGAAGCGTGTAGGTGCCCATCAGGCACGTCCCCTTTCCACGTGGGTGATCGTCCGGGGACAGCCTATGCCTCTATTGCGAAGAGGTTGCAACAACTAAAGCAATGCATCAGCATGATCTGTGACGGGGTCGGCCCGTCAGTCTTCGGCATCCGAGCGCCCTCCGTCCGGCGCATCCTTCCCGGAGAGTGATCGTCTTCTCACCCGGCACCCGCCGGCCCGGCCGACCCCGTTCCCACGCGGCCGCGGCGGGCCGTAAGCCGCACCGTAGGCATGGTGTGGAAGCTGGGCCGTATCGAGGAGAAGTGGACCGCCGGCCTTCGCCCGGCCGATCAGCAGCCGACTGACACCGTCGGTGCGCAACGGGGGAGCCGTGCAGCAGCACTTCGGTCCTGCAGTCCACACACAGTCCGCAGGTCACTCGATGAAGACCGTCGCACCCCATCGCCACCAATCACCCCTCTGACCCATCTGAAAAGGGGCCCGGTCGGTTCACCGACCGGGCCCCTGCTGGTGCGCGCCGCCTCAGTGGAACTGCGGCACGATCAGATAGATCCCGTACGCCACCACCGCCGCGCAGGCGAGGAAGCACAGGGCGGCCTGGGCACGGCCGACGGTGCTGCCGCCGCCGCTCTCGGCTTCGGCGCGGGACAGCCCGAGGACGCCGAAGGTGAAGACGACGACCACGGCGACGGTGACGCCGAGGCTGACCGCGGCGACGCGGCCGAGGGCGGACCAGTCCACGTGCATGGAGGGCTCCTGGGGGTTCAGGCGGCCGAGCCGACGTTGGGCGGGGCCGGGGTGCGGAGGGTGACCTCGTGGTGGTCGTTGACGTTGTCGGCGCGCACCGGGTTACGGCGGGACGCGGCGACGATGACGGCGGCGAGGGCCAGGGCGACCAGGGCGATGACCGCCGTACCGACGTTGCCGCCGTGCTTGACCACGCTCGCCGCGAGGCCGCCCACCAGCGCTGCCGAGGGCAGCGTGATCAGCCAGGCCAGCACCATCCGGCCGGCCACGCCCCAGCGGACCTCGGCGAGCCGGCGGCCCAGGCCCGCGCCGAGGATGCTGCCGGAGGCGACCTGGGTGGTGGACAGGGCGAAGCCGAGGTGGGCGGAGGTGAGGATCACCGCCGTGGAGGAGGTCTCGGCGGCGAAGCCCTGCGGGGACTGGATCTCCGCCAGGCCCTTGCCCATGGTGCGGATGATCCGCCAGCCGCCCAGGTAGGTGCCGAGGCCGATGGCCAGGCCCGCCGCGCCGATCACCCAGACCGGCGGACCGGCGTCGTGGTGCAGCGCGCCCGCCGAGATCAGGGTCAGCGTGATCACGCCCATGGTCTTCTGCGCGTCGTTGGTGCCGTGCGCGAGGGAGACCAGGGAGGCGGAGGCGATCTGGCCGAGGCGGAAGCCCTTCGTCACCGAGTCCTGGCGGGTGCGGGCGGAGAGCCGGTAGGCGAGGTAGGTGGCGACCAGCGCCGCCACACCGGCCACGACCGGGGAGGCCACCGCGGGGATGAGCACCTTCTCGACAACCTTGTCGAAGTGCACACCGTGGGAGCCCGCGCCCACCCAGACCGCGCCGATCAGCCCGCCGAAGAGGGCGTGGGAGGAACTGGAGGGCAGTCCGGCGAGCCAGGTCACCAGGTTCCACAGGATCGCCCCGACCAGCCCCGCGAAGATCATCGCCGGGCTGACGAGCGTGTCGTCCACGATTCCGCCGGAGATCGTCTTGGCGACCTCGGTGGACAGGAACGCCCCGACGATGTTGAGGATCCCGCTGACCAGAACCGCTACGCGTGGTCTGAGCGCACCGGTGGCGATGGAGGTGGCCATCGCGTTCGCGGTGTCGTGGAACCCGTTCGTGAAGTCGAAGGCCAGCGCCGTGACGATGACGACCGCCACGAGGAACGTGATGTGATCCATTCCCCAAGGCTGGCAAGGGCCGGCCAATGCGCGGAGAACTGCGGGCGAACGGCGTGTCGAAGATGGGGAAGTCTGTTGTGTGTTCCTGTGTGGAAACGTTGCATATCCCGGTGTCAGTGCCCTGTGCCAAGCTGTGGACGTGACCCTGGAGGACCTGAGACGGCTGCGCCGCGTGCGCGACCGGATGGACCGTGAGTACGCCGAGCCGCTCGACATGACCGAGCTGGCCCGGGGCGCCCATATGTCCGCCGGCCACTTCCAGCGCAGCTTCCGCAAGGCCTTCGGGGAGACGCCGTACAGCTATCTGATGACCCGCAGGATCGAGCGGGCCAAGGCACTGCTGCGCCGGGGCGATCTGACGGTGACCGAGGTGTGCATGGCGGTCGGCTGTACGTCGCTCGGCTCGTTCAGCGCCCGCTTCACGGAGCTGGTCGGCGAGACACCGAGCTCCTATCGGGCCCGCTCGCACGAGGAGAGCGCGGCGATCCCGCCCTGCGTGGCGCGAGCGTACATGCGCCCGAGACGGACGGATCGCCGGTACTGACCTTAGGTTGGACGTATGGACCTGAAACTTCAGACCTGTTTCATCGCCGTCGACGACCACGACAAGGCGATCGCCTTCTACTGCGACGTCCTGGGCCTGGAGATCCGCAACGACGTGAAGTACGAGGGGATGCGGTGGGTGACCGTCGGGTCGCCGCTGCAGCCGGACGTGTCGATCGTCCTGGAGCCGCCCGCGGCGAACCCCGACCTCTCTCCCGCCGACCGGGAGGCCATGGAGCAGCTGCTGGCCAAGGGCGTGCTGCGCGGGGTCAACTTCACCACCGAGGACTGCGACGCCCTCTTCGCCCGCGTCCAGGAATCCGGCGCCGAGGTGATCCAGGAACCGACGGACATGCCGTACGGCGTGCGCGACTGCGCCTTCCGGGACCCGGCGGGCAACCAGCTGCGCTTCCTCCAGCGGCCCGCGGAGTGAAACCCCGGGGACGTGCCGGGAATCCGCGCCTACACTCCGGCACGTGATCATTCGCTGGACGTACGCCTTCGTCGACCGCCCCGCCGACCGGCTGGCCGAGGCCGGCGCCTTCTGGACGGCGGTCACCGGCACCCGGCTGTCCGAACCCCGGGGCGAGCGGGACGAGTTCACGACCCTGCTGCCGAACGCGGGCGCGGACGCGTGCGTGAAGCTCCAGGGGGTCGCCGAGGGGGACGGCGGCGCCCATCTCGACCTGTGCGTGGCGGACGTGCGGGAGGCGCTCGCGACCGCGCGCGAACTCGGCGCGGACGTCGTGGCGGACCATGGCGGCTGGGTCGTACTGCGCTCCCCCGCCGGGCAGTTGTTCTGCCTGGTGCTCCGGCACGGCGAGGCGGTACGGCCGCCGGTGGTGGCGGGCAGCCGGCTGGACCAGGTGTGCCTGGACATCCCGCCGTCCGCGTACGCCGCCGAGTCGGACTTCTGGGCCGCGCTGACCGGCTGGGAGCGGTTGAAGGGGTCCCGGCCGGAGTTCGAGGTGCTGCGGCCGCCGGCCGGACTGCCGGTACGGATCCTGCTCCAGCGCCTCGACACCGAGCGCCCCGCCTCCGCCCACCTCGACCTCGCCTGCGCGGACATCCCCGCGGTCCGCGCCCGGCACGAGGAACTGGGGGCCGTCCCGGTGTCCCACGGCCCCCACTGGTCGGTGATGCGCGACCCGGCCGGCGGCCTCTACTGCCTGACCGGCCGCGACCCACAGACGGGCGGCCTGCCGGCCGCCGGTCGCTAACGGCACGTGACGGCCTGTCCGGCCGACGGGGTCGGGCAGGGTCCGCGCTCCCGCAGGTAGTCACGCAGGGGCCGGGGCGAACCACCCGGCAGGGCAGGCGGGCTGGACTCGTCCACGCGCTCCCAGCGGTACGGCCCCGGCGGCCGGGCATCGTCCCGGAACACGAGCGTGAGTGCTCCGCCCGCGGCCACGGCGACCGCCCAGACCGTCACCGCCCACCGCCACCACGTGCGGCGGCACGTTCCCCCCGCCCGGGTCACCCCCAGGGCTCCACCTCCACCACGGCCTCGGCCGGCAGCGGTCCGTACACGTGCGGGAACTCCTCGCCGTCCGGCTCCATCGCCTCGTACTTCACCGGTACGCCGACCAGGGCAGGGTCCACGACCAGGACGACCAGCTCGTCCGGGCCGTCGTAGCCGCCGTAGAGGAAGTCGGCGATGCGCGGGAGCTGCTCGCGGGTGGAGAAGTGGATGAAGCCCTCCTCCTGGAGGGTGCGGCCACGGGTCGACAGCTCGTAGGTGCCGCGCTCGCGGGCCGCTTCCCACAGGGAGCGTTCGGTGATGTGGAAGATCCGGGGCAGTTTCGGCATACGCCCACGGTACGGCGTCGGCAGTCCGGGTCCACGAGGTTTTCGAGTGCCCCGCACACGCGCCCCGGGCACAACGGCGGGCCCCGCACACTGTGGGGATGTGCGGGGCCCGCCCGGCCGGAGCCCCGGTGACCGTGCGGGGTCAGGAGCCGCACGGGACCGGAGCTCCGGGGTCTTCTCCGCCGCCGTCGCCGGCGGCGCTCAGCTGGTGCGCCGGGTCACGAACTCGGCGAGGGCCAGCAGACCGCCCGCCGCCTCGGCGTCGGGGACCGCACGGGCCAGCTCCTGTACGGCGCGGGCCATCCGGTCGGCCGCCTCGGCCTGCGCCCAGTCCCGGCCGCCCGCCCGCTCCACGGCGAGAGCCGTACGCGCGATGCCCTCGGCGTCCCCGGCGACATACGGCTTGCCGTACAGCTCGGCCAGTTCGGCCGCCGCCTCGGTGCCGGACGACAGCGCCGCCACCACCGGCAACGACTTCTTACGGGCCGCGAGATCGGCACCGGCGGGCTTTCCGGTGCGCCGCGGGTCTCCCCATATGCCGATGACGTCGTCGATCAGCTGGAAGGCGAGCCCGGCCTGGCGGCCGAAGCCGTCCAGCGCGGCCACCTCCTGCGGCCCGGCGCCCGCGTACAGCGCGCCGAGGGCGCAGGCGCAGCCCAGCAGCGCGCCGGTCTTGGCCTCGGCCATGGCGAGCACCTCGTCGAGGGTGACCTCGTGCGGCGCGCGGTGCTCCATGTCCGTGTCGGTGTGCTCCCCGGCGCACAGCTCCACCACACACGTAGCGAGCCGGGCCGCGGCGGGGCCGTCGGCCGGGTGCGTGTCCTCGGCGAGCAGCCGCAGCGCCAGCGCCAGCAGGGCGTCCCCGGCGAGGATCGCGTCGGCGGCACCGAACACGGTCCAGGCGGTGGGCCGGTGCCGGCGGGAGGTGTCCCGGTCCAGCACGTCGTCGTGCAACAGCGTGAAGTTGTGGACCAGTTCGACCGCCACGGCCGCCGGAACGGCCGCCGTACGGGCCGCCGGTCCGCCGAGGGCGGCGGCCGCGGCCAGGACGAGCGCCGGCCTGATGGCCTTGCCGCCGTTGCCCGCCGCGGGGGTGCCGTCGGCGTGCTGCCAGCCGAAGTGGTAGAGCGCGATCCGCCGCATGGAGCCGGGCAGCGACCCGACGGCCGCCCGCAGTTCGGGGTCGACCAGGGTCCTGGTGCGCTCCAGCAGCGCCGCGGCCTCCTGCCCCTCGGCTCCCTCCGTGCTCTCCGTGCCCTCGCCCGGACCGGTGTGGCCGTGCGCTGTCTCCCGCTGCCTCCCCCGCGTGTTCCCCGCCGTGCCGGGGTGCGGCACGGCGGGGGAACGCTGTTCGGTCTCCGTCATGAACTCGGCCATGTCTCCCCCTCGCCAGGTCCACGGACGCCGGCGTCGCCGGCCCGGCCGGCCATGTGTGGGGAGGGTCTACCCGCCCGGCTGGGCGGGAACACGGCCGCGAAGTGCGGAAACGTCACCTCCACCGGCCGATCTCGACGTTCTCCAGCACGCCGAGCGCGTCCGGCACCAGCACGGCGGCCGAGTAGTAGGCCGTCACGAGGTACTTGATGATGGCCTGTTCGTTGATGCCCATGAACCGCACGGACAGGCTCGGCTCGATCTCGTCCGGAATGCCCGACTGACGGAGGCCGATGACACCCTGGTCCTGCTCGCCGGTGCGCATCGCGATGATCGACGTGGTGCGCTCCGGGGTGACCGGGATCTTGTTGCACGGGTAGATGGGCACACCGCGCCAGGTCGGAATGCGGTTGCCGTTGATCTCGACGGTCTCCGGGACCAGGCCCCGCTTGTTCAGCTCGCGGCCGAAGGCGGCGATCGCGCGTGGGTGGGCGAGGAACAGCTTGGTGCTGCGGCGGCGGCTGAGCAGCTCGTCCATGTCGTCCGGGCTGGGCACGCCGTCGTGCGGCTGGATCCGCTGGTCGTACTCGCAGTTGTTCAGCAGGCCGAACTCGCGGTTGTTGATCAGCTCGTGCTCCTGGCGCTCCTTGAGCGCCTCGACGGTGAGCCGCAGCTGCTGCTCGGTCTGGTTCATCGGCTGGTTGTACAGGTCGGCCACGCGCGTGTGGATGCGCAGCACGGTCTGGGCGATGCTCAGCTCGTACTCGCGGGGCCGGGGCTCGTAGTCGACGAAGGTGTGCGGGATGTCGGGCTCGCCGCTGTGACCGGCCGCCAGCTCGACCTCCTTCTCGCCGTACTTGTTGGTCCGCTGCTCGGGGACCGCGCGCTGCTGCTCGAGGTGCTCGCGCAGGCTGTCCGCGCGCTCGGCGACCTGCTCGAAGTCCTGGCGGCTGAGGATCAGCACCGTGGTCGGGGTGGCCGCGCGGACGGTGAACTCCCAGATGGCGTCCGGGTCCAGCAGGGCCGCCTCGCCGAAGTAGGCGCCGTCGGCGAGGACTCCGAGGACCGCGTCGTCGCCGTAGGGGCCGGTGCCGACTTTCTCGACCCTGCCGTGCGCCAGCAGGTACACCTCATTGGTCTGGTTGCCGAAGTCGGCGATGATCTCACCGGGTGCGAAGTCGCGCTGGCGGCAGCGCCGGGCCAGCTCCGTCAGCACCTCCTCGTCCTCGTACGCGCGCAGGGCCGGCAGCTCGCCCAGTTCGGCCGGGATGACCTCGACCTGGTCACCGGTCTTCACGAAGGTGATGCGGCCGTCGCCGACGGTGTACGCCAGGCGCCTGTTGACGCGGTACGTGCCGCCGTGCACGTCGACCCACGGGAGTGTGCGCAGCAGCCAGCGGGAGCTGATCTCCTGCATCTGCGGGACGGACTTGGTGGTCGTGGCCAGGTTCCGCGCGGCCGCCGTCCCGAGGGACTGCTGCGGCTTGTCCTGATCCGTGCGGACCTCTTCGCCTACCGACATAAGGAAATGACCTCCCATGTATGCCCGGTGCCGAATCGCACGCGCACCGGTCTCGGGAGCGAGCCTTCCATCACGAATCGTGCCGTCGCCATTACCCGAAAGAGCGGGAATGGATCATTTGACTGCTGGGCATAAGGAGGGCCCTTGTACAGCGCCGACGGCCTCTCCGTGCCCGCATTCTGTCCGGATCGGCTCGCACGGCGTGCGAACGACATGTCCAGGAGTGACGCCGCGCGACAATGAAGCGGTGACCAGCCCCGCCGCCCTCCGCCCCCGCCTCCCGTCCCCCCTCCAGGAAGTGCGGGACGAGCGGTTCGAGCGGCGCGGTCTGCGGCTGCTGCTCAAGCGGGACGATCTGATCCACCCGGAGCTGATCGGCAACAAATGGCGCAAGCTGGTGCCGAACATCGCGGCGGCGCGGGGCCGGCCGCTGGTCACCTTCGGCGGGGCCTGGTCCAACCATCTGCGGGCCACCGCCGCCGCGGGCCGCCTGCTGGGCCTGGCGACCACCGGTGTGGTCCGCGGCGAGGAGCTGGCCGGCCGGCCGCTCAACCCGTCGCTGGCCCGGTGCGCGGCCGACGGTATGCGGCTGCGCTTCGTCGACAGGTCGACGTACCG
The DNA here is from genome assembly GCF_044388685.1 of Streptomyces sp. NPDC020192. Classification (NCBI taxonomy): domain Bacteria; kingdom Bacillati; phylum Actinomycetota; class Actinomycetes; order Kitasatosporales; family Streptomycetaceae; genus Streptomyces; species Streptomyces sp. NPDC020192. The sequence continues at coordinate 198,048 of NZ_JBIRXG010000005.1, read as the reverse complement.
TCGTAAGACCGAGCCGGAGACCCTGGCCGCGATCCTGCGCGCGGCCGGTGCCGAGGGGGCGTACGTCGTGCCGGAGGGCGGCAGCAACGGCGCGGCCGTACACGGCTGCCGGGCCCTCGGTGAGGAGCTGCGCGGGCACGCCGACGTCGTGGCCGTCGCCTGCGGCACCGGCGGCACGCTCGCGGGACTGGCCGCGGGACTGGCTCCCGGGCAGCGGGCGCTCGGCGTACCGGTCCTCAGGGGCGGCTTCCTGGAGGGCGACATACAGGCTCTGCAGGAACGTGCCTTCGGCGGCCGCAGCGGCGACTGGTCCCTCGACGAGCGCTTCCATTTCGGTGGGTACGCGCGCACGACACCCGAACTGCACGCGTTCGCGCAGGACTTCGAGGACCGCCACGGGCTGCCCGTCGAACGTCTCTATGTCGCCAAGTTGCTCTACGGACTTGTCGCCCTCGCCGAAGAAGGCGCCTACGCGCGCGGGACGACACTCGCCGCCGTCATCACCGGACGCCCCTTCCCGCCGGCCTAGGGCTCCCTCTTCCACCGCACAGGGCACGCACCGGACCCCGCTCACCGCACGCCCGCTCTCCCGCAGGGCTAGGCCGCCTCCCGGTAGGCCGCGGCCTCCTCCAGGTCCAGGCGTCTGAGCAGGGCGCGGAGCATCTCGTCGTCGATGTAGCGGTGGTCGCGGAGCTTGACGAAGACCTCGCGTTCGGCGCTGATCATCTCGCGGGAGAGGCGCCGGTAGGTGTCGTCGACGGACTCGCCGGTGATGGGGTTGGTCTGGCCGAGGCGCTCCCAGACGGCGTTGCGGCGGCGCTCCAGGACCGTGCGCAGGCGGTCGGCGAGCGGCGGGGGCAGGGCGTTGCGCTCGTCGGAGAGGAGATCGTCCAGGCGGCGTTCGGCGGCCCGGGAGGCCTGTGCCTGCGCGTTGGCCTCGGCGAGCGTCTCGGCCTGCCGGTCGCGGCCGGGGAAGCGCATCAGCCGGATCAGCGGCGCGAGCGTGAAGCCCTGCACGACCAGGGTGCCGATGACCGTGGTGAAGGTCAGGAAGAGGATCAGGTTCCGCTGCGGGAACGGGGCGCCGCCGTGCACCGTGAGCGGGATCGAGAACGCGATGGCCAGGGACACCACGCCCCGCATGGCGGCCCACGACGTCACGACCGGCGCCCGCCAGGTGGGGTTGTCCTCGCGCTCGCGGATGCGGGCGGACAGCAGGCGCGGCAGGAAGGCGGCCGGGTAGATCCACACGAACCGGGCCGCGACGACGACGGCGAAGACCGCGACCGCGTACCAGGCCGCGTCGGCCCCGTGGTAGGCGCCGAGCCCCTTGAGAACGGTCGGCAGTTGCAGCCCGATCAGCGCGAAGACCGCCGACTCCAGCAGGAAGGCGACCATCCGCCACACCGCGTCCTCCTGGAGCCGGGTGGCGAAGTCGACCTCCCACGCGCGGTGCCCGAGATAGACCGCGACCACCACGACCGCGAGCACACCGGAGCCGTGCAGCTGCTCGGCCACCCCGTAGGCGACGAACGGGATCAGCAGGGAGAGCGTGTTCTGCAGCAGCGCTTCCTTCAGGTGTGTGCGCAGCCAGTGGATCGGCACCATGAGCACCAGTCCGACGAGCACCCCGCCGACCGCGGCCCGCAGGAACTCCCCGATCCCGCCCGCCCAGGTGGCGCCCGCGCCGACGGCCGCGGCGAGGGCCACCTTGTAGGCGGTGATCGCGGTGGCGTCGTTGAGCAGGGACTCGCCCTGGAGGATGGTGGTGATCCGGGACGGCAGCCCGACCCGGCGCGCGATCGCCGCGGCCGCGACCGCGTCGGTCGGCGCGACGACCGCGCCGAGCACCAGCGCCGCGGGCAGCGGCAGCCCCGGTACGACGACGTAGGCGGCCCAGCCGACGACGAAGGTCGCGAAGAGCACGTAGCCGACCGACAGCATCGCCACGGGCCGCATCTGGGCCCGCAGATCGAGGTACGAGCTCTCGGTGCCCTCCTTGTACAGCAGCGGGGGCAGCACCAGCGGCAGGACGACCTCCGGGTCCAGGGTGTAGTGCGGGATCCCGGGGACGTAACTGACGGCCAGGCCCACGGCGACCAGCAGCAGGGGCGCCGGCACCGGTGTGCGCCGGGCAACCCCCGCGATGCCCGCACTGCCCGCCACCAGCAACAGCAGCGGCATCACGTCCATGGTCCTCGCCCACCCTCGTTTTCCGCGCGGCCACCCGCACGCCCGTCGTAATCTGGCAATCATGAAACAGTGCACGCACGCCGACGCGCTGCCGCACCCGGATCCGGAGCCGCTCAACCCGACCTGCCCGGAGTGTCTGCGGGACGGCACGCACCCGGTGCAGCTTCGGTTGTGCCTCACCTGTGGCCACGTCGGCTGCTGCGACTCCTCGCCGGGCCAGCACGCGACGGGCCACCACAAGGAGTCCGGTCACCCGGTCATGCGGACCTTCGAGCCCGGCGAGGACTGGCGGTGGTGCTTCGTGGACCACATCCTCGTCTGACTCGTCCGACTGTCCGAACGGTTTCCCGCCCGATCGACTTCCCGTCCGGGTGTGGTCTCGTGTGACACTGCATGCGGTGGCGGCCGTACGACGGTTCGAGCGTCGGACGCCTGGGTACGTCAACCCGGCGCGCGCTCTTCCCATTTGGGCCCGCAAACCCTCTAGACACGGAGCGTATCCACAGCTTTACTGTGAGTGACGCCAGGGGGTTGGGGTCCCGAGGACAGGACCGTTCGGAGCGCGATAGCGTCACCGCGGAACCACGTACGCGTTACCCCGAGGGGCGACCCTCGGCCCCGTAAAGCTTGTACCACCATGGAGGTGAGGGTGTCCCAGATCGCAGGCGAGCCCACGGCGAATCAGGACTTCGTGGAAGTCCGGCTGCCGGCCGCGGGTGCCTACCTGTCGGTGCTGCGGACGGCCACGGCCGGTCTCGCGGCCCGCTTGGACTTCACCCTGGACGAGATCGAGGACCTGCGCATCGCCGTGGACGAGGCCTGCGCGATCCTGCTCCAACAGGCCGTGCCCGGCTCCGTGCTCAGCTGTGTCTTCCGGCTCGTCGACGACTCGCTGGAGGTCACGGTCGCGGCGCCGACCACGGACGGTCACGCCCCCTCGCGGGACACCTTCGCCTGGACCGTGCTCTCGGCCCTCGCGGGCAAGGTCTCGTCCGCCGTCGACGAGGACAAGACCGTGTCGATCAGCCTCTACAAACAGCGCGGCGCGGGCCCCGGCCCGGCGTGAGGAACGGGGACGGTCCGGTGCGGGACGAAGAGCGCGGCACACGGGAACTGCCGGCCGGGGACGGGGGTGCCCCCTGGTCAGCCGAGACCCCTGGGACAGGCCCCCGGGACGGTTCCCGGCGCATGGCGGACGGCATCGACGGCATCCCCGAGCAGGCGAGACCGCACCCGGAGGAGGACCACTCCGCGGCGGTCGGCGGTGACGGTTCCGTGCCGGGCGCGCCCACGGAGGCACCCCGCGCGGGGGCGAGGGCTCGGGGAAGGGCTACGGGCGGGACGATGAGCGAGCACGAACGAAACGCCGGGGACGACGCGCCGGGCGCGGAGGCCGTGCAGGCCGTACAGCACGGCCCCCAGGACCGCAGCGGGGCGCGGGCGATGTTCGTCGAGCTGCGCAAGCTGAAGGAGGGCAGCCCGGAGTACGCGGAGCTGCGCAATCGGCTGGTCCGTATGCACCTGCCGCTCGTGGAGCACCTGGCGCGCCGCTTCCGCAACCGCGGCGAGCCGCTGGACGACCTCACCCAGGTCGCCACGATCGGTCTGATCAAGTCCGTCGACCGGTTCGACCCGGAGCGCGGCGTCGAGTTCTCGACCTACGCCACCCCGACCGTGGTCGGCGAGATCAAGCGGCACTTCCGCGACAAGGGCTGGGCGGTGCGCGTGCCGCGCCGGCTGCAGGAGCTGCGGCTCGCGCTGACCACGGCGACGGCCGAGCTGTCCCAGCTGCACGGCCGCTCCCCGACGGTGCACGAGCTGGCCGAGAAGCTCGCCATCTCCGAGGAGGAGGTCCTGGAGGGCCTGGAGTCCGCGAACGCGTACTCCACGCTGTCCCTGGACGTCCCCGACACCGACGACGAGTCCCCGGCGGTCGCCGACACCCTCGGCGCCGAGGACGAGGCGCTGGAGGGCGTGGAGTACCGGGAGTCTTTGAAGCCGCTGCTGGAGGACCTGCCGCCGCGCGAGAAGCGCATCCTGCTGCTGCGCTTCTTCGGGAACATGACCCAGTCGCAGATCGCGCAGGAGGTCGGCATCTCCCAGATGCACGTCTCCCGGCTGCTGGCCCGCACGCTGGCCCAGCTGCGGGAGAAGCTCCTCGTGGAGGAGTGAGGCGCGGAGTGGGGCGCGAGGGGTACGGCTACTCGCTGCGGCCCGGCCCCTTGATGCCGAGGGCCCGGGTCGTGGCGGGGTTGACGAGCAGCACCAGCGCCGCCACGGCGACGACCGCGAGGGCTATCCCGGCCGGGATGGCCATGCTGTCGGCCTGGAGCAGGCTGTAGGCCACCGGCAGCGCCATGAGCTGCGTGATCACCGCCGGGCCCCGGCTCCAGCCGCGCCGCAGCAGCAGCCCGCGCGCGGCGAGCAGCGGCAGCAGCGCGAGCACGACGAGGGTGATCCCCAGGGACACCGCCTGCTGCCGGTCGGAGCCGTCGCCGGTGATGCCGAGCACGACCATCCACACACCGCCGACCACCAGGGCGACACCCTCCAGCCCGGCGAGCACGGCGGCATAGGTCAGCCGGCTCGGCCGCGGCCCGGCGGCGGCTTCGACGGTGTCCCCGGCATCCTTGGCACGCTTCTGCTCACTGCTCACCCCAGCAGGGTAGCCGTCGCCCCCTGGGGATCTTCCACGCCCTGCGACCGGAGAGTCCCGCCTCTCGCAGCCCTGGAGTGTCCAGGCTCACGCCTTCCCCTCTTACCCGATCCCTACCTCGCCCTCCACCCGGTACCCCCCAGTAGGTACGCTGCCATCCATGCGTGCACTTCTCGTGGTCAATCCGGCGGCAACCACCACAAGTGCACGCAGGCGTGACGTGCTCATCCACGCGCTGGCGAGTGAGATGAAGCTGGAGGCGGTCACCACCGGGTACCGCGGCCACGCGCGCGACCTCGGCCGGCAGGCGGCGGACAGCGACGACATCGACCTCGTGGTGGCCCTCGGCGGCGACGGCACGGTCAACGAGGTCGTCAACGGCCTCCTGCACGCCGGCCCCGACCTGGACCGGCTGCCCGGTCTCGCCGTGGTGCCCGGCGGCTCCACGAACGTCTTCGCCCGCGCCCTGGGCCTGCCCAACGAACCCGTCGAGGCCACCGGCATCCTGCTGGACGCGCTGCGCGAGGGCCGGGAGCGGGTCGTCGGGCTCGGGCTGACCTCGGGCACGCCGGGCACCGAGGACGAGGCGGTCCCGGACCGCTGGTTCACCTTCAACGCCGGGCTGGGCTTCGACGCGGGCGTGGTCGGCCGGGTCGAGCAGCAGCGCGAGCGCGGCAAGACGTCGACGCACGGGCTGTACGTCCGTCAGGTGGTCCGGCAGTTCCTCGGCGAACAGAACCGCCGGCACGGCGCGATCACGCTCGAACGGCCCGGCGAGGACCCGATCCCGGATCTTGTCCTCGCCATAGTCTCGAACACGGCCCCGTGGACGTATCTCGGCAATCGCCCCATGTACACATCACCTAAGGCCTCGTTCGATACCGGCCTCGATGTGCTCGGTCTCAGCCGCCTGTCGACGGCCGCGGTTGCCCGGTATGGCACCCAGTTGCTCACTTCGTCCCCCGAGCGCGGACCCCAGGGCAGGCATGCCCACTCACTGCACGACCTGGACCAGTTCACCTTGCATTCGAAGGCTCCTCTGCCCCTGCAGATGGACGGCGACCACCTCGGACTGCGTACGAGCGTGACGTTCACAGGTGTACGCCGCGCACTGCGTGTGATTGTGTGAGCGGAACGGCCTAAAGTCCTTTCACTCGAACGTTTAGGCCAGGATCCACCCCATGGAAGTACGGCTGTGACCCAGTCGACACCGAGGAATCAAAAAAAACTTTCCGGAAGGGGTTGTATCCGTCGCTGAGGTTTGCGAGTCTCTACGTGGCGATCGGGACGGCCCGCAACACCGGCCTCCACTGATCACCGGAACCCCTCTTCAACCACAGGACCACGCCGGGGAAGACTCGACGGTCGGCCCTTCACTTGTTGAGGGATTCGTGAAAGCGTTCACATTCACAAGCAACTTGCACGTAATACCAAGGAGAGGTAGCAGCCATGGACTGGCGTCACAACGCCGTTTGCCGCGAGGAAGACCCCGAGCTCTTCTTCCCCATCGGCAACACCGGTCCTGCGCTGCTGCAGATCGAGGAAGCCAAGGCCGTCTGCCGTCGCTGCCCGGTGATCGAGCAGTGTCTGCAGTGGGCGCTCGAGTCCGGTCAGGACTCCGGCGTCTGGGGTGGTCTCAGCGAGGACGAGCGCCGCGCCATGAAGCGCCGCGCCGCTCGCAACCGGGCTCGTCAGGCCTCCGCCTGACATCCCACCCCTGCTGACAGCCTGAGCTTGGCGGCGCGTGCACCACGTACGCATCTCCCGCCCCCGAGCCGCAGCGCGCAGTATCCCCCGATGCCGCTAGCGATTGAGCAGAGCAGCAACGAGCACGAGCCTCGGACCCATGGCGGTCCGGGGCTTTTTGCTGTGCTGGGGCCCCTTTGCCGTGGAGGAAGTTGCCTACTTCTGCGCCCGCACCGGGATGTCGAGGATCACCCGGGTGCCCCGCTCCGGTGCCGGGACCATGTCGAAGGAGCCGCCCAACTCACCCTCCACCAGGGTCCGTACGATCTGCAGGCCGAGGTTGCCCGAGCGGTGCGGGTCGAAGCCCTCGGGCAGGCCGACGCCGTCGTCCTGGACGGTGACCAGGAGGCGAGCCTCCTTCGTCGTACCGCCGCGGACCGCGGAGACCTCGACCGTGCCGGTGTCGCCCTCGCGGAAGCCGTGCTCCAGGGCGTTCTGCAGGATCTCGGTGAGAACCATGGACAGCGGGGTGGCGACCTCGGCGTCCAGGATCCCGAAGCGTCCGCTGCGCCGGCCGGTCACCTTGCCCGGCGAGATCTCGGCGACCATCGCCAGCACGCGGTCGGCGATGTCGTCGAACTCCACGCGCTCGTCCAGGTTCTGGGACAGCGTCTCATGGACGATGGCGATCGAGCCGACCCGGCGCACGGCCTCCTCCAGGGCCTCGCGGCCACGCTCGGAATCGATGCGCCGGGCCTGGAGGCGCAGCAGGGCGGCGACCGTCTGGAGGTTGTTCTTCACCCGGTGGTGGATCTCCCGGATGGTAGCGTCCTTGGTGATCAACTCGCGTTCGCGGCGGCGCAGTTCGGTGACGTCCCGGCAGAGCACCAGCGAACCGATGCGGGTGCCCTTGGGCTTGAGCGGGATCGCCCGGAACTGGATCACCCCGTCGTTGGCCTCGATCTCGAACTCGCGCGGCGCCCAGCCGCTGGCGAGCTTGACGAGCGCCTCGTCCACCGGGCCCCGGGTCGGGGCGAGTTCGGCGGTGGTCTGCCCGAGGTGGTGGCCGACCAGGTCGGCGGCGAGGCCGAGGCGGTGGTAGGCGGACAGGGCGTTGGGGGAGGCGTACTGGACGATGCCGTCCGCGTCGAGCCGGATCAGTCCGTCGCCGACGCGCGGCGAGGCGTCCATGTCGACCTGCTGGTCCGGGAAGGGGAACGATCCTGCCGCGATCATCTGCGCGAGGTCCGAGGCGCTCTGGAGATAGGTCAGCTCCAGCCGGCTCGGGGTGCGGACGGTGAGCAGATTGGTGTTGCGGGCGATCACGCCGAGGACACGGCCCTCACGCCGTACAGGGATGGACTCGACCCGTACGGGGACCTCTTCGCGCCACTCCGGGTCGCCCTCGCGCACGATCCGGCCCTCGTCGAGGGCCGCGTCCAGCATGGGCCGGCGGCCGCGCGGGACGAGGTGGCCGACCATGTCGTCCTGGTAGGAGGTGGGGCCGGTGTTGGGGCGCATCTGGGCGACCGAGACGTAGCGGGTGCCGTCGCGGGTGGGGACCCACAGGACCAGGTCGGCGAAGGAGAGGTCGGAGAGCAGCTGCCACTCCGAGACCAGCAGGTGGAGCCACTCGAGATCGGAATCGTCGAGGGCGGTGTGCTGGCGGACCAGTTCGTTCATGGAGGGCACGTCTGCGAGCGTACCCGCACGTTTGAACGTGGCTGAAAAACAGCCGCGACCGGCCCCGGAAACACCCGCGGGCCGCGGCGCCTGGAAGGGACCCTCAACCCTCCCGGCACCGCAGCCCGGAGCATCATCGGCCGCGGGGTGTGCGGTCCCGGTCGGCCGAAGGTCGAGGAGCCGGGGCAGTCAGGGCAGAGAGCTCCGGTTCCTCGATCCGCCTTCCTGTGCGGGGAAGACGGAGGCTTGTGTGTTCATGTGGAATTGTGGACTAGACCACAACGATGTGTCCATGGTCTTGTCGGCTCGCACGACTGATGGCACTCGATGCCACGCAGCCTAGCCCGCCGGGCTCAGTCATGGGGCCAGATGGACATGGCAATTTCCGCGACCGCCTCCAACTCCGCCCGGCTCGCTCCGTCCCGCGCCTGCTGGGACATGCCCTGGATCATCGCGCCGGCGTGCCGGGCGAGGGCGCCGGCGTCGGTGCCGGCCGGGAGCAGTCCCGCCGCGATGTCCGCCCGGATCCGGGAGGCCATGGCCGCGATGTTGGCGTTGCGCTGCCCGCGCAGCAGCTCCTCCACCTCGGGGCTGGTGCAGTTGGTGGCCGCGTGCACGACCAGACAGCCGTAGGGGTGGGCGGGGTCGGTGTACTCGGCGGCGGCCTCGCGCAGCATGCGGGCGACGCCCGCGCGGGCGGTGGGCTCCTCGGCGAGGGCGCGGTCACTGAAGGCGCCGTGCGTGGCGCCGTAGACCTGGACGACCTCCTCGAACAGGCTCCGCTTGTCACCGAAGGCCGCGTACAGACTGGGGGCTCCGATGCCCATGATCCGGGTGAGGTCCGAGACCGAGGTGGCCTCGTAGCCGTGCTCCCAGAAGGCCATGAGCGCCTTCTCCAGCGCCGTGGCCCGGTCGAAGGAGCGCGGCCGGCCGCGCGTCCTGCCAGTGCTGGCCTGCGCTTTCGTGTCCTGACCGTCCACCATGGTGGGTATTTTATAGCGGACCCTAGAAAATTGTCCCGGGGGTGGTGTACGGTTTTTTTGTATCGACCGCTAGACAAATGCGAAGGGGTGGCGGGCATGGGTGCGCTCACGGGGAAGACGGCGCTGGTCACGGGCGGAAGTCGGGGCATCGGGCGAGGTATCGCCGAGCGGCTGGGGCGGGACGGCGCCCGGGTGGCGGTGCACTACGGGAGCAATGAGGCGGCCGCCAAGGAGACGGTCGCGGCCATCGAGGCGGCGGGCGGCTCGGCGTTCACGCTCGGCGTGGAGCTGGGCACACCGGGGGACGCCGCGCGACTGTGGGAGGAGTTCGACCGGCACGCGGACGGCCTGGACATCCTCGTACACAACGCGGCCATCGCCGCCGCACGCCCCTTCGCGGAGATCGAAGAGGAGGAGTACGACCGGCTGTTCGCGGTGAACGTGAAGGCGCCGTTCTTCCTCACCCGGCTCGGGGCGGACCGGCTGCGGGACGGCGGCCGGGTGGTGAACATATCGTCCGGTCTCGCACGGGCCGCCTCGATGCCCGATCTGGTGGCGTACTCCATGACGAAGGCGGCCCTGGACGTGCTCACCCGGGACCTCTCCAAGGTGCTCGGCCCGCGCGGCATCACCGTGAACTCGGTGGCACCCGGCATCGTCGACACGGATGTCAACGCCGACTGGCTGCGCGCCAGCGACGAGGCATGGCGGCAGGCAGCCGGTTACTCGGCACTGGGCCGGGTGGGCACACCGGCGGACATCGCCGACGTGGTGGCCTTCCTGGTCTCGGAGGACGGCCGCTGGGTGACGGGCCACTGGCTGGACGCGACGGGAGGATCCCTCACCTGACCGCTTCCCTGAACTTCCCCGGGTCTTCTCCTCCCCTTTCCCTCCTTCCCCGCGCCGGCGAACCCCGGCTCTGTTAGATTGGTCTAAACCACATGGAGAGGCGCAGAGCCCACTTCAGAACGGCAGGCCCAGCGTGGAAGTTGTCATCGTTCCGGATGCCGCGGCGGGCGGCGAGCTGATCGCCGAGGCCATGGCCCAGCTGCTGCGACGCAAGCCCGACGCCCTGCTCGGCGTGGCCACCGGCTCCACCCCGCTGCCCGTCTACCAGGCGCTCACCGCCAAGGTGCGCTCCGGTGCCGCGGACACCTCGCGGGCCCGGATCGCCCAGCTCGACGAGTACGTGGGCCTGCCCGCCGACCACCCCGAGTCCTACCGCTCGGTGCTGCGCCGCGAGGTCCTTCAGCCCCTCGGCATCGGCATGGACGCCTTCCTCGGACCCGACGGCACCGCCGAGGACGTCCTGGCGGCGTGCGAGGCCTACGACCGGGCACTGGCCGAGGCCGGCGGGGTGGACCTGCAGCTGCTGGGCATAGGCACCGACGGACACATCGGCTTCAACGAGCCGTGCTCCTCGCTCGCCTCGCGCACCCGGATCAAGACCCTGACCGAGCAGACCCGCATCGACAACGCCCGCTTCTTCGACGGCGACATCGACCAGGTCCCGCACCACGTCATCACCCAGGGCATCGGCACCATCCTGGAGGCCCGCCACCTGGTCCTGCTCGCGACCGGCGAGGGCAAGGCCGACGCGGTCGCCGCCACCGTCGAGGGCCCGGTCGCCGCCGTCTGCCCGGCCTCCGCCCTCCAGCTGCACCGGCACGCCACGGTGGTCGTCGACGAGGCGGCCGCGTCCAAGCTGAAGCTCGCCGACTACTTCCGTCACACCTACGCCAACAAGCCGGACTGGCAGGGGATCTAGTCGAGGGCGCCGGTGCCGATGCCCGTGCCGGTGCGCATACCGGTACGGGTCGCGCACAGCGGGGCGATGGACTAGACCAACATGGGGTGCGACGGTATACAGAGGAGATCACGGGGCGTGCGGGTGGACTCCGGACACACGAAGCCGTGCCACGATGTGAGCCGTGGCCGATGCCAGGTCGGCCGCTTCGGCATCCGGAGCCGGGAAGGCAGAGCATGAGCACCGACGTCAGCAGTGCGGAGAACGAGGCCGGCACAACCGTCCGTACGGCGCGCGTGCCCAAGTACTACCGCTTGAAGAAGCACCTGCTCGACATGACGGAGACGCAGGCGCCGGGCACGCCGGTCCCGCCCGAGCGCACGCTGGCGGCCGAGTTCGACACCTCCCGCACCACCGTCCGCCAGGCCCTGCAGGAGCTGGTCGTGGAGGGCCGGCTGGAGCGCATCCAGGGCAAGGGCACCTTCGTCGCCAAGCCCAAGGTCTCCCAGGCGCTGCAGCTCACCTCCTACACCGAGGACATGCGCGCCCAGGGCCTGGAGCCGACCTCGCAGCTGCTCGACATCGGGTACGTCACCGCCGACGACCGGCTCGCCGAGCTGCTCGACATCGCGGCCGGCGGACGCGTGCTGCGCATCGAGCGGCTGCGTATGGCCAACGGCGAGCCGATGGCGATCGAGACGACGCACCTGAGCGCCAAGCGCTTCCCGGCGCTGCGCCGGTCCCTGGTGAAGTACACGTCCCTCTACACCGCCCTCGCCGAGGTCTACGACATCCACCTCGCCGAGGCCGAGGAGACCATCGAGACCTCCCTGGCCACCCCGCGCGAGGCCGGCCTGCTCGGCACCGACGTGGGCCTGCCGATGCTGATGCTCTCCCGCCACTCCCTGGACCGGGAGGGCAAGCCGGTGGAGTGGGTGCGGTCGGTGTACCGGGGAGACCGCTACAAGTTCGTCGCGCGGCTCAAGCGGCCGGCGGAATAAGACGCGTCGGCTCTGTGTGGACGTTCGCTGAATCGATATACCGATATGCGGACGAGGTCTTCCACTGGCGCGACACCGTCACCTAGATTGCCTGCGCATTACACAGGTGATCAGCGAGGGGACGGAGAGCCGTGACATGTCCGAAGCACCTGAAGTGAGACCACCGGTTGTGACACCGGTCCGCGTGATCATCGGGCTGTGTCTCGTCGCGCCCTTCGTGGCGATGCTGTGGGTCGGCTCGTACGCCAAGACGGACCCGGCGTTCATCGGGATCCCGTTCTTCTACTGGTACCAGATGCTCTGGGTACTGATCTCCACCGCGCTCACCATGACGGCGTACCAGCTGTGGCAGCGTGACCAGCGCTCCCGCGCCACTCAGAAGGGTGGTGGGTCGAAGTGAAGAACGGCGTCAACGGCGTCGCGCTCGGCGTCTTCATCTTCTTCTTCCTGGCCGTCACGGTCATGGGCTTCCTCGCCGCACGCTGGCGCAGGGCCGAGAACGAGCACTCGCTGGACGAATGGGGCCTGGGCGGACGGTCGTTCGGCACCTGGATCACCTGGTTCCTGCTCGGCGGCGACCTGTACACGGCGTACACCTTCGTCGCCGTACCGGCGGCGATCTACGCGGCGGGCGCGTCCGGCTTCTTCGCGGTGCCGTACACGATCCTGGTCTACCCGCTGATCTTCACCTTCCTGCCGCGCCTGTGGTCGGTGTCCCACAAGCACGGTTATGTGACGACCTCGGACTTCGTGCGCGGCCGCTTCGGCTCCAAGGGCCTGTCCCTGGCCGTGGCGCTGACCGGCATCCTCGCGACGATGCCGTACATCGCGCTCCAGCTCGTCGGCATCCAGGCCGTGCTGGACGTGATGGGCGTGGGCGGCGGGGACAACACCAACTGGTTCGTGAAGGACCTGCCCCTGCTGATCGCCTTCGGCGTGCTGGCGGCCTACACCTACTCCTCCGGCCTGCGGGCCCCCGCCCTGATCGCGTTCGTCAAGGACGGTCTGATCTACATCGTCATCGCGGTGGCGATCATCTACATCCCGATCAAGCTGGGCGGCTTCGACGACATCTTCGCCAAGGCCGGGCACGCGTTCAGCCAGGTCAACCCGGCGACGGGCAAACCGCGCGGCGCGCTCGCGCCGCCGGAGGCGGGCCAGTGGACATACGCCACGCTGGCCCTGGGCTCGGCGCTCGCGCTGTTCATGTACCCGCACTCGATCACCGCGACCCTGTCGTCCAGGAGCCGTGACGTGATCCGCCGCAACACCACGATCCTGCCGCTGTACTCCCTCATGCTCGGCCTGCTGGCCCTGCTGGGCTTCATGGCGATCGCGGCCGGAGTGAAGGTCAAGAACGGCCAGCTGGCGATCCCGCAGCTGTTCGAGGACATGTTCCCGGACTGGTTCGCGGGCGTGGCCTTCGCGGCGATCGGCATCGGCGCGCTCGTACCCGCCGCCATCATGTCGATCGCGGCGGCGAACCTCTTCACCCGCAACATCTACAAGGACTTCATCAAGCCGGACGCCACACCGAAGCAGGAGGCCCAGGTCTCCAAGTTCGTGTCCCTGCTGGTGAAGGTCGGCGCCCTGGTCTTCGTCCTCACCATGGACAAGACGGTCGCCATCAACTTCCAGCTGCTGGGCGGCATCTGGATCCTGCAGACCTTCCCGGCCCTGGTCGGCGGCCTGTTCACCCGCTGGTTCCACCGCTGGGCACTGCTCGCCGGCTGGGCGGTCGGCATGATCTACGGCACGGTCGCCGCGTACGGGGTCGCCTCCCCGGCCCAGAAGCACTTCGGCGGCTCGGCGAAGGAGATCCCGGGCATCGGTGAGATCGGCTACATCGGCTTCACCGCGTTCGTGCTCAACGTGGCGGTCACGGTGGTCCTGACCCTGGTCCTGAAGGCCGTGAAGGCCCCCGAGGGCCTCGACGAGACCAGGCCGGAGGACTACACGGCGGACGCGGGCGACCCCGGAGTGCAGGTGGAGCTGCCGCCGGCGACCGCGGGCAGCGCGCACTAGCCCACCCGGGCCGGGCGCCCTAGTCCCGCGTGCGCCCGGCCATCGCGTCCCAGAAGCGGTCCAGATCGCGGACGCGCATGCCGACCCAGTGCGGGGTCTTCCTGTGCACGGTCCTGGGGAACTTGCGGCGTACGGGTCCGGGCAGCAGGACCTGCTGCTGGCGGCAGAACGGCTCACCGATCTCGCCCCGGGGGACATCGCCCCGGGGCGGGTACGGGCAGAGCTGGAACTTGCAGTCGGGCAGACAGGTGGTGCCCGGTGGGGGCGGGGCGGACGTACCGGGCCGCAGGTCGGGCCGCAGTGGCTCGCGGCTCGTGGCGATGCACGGCGGGAGCGGCGTGCAGGACCGCTCCGCGCGGGCCATGCGCTCCTCGACCTCGTCCGGGTATCCGTCCCGTTCCATCAGGTTCAGCATGATCAGCACGTCGGCGACGAGATGCTGGGCCCGCCCGTCGAGGGTGCTCCACCCGGCGGAGGGCGGGATCCACAGGTTGTGCTTGCGGTAGCCCTGGGTCCCGCCGGTACGGGAGCCGATGTTGTCGGTGACGGTCTTCTCGTCGATCCACAGAAAGCGCTCGGGCTGCCCGGTCTCCAGCGCGAGGGCCACCAGATCACCCGCCTCGGCGACGAACGGGTGCAGCACTCGCCGGGTCGAGTCGCCGTCCGTGCCGCTCTGGCCGGGCACGCCGTTGACCGTGCCCGCCATCGACAGCCAGCGCTGCACCGTCTGCACGGCGCTCGTCCCGCCGATCGACCGGGACGGCCCGCGCGCCCCGTCGCGGTCCTCCTCGAGCCATCCCGCGCCGTCGGCGTCCTGGTCACGGCGGCCGAGGCTGTCCGGCAGCTCCCACAGGCACAGCGCCTGAAGCAGCGTCAGCTGGGTGTACCAGCACCGTGACTGCTGCAGCACGGTCTCCGCCTGCCGGATCAGGTCGGCACGGCTGCCCGGGTACGAGAAGGGGTGGCGTTTGCGCCGGTTGGCCGCGTACTTGAAGCCTTGGGCCAGCGCGATCTCCAGGGCGAGGGGCAGGTCCGGGGTGCCACGGGTGTACTTCGGATCGAGATGACGCAGCCACTTGGTGAGGCGTTCGCGGGCCTCGTCCCGGTGGGAGTCGTCGACGGAGCCCAGGAGCATGGGAATCATCCAGGCCCGCATCACGAACTCCCTGGACAGCTTGGTACGGTCCCGCCGGTACCGCTGCTTGGTCTCGAGCCGCCTGGCCTGCAGCCGTTCGACGGCCGCCGACGGCTTGCCCCGCGCGGAGACCTGGGCGTCCCTCTCCCTCCGCATCCTTGTGGTCCACTCGCCGTACTGCCTCCGCCTGCGGGCTCTCAGGTCGCGGACCTCCTTGTCGTACTCCCTGATGGGGTCGGTGTTGAGACCGATGTACTCACGGATCACGGCGAACGCCGCGTTTCCGCCGCTGCCGAACTCCTGGGCGGCGGCGAGGCGTACCGCGTAGGAGGGCTCCTTCTTGCCGATCTGGAAGAGCGTGTCGTAGAGCGGCATGGTGTCGATCTTGTCGGAGGCCTCGCGCAGTGCCGTGCCCAGTTGCTTGAGCAGTCTCAGCTTGGCGTCCTCGAGGGTGCGCCGGTCGGACTTGATGCGCAGCCAGCGCTCCTGCACCTTGTCGACGATGTCGCTCAGCAGTCTCGGCCGGGGCTCCACGCTGTCGACCTCCAGGGCCGCCGCGTAGAGGTCGAGGGCCTTGGGGTCGTTCGTACGGCGGTTCGCGGCCGTGAGGAGCCGGTCGGCCAGGGGCCGGCCGTACACGGGAGCCTGCCGTCGCAGCTCGGCCATGTCCTTCCTCAGCTCGGCCCGGACACTGCCGCCCTTGGCCGACAGTTCCGCTGCCCGGCGACGGGAGAGCAGGACCAGAGCGATGAGCAGCTCACGGCTGGGCCCCGGCGGCTGCAGGGCCTGCTGGATCAGCTCGCCCCCGCCGCGCTCCCCGAGGTGATGCAGCATGCGGAAGCCGAAGTAGGCCTGCATGATGCTGTGCGGGAAGCGGAGCCTCTTCTCGGAGCCCTCCACCAGCTGCAGCTTGTCGGCATGGGCGGCGAAGCGGGCGAGCGCGGCCTGGCACTGGCTCATGTTGCCCTCGCTCAGCCGCATGCCCTCCTCTTCGCTCAGGTGAGCGCAGAGCGTCTTCCAGATCCGTTCCCGATGCCACTCCGAGAAGGTGTTCCCGCGCTTGCCGTACCGGTCGAAGCGGCGGGCCCTGGTCCACAGGTGGCCCGCCCGGGCCCACGCCCGCCGCGCCGGATTGGGGTGTACGTCACTGTCCAGTAGTGCGCCGAAGCCGACCTCCAGCCTGTCCTGGAGCAGTCCGATGCACGCGAGCGCGGAGACCACCTCGACGGTGTCGCGGCGCTCCTCGGGGCTCAGCTCGACGTTCTCGCGCAGTCGCCCCTCCCGCAGGGCGCGGTCCCACGTCTCCAGCAGCCACAGCCGTAGCGTGCTGCGATCCCGGCTGCGGGTGTCCAGCCGGTCCGCGTCGGGGTGCGGACAGTCGCGCTCCAGGTCGCCGTGGTGGTGCAGTTCGCGGGCAATCTGCAGGTAGATGGGCGAATCGGTGACCTCCGCGGTCTCGACGATCCAGTCCACGCGGCGCTCGTCCGTCTCCGGGACCCGCGCCTCAACGAAGCGCAACGCCTGCTCCTCGCCCAGCGGTTCGAGTTCCACGATCGCGGCGGAGGTGCTCTCCAGCGGGCTGTGCGGCCGGGACGCGATGACGAGGGGCAGCTTGTCCTCGTGGGCGCGCTCGATGGCCTCGCGGATGATGTTGTCCCGGTTCTCCTGGAACCTCTCGTCGAGGACCGCCTCTTCCAGGCCGTCGGCGAGGACGACCACCTTGTCGTCGGCGAGCAGCTGTTGCCAGACCCGGTCGTTCTTGGTGCGCGCCAGAATGCCGTGGGGCGCCTCCTCGGCGAACCGTTGCCTGGCCAGACGCTCGAAGTTCAGGTCGGCCCCGGTGGCGTCCCGCAGCCGGATCGGCACGGGAACGGCGTGCTGCCGGGCCAGCAGTTCGGTGAGCCGCACCAGCACGGCGGTCTTGCCCGTGCCGACACCGCCGACGAGCAGATACGGCCTGCGGGTCTCACGCTGTCGCAGCCGCTGGGCGATGACCCGGGCGACCTCCTCACGGCCCACGATCTCGGCCATGTCCGGCCCGGCGGTGAGCACCAGTTCGCGCGGATGCCTGCGCGCCTTCGCGAGATAGCGCCGCTTGGTCCAGCTGTACCAGACGAACAGGAAGAATGCGGCAGCGACGGAGGCGGCGAGGAGCGGACCGACGAAGCGGAGCACGGAGTCGAACCCCGTACTGGACCTCTTGCGCCACTCCTCGAAGGGGGTCGTGTGATGCGTGAACAGGATCCAGAGACCCTCCGCCATCCACATCAGGAGCAGGCACAGGAAGAACGCCCAGATGATCCGGGTCGCGTTGGTGTACGAGAACCATCGGCGCCACTTCTTGGGGCGGATGGTGTCGCGCCGGGCCTCCAGCCCGATCGTCACGTGGTGCCAGTAGCCGAGGAGAACACGCCTGCCCCGGCGCCACACCCGCCTCGGGTACAGCGTCGCCATGGGCGCGCTGCGCAGCCGCTCCTTGCCCGGCGGGTGAAGGACGATCCTCGTCATGGTGCGCGCTCCTTCCGAGACGGATCCCGGCATGGAGGCCCGCGGGCACCTACCTCCATGGAAACACTCACGCCCCGCCCCGCAACCCGGCCACCGGCGGCCGCCGTCCCCGAAAACGCGAGGCCCGTTGTCGTACGCCCCGGCACACTCGCACCATGGACATCCAGATCCGCCCCGCGGACCCCACCGAATACGACACCCTCGGCGAAATGACAGCCCAGGCCTATCTCCAGGACGGCCTGCTGGACTATGGCGAGAGCGACCCGTATCTGCCCGTGCTCAAGGATGTTGCCGCGCGTGCGGCCGCAGCCGAGGTCCTCGTCGCGACAGGGGGCGGACGGCTCGTCGGCGGCGTGACCTTCGTCCCGTCAGGCGGCCCCGTCGCCGACATCGCCGGCCCCGGCGAGGCCGAGATCAGGGCGCTCGCGGTCGTGTCCGACGCACGCGGCCGGGGCGCCGGCGAGGCCCTGGTCCGCGCCTGCATCGAACGCGCCCGCTCAACTGAGGGCTGCACAGCCGTCGTCCTGTCGAGCCAGCGCAGCATGCACACCGCCCACCGGCTCTACGAACGCCTCGGCTTCGTCCGTACACCGGACCGGGACTGGAATCCCGTGCCACACCTGGACGACATCACTCTCCTCACCTACGAGTTGACGCTCCGACACCACCGCGACACAACATCTGGGGGTGACACGACAACCCGGCACTAGATGTATGCTCATCCTCGCTGTCGCCGCAGGGGAATCCGGTGCGAATCCGGAACTGTCCCGCAACGGTGTACTTGTGCGTATCCGCGTACGAGAGTCAGTCCGAGGACCTGCCGGCAGCGCGCGCCCGGCCGTCCGGCTCGGGTGCCTCAGACGTCCGGGCCTCGTGGAGTGGGCTGGTGGACGCGACGCGTGCGCGCTCGTGGCTGCCCCCTGCCCTCCGCAAGGCCCCCGTGCCGAGCGAGGGAGAGCCCCACGTGACCATCGCGCCAGCAGATCCGGCTTCAGCCAGCGGCCTGGACACCGACGGTCCCGGTACCGCGTTGCTGCGGACCCTGACCGAGCTGACCGCCGACCTCCCCGACGCCGACCCCGGCCGGGTCGCCGCCGCCGCGTTGCGCGGCCGGTCCGCCCGCGCCGACGGGGCGGAGTTGCGCGAACTGGCCACCGAGGCCGCCGCCGGGCTCATCTCCGAGGACCCCGCCTACTCGCGGCTGGCCGCCCGGCTGCTGACCCTCTCGATCCGCGCCGAGGCCGCCTCGCAGGGCGTGACGACCTTCACCGGGTCCGTGGCCGTGGGGCACCGGGAGGGTCTCATCGCCGACCGCACCGCCGCGTTCGTACGGCTGCACGCCGAGCGGCTCGACGGGCTGGTCGACAGCGGCGCCGACGACCGCTTCGGGTACTTCGGTCTGCGCACGCTGCACAGCCGTTACCTGCTCCGGCACCCGATCACCCGCAAGGTCATCGAGACGCCCCAGCACTTCATGCTCCGGGTGGCGAGCGGACTGGCCGAGGACGACACGGCCCGCGCACTGGACGAGGTCGCCGCGCTCTACGGGCTCATGAGCCGCCTCGACTACCTGCCCTCCTCCCCCACGCTCTTCAACTCCGGTACGCGGCACCCCCAGATGTCGTCCTGCTACCTCCTCGACTCCCCGCTGGACGAGCTGGACTCCATCTACGACCGCTACCACCAGGTGGCCCGGCTCTCGAAGCACGCCGGTGGCATCGGGCTGTCGTACTCCCGGATCCGCAGCCGCGGTTCGCTGATCCGGGGCACCAACGGGCACTCCAACGGCATCGTGCCGTTCCTGAAGACCCTGGACGCCTCGGTGGCGGCCGTGAACCAGGGCGGCCGGCGCAAGGGTGCCGCGGCCGTCTACCTGGAGACCTGGCACTCCGACATCGAGGAGTTCCTGGAGCTGCGGGACAACACCGGTGAGGACGCCCGCCGTACGCACAACCTGAACCTCGCGCACTGGATCCCGGACGAGTTCATGCGCCGGGTCAACGCCGACGCGCAGTGGTCCCTCTTCTCCCCCGCCGACGTGCCGGAGCTGGTGGACCTGTGGGGCGAGGAGTTCGACGCCGCCTACCGCAAGGCGGAGGCCCAGGGCCTGGCGAAGAAGACCATCCCGGCCCGTGAGCTGTACGGCCGCATGATGCGCACCCTCGCGCAGACCGGCAACGGCTGGATGACCTTCAAGGACGCGGCCAACCGCACCGCCAACCAGACGGCCCTGCCGGGTCACGTGGTCCACTCCTCCAACCTCTGCACGGAGATCCTGGAGGTCACGGACGACGGCGAGACGGCGGTCTGCAACCTGGGGTCGGTCAACCTCGGTGCGTTCGTGACCGACGGTGACATCGACTGGGCGCGGCTGGACGAGACCGTCCGCACCGCCGTCACGTTCCTCGACCGGGTCGTGGACATCAACTTCTACCCGACCGAGCAGGCGGGCCGGTCGAACGCCAAGTGGCGGCCGGTCGGCCTCGGCGCGATGGGGCTCCAGGACGTCTTCTTCAAGCTGCGCCTGCCCTTCGACTCCCCCGAGGCCAAGGCCCTGTCCACGCGGATCGCCGAGCGGATCATGCTCGCCGCGTACGAGGCCTCCGCCGACCTCGCCGAGCGCAGCGGTCCGCTGCCGGCCTGGGAGAAGACCCGTACGGCCCAGGGTGTGCTGCACCCGGACCACTACGACGTCGAGCTGACCTGGCCCGAGCGGTGGGACGCGCTCCGCAGGCGCATCGCGTCCACCGGCATGCGCAACTCGCTGCTCCTCGCGATCGCGCCGACGGCGACCATCGCCTCCATCGCGGGCGTGTACGAGTGCATCGAGCCGCAGGTGTCGAACCTGTTCAAGCGCGAGACGCTGTCCGGTGAGTTCCTCCAGGTCAACTCGTACCTGGTGCAGGAGCTGAAGGACCTGGGCGTGTGGGACGCGCGCACCCGGGAGGCGCTGCGCGACTCCAACGGCTCGGTGCAGGGCTTCGCCTGGATCCCCGAGGAGGCGCGCGCGCTGTACCGCACGGCGTGGGAGATCCCGCAGCGCGGTCTGATCGACATGGCGGCGGCGCGGACCCCGTTCCTGGACCAGGCGCAGTCCCTGAACCTCTTCATGGAGACGCCGACGATCGGCAAGCTCTCCTCGATGTACGCGTACGCCTGGAAGTCGGGCCTGAAGACGACGTACTACCTGCGTTCGCGCCCGGCGACCCGGATCGCCCGTGCCGCACAGGCGCAGCCCCCGAAGACCATCCCCGTCCAGCAGGTCGCCGACCCCGACGCCGTCGCCTGCTCCCTTGAGAACCCCGAGTCCTGCGAGGCCTGCCAGTAATGAGTACCCGTAACACCAATCTCCTCGACCCAGGCTTCGAGCTGACCCTGCGCCCCATGCGCTACCCGGACTTCTACGAGCGCTACCGGGACGCGATCAAGAACACCTGGACCGTCGAGGAGGTCGACCTCCACTCGGACGTCGCCGACCTCGCGAAGCTGACGCCGGAGGAACACCACCTCATCGGCCGGCTGGTCGCCTTCTTCGCGACGGGTGACTCGATCGTCGCGAACAACCTGGTGCTGACGCTGTACAAGCACATCAACTCCCCCGAGGCGCGGCTGTATCTCTCGCGGCAGCTCTTCGAGGAGGCGGTGCACGTCCAGTTCTATCTGACCCTGCTGGACACCTACCTGCCCGACCCGGACGACCGGGCGGCGGCCTTCGCGGCCGTCGAGAACATCCCCTCGATCCGCGAGAAGGCCGGGTTCTGCTTCAAGTGGATCAACGAGGTCGAGAAGCTGGAGCGGCTGGAGACGAAGGCGGACCGCCGGCGCTTCCTGCTGAACCTGATCTGCTTCGCCGCGTGCATCGAGGGCCTGTTCTTCTACGGCGCCTTCGCGTACGTCTACTGGTTCCGCAGCCGGGGTCTGCTGCACGGCCTCGCCACCGGTACCAACTGGGTGTTCCGCGACGAGACCATGCACATGTCCTTCGCCTTCGACGTGGTCGACACCGTCCGCAAGGAGGAGCCGGACCTCTTCGACGACGAGCTCCAGCAGCAGGTCACCGACATGCTGGAGGAGGCCGTCGAGGCCGAGCTGCAGTTCGCGCGTGACCTGTGCGGCGACGGTCTGCCGGGCATGAACACCGAGTCGATGCGCCAGTACCTGGAGTGCGTCGCCGACCAGCGGCTCACCCGCCTCGGTTTCGCCCCGGTGTACGGCTCGGAGAACCCGTTCTCCTTCATGGAGCTGCAGGGCGTTCAGGAGCTGACGAACTTCTTCGAGCGCCGTCCGTCGGCGTACCAGGTCGCGGTCGAGGGCACCGTCGACCTGGACGAGGACTTCTGAGTCTCCCGACACCACCTACCGGCGCGCGTTCGGTGGCCAGGCGGCCTCACGAGCGCGCGCCGGTATCAGGTGCCTCCGTCTCACCATTCCGCGGGCCTGAGCAGCAGGTCGTGCGGGCGGAGCGTGATACCCACGCGGGTGGTGTCGTTCGACCCCGGGACCTGCTCGAGGCGGTACTTCGCGGAGACCGCCGCCGTGATCAGGGTCAGCTGGGTCATGGAGAAGTGGTCGCTGGGGCACTTGCGGTTGCCGTTGCTGAAGGGGCTCATCGCGTACTTCGGCACCTGCGTGGCCCGCTCCGGCAGCCACCGGTCGGGGTCGAAGTCGAGGTGGCGGTCGTAGGAACGGGCGTCACGCTGGATCGCGTACGGGCTGTAGACGATGTCCGCCCCGGCCGGAATGCGATAGCCGCCGAGTGAGGTGTCGGTCACCGCGCGCCGCGTCAATATCCATACGGCGGGCCGCAAGCGCATGGCCTCCGTGACGACATTGTTGGTGTGCGTGAGTGAGCGAACGTGCTCGAATCCGACCGGTCGGCCGCCGGTCACGGATTCGACCTCCGCCCGAACCCTCTCGGCGTGTTCCGGGTGTTCCGCGAGGACTTGGAGCAGCCACATGATCGTGGAGGCCACTGTTTCGCTGCCCGGGGTGAGTATCGCGACGACCTGGTCGTGGATCTCCTGTTCCCCGATGGGCTCGCCATTCTCGTCCTTCGCTTCCAGCAATGCCGTCAGCAAATCGTCCGGCTTTTGACCAGATGCCCTCCGCTCGGCGACGATCTCGTCGACCAGGAGATGCAAATCGGCCAGGGCCCGGTTGAATTCGCGGTTGGCCGGGAACGGCAGCCGGTACAGCGGTCCGAGCGGGACGACCATCCTGCGGTACATGCCGCGGAAGACGGTGGCGAGGTCCACGCTGAGCCGCTCGGCGCGCTCGTCCATGTACTCGCCGCGCAGCAGGCAGCGGGCGGCGATGCGGACGGCGACCCGGAAGGACTCCGAGGTGCACTCGACGGTCGAGCCGGGCGTCCAGCGCTCGGTCAGCGCGTGCGCCTCCTCCTCCATGATCGGCCCGTAGTGGGGGATGGCGTCCAGCCGGAACGCGGGCTGGATGGTGCGGCGCTGACGGCGGTGCCGGGGGCCGTTGGCGGTGGCCACGCCCTCCTTGCCGAGCAGCCCTTCGAGGGACTCCCACAGCGGGCCGTCGATCTTGAAGTCGGGGCTGAGCGCGAGCGCTCCGGTGAGCGCCGGCGTGGTGACGGCGTACACCGTCTTGGGGCCGAGCTTGAGGCGTACGACGTCGCCGTGGTCGCGCAGCCGGGCCATGAAGGCGAGCGGGTCGCGGACCAGTTTCAGGCCGTGACCCAGGCCCGGTACGGCGCCGCCCGCCAGGGGCGGTTCGCGCAGTTCGGTCGTCTCGGAGGTCACGGGCTTCACAGACTCGACGGTCATTTCTCACCTGCCGTTTCGTTCGTGACGTACGGGGGCGTGGACCGGTCGTCCCAGCTGTCGACCATGTAGCGGCCGGACTCGTGGTGGAACCAGTAGACGGAGCTGAACCAGTTCCGCATGTCGCCGACACAGGCGCGCACGGCGGTACCCAGTCGCTTTCCGCGAGCACTTCCCTCGGCGATTGCGTCGGCAAATTGCAGGGCTTCCCGTTCGGCCTCGAGGAAGTCCTGGATACATTCCTCGACGCGCCGCCTGACCTCGTCCACGGCTTCTTCGAGAGTCAGTCCCTCATGGGTGATGAGACTGATTCCGAGATTGTGGACCTCGTCGCCCGCTATTTCCTTGGGCAGCGAGCACAGGTCGTTGTACCAGGCGGCGAATTCCTGGGTCAGCAGCGCGGCCCGGCGATAGGCCGGGTTTTTCCGCACGGCATCGGGGAGTTCGCATCCGGCGCTGGGTTCGAGCAGGTCCGTCCATATCCAGTGGGCGAAGGTGTGCCGGCGCAGGGCGAGATATTCCTCGACCCCGGGTATGTATCCCGTGGTGCGGTTGCGGAATTCACGGTCGTAGGCCTCGATCACCGCGTGGAAGTGCCGGGCGAACCGCTGGTTCCAGGTGCGCGGCAGGAAGCCGTACAGCCGCAGCACGCTGTCCGCGAACCCCGCGACCAGCGGGTCGGGGTGGTGCAGATGATGCCTGGGCGCATCGAGGGCCGTGTGCAGGCGGTTCCTCAGCCGCCGCCAGTCGCCCGTCCGCCCGTGGACGATGTCACGGTCGTGGCGGTCGTCCCAGATGAAGAACCACGCGCTGTAGTCCGCGATGGCCTGCAGAACCTCGTCGGGGGCGTTGACGTAGAAGCCCGCCATCAGGTCGGTGTAGCACAGTCCGTCGGCATATTCCTGCACCTTGCCCTCGGGCATGAGCCGTTTTTCCAGCAGCCAGAGCCGTGTCATCTCCTGGAGCTGCGGCCAATACGGGTGCAGTTGCCGGGGAAAGGCGGACTCGATCACCAGGAGTGCCAGTGAGGGTGGTACTACGACCGCCGTCGGTGTCGCTGTGGTGCTGTGTGGGAAAGCTTGCACGAACAAACCCCTCTCAGCCGCCAGGAGCACACACCCCTCCCGTTGTGCCGGGCGTGCGCCGTTGCGTATCCCCGCACCCCCCATTCAGCACCACAACTGACCGATCTGGGAACGGATTTGCTCCCTTCACTACCCCAGGATGCCGAGAATCCCCCCTTGCGTGACCGGCCAAGGATCACTAGAGAGCCTGAAGCGATCGGTTGTACGACGCACGAATGAGCGAGTGCGGGCATACGAAGGGCGCCCGACCGGAGTGATCCGGGTCGGGCGCCCCAACGGCCCTGCAGTGCCTAGTCGTTGGCGACCACCGGGTAGCGTGGCTCGTTCTCGGCCATCTGCCGCAGCGCGTCCTTGCGGTCCCGCTTCGACAGCCGGTCGATGTACAGGTAGCCGTAGAGGTGGTCGGTCTCGTGCTGCAAACAGCGTGCGAAGTAGCCGGTGCCGCGGACCTTGACCGGGTTGCCCTTCTCGTCCCGGCCGGTCACCTCGGCGTAGTCGGTCCGGGCGAGCGGCGCGTAGGCACCGGGCACGGACAGGCAGCCCTCGTTACTGTCGTCCAGCATCCGCCGCTCGGCCGGCAGGTCGACGAGCTTCGGGTTGCACACCACGCCGACGTGCCGCTTGCCCTCGTCGTCCTGGCAGTCGTAGACGAAGACCTTCAGGTCGACACCGATCTGGTTGGCGGCCAGGCCCACGCCCTCGGCGGTGCGCTGGCTGGCGAACATGTCGGCGACGAGCTGCTGAAGCTCCTCGCCGAACTCGGTGACGTCCTTGCACTCCTTGTGCAGCACCGGGTTGCCCACGACCGTGATCGGCCGCGAGGTGCCGCGCTCACGCCAGGCCTTCTCGCGCTCCTCGCAGTCCTCCGTGTCGACGACGTACCCCTCGTCGTCCACGGGGAGCACGCCCACGTGCTGCTGATCGGTGTCCTGCTGGGCCATGACCGACGTACGCCTTCCTGCAAGCCTGGAAAATTCTGCTGGTACAGCCTAAAGCCGACCGGTCACCGTCGGCTCAGCACACCTCTTCGAGATCCCGCCAGTCCCTGGAGTCCGGGCTGTCCGCGACCCACCCGTCCAGCAGCCCCCGCACGAGGGAAGCCGGGGCCGCGACGCCACACTCCCGCTCCGGCACCCACAACTGCCCGTCCGTCCGATGCCCCAGCGGCCCGGGATGCCCCGGCTCACTGTGGTCGTGCGGGTCCAGGTGAACCCCTTCACCCTCGTCAGAGGGCATACGCGACTCCGAGCACATCCGGCACAGCAGCCTCACCGAGGAGGACCAGTCCTCCGCGGCGAACCCCGCGTCGGCGGCGAGCTGCTCCAGCGCGTCCCGGTCCGCCTCCGTGGCCGCCTCCAGCAGGACCACCCAGGTCGGCACGGGTGAGGGCGCCCACAGCTCGATCTCGTCGAAGACCGGGTAGGCATGGCCGGCGGACGTCGTGCGCTCGCCGTGCGGGACGCCGTCGTGCAGCACGACCTCGCCCCAGCGTCGCCCGGACGAGGGAAGCGGGATGGACAGCACCTCGATCCGCGCCGGGTCCAGCCTGCGGCCCCAGACGACCTCGGCCTCGCCCTCCGGGGAGAGCCGTACGGCCGCGCTGCCCAGCTCCATGCCGACCGGCTCGCCGGCCGCGGTGGTGCCCCCGGGCACCTTCAGCCCGTACGCCTGCCAGGCGCGGCGGGCCAGCGACCAGTCCTGCAGGGCGGTGGCGGCGATGCCGACGTTCCACCAGTCGGGCGTCCCGGTCTCCCGGTCGAGCAGGGCGACCGCCCTGAGACCGGCCGCGCGGGCCTGCTCCCAGTCATGCCGGAACTTGTGCAGCAGAGCGAGGTTGAACCAGGACTCCGACAGCCAGGGCTCCAGGTCGGCGGCCCGCGTCAGCAGCTCGCCCGCGTCCTCGTAGCGGCCGTCGCCGATGAGCGTGAACGCGCGGTCGGTGGCCTGCCGCCAGGAGGCGGAGGGCCGGTGCCGTCCCTTGCCGAAGATCCTCACGATTCCCGCCTGCCAGTTCCAGTTCCGCACAGTGGGCTGGCTTGTGCCCCCGGACACCCTCTCCCTCGCATCCAACCACGTGCGGTGGGAAAGGCGCTCATTACCCATGGGTTACCCAGCCGGGCGCGGGGTCAGACAGTGCCGTACGTCTCCCGTCGGCCTGCGCCGGGGCACTCTCCCGCCAGCCGCGCGGCCGGGCCAGCACCCGGGCGAGGGACTCGACGACCTCGGGGGCGTAGTCCCCGGCGGTACCGAGCCGCAGCTCCTCCAGCGCCCGCAGGGGGCCCTCGGGGCCGGCATCCCGGGTCAGCTCCTCGTAGGCGTTGACGGCCCGGACGATCCGGGCGGCGACCGGCTGTTCGCGGTAGCAGTCCGCCTGCCGCTCGACCACGACGGCGACGGCCGCGTCCACTCCGGTCTGCCGTACGACGGCCCCGCCGAGCAGCGCGATGCGCCGCTGTTCCTCGGGCGGCAGCGCGGCGGTGGCACCTGCCGGGACCGGGTCGACCAGGCTCAGCTGGCCGATGTCGTGCATGAGAGCCGCGTACTCCAGAACGGTCAGCTCACCTCCGGCGAGGCCCAGATCACGGCCGACGGCGAGGCTGAGCGTGGCGACGCGGCGGGCGTGGCCCGCGGGGGTGTACCCGGCTATCTCGGTGGCGCGGGCGAGGGAGGCGATGGTCTGCCGATAGGTGGCGCGCACGGCCGCGTACCGGCGGACGGAGAGCTGGGTGAGCAGCAGCGGCAGACAGAACACGGGCAGCGCCCACAGTCCGACGACGGCGACCGCGAGCGCCATCACGGCGCCGGTCGCGCCGACGGCGGAGCCGATGCCGAGCAGCCCGCGCAGCTCCTCACGCAGCCGCGGGCCGAACGGCCAGCGGGTGCGGGCGTGCGCGAGGGCGGCGGCCAGCACGGCGTCGCACAGTCCGGTGAGGCCGAGCAGGGCGATCAGGAGCAGGGCGTAGGCGGGGCCGGCCCAGGAGGCGAACAGGCCCTCGTTGCAGAGGGGTTGGAAGCAGACGGCGGTGAAGCCGATGGCGAGGACGCGGCGGGCGAGGTGGTCGAGGGTGGGGGTGCGGCCGGACCAGATGTGCGGAACGGCGCCGAGCACGGCGGCGGCGAGGGCGACGGTGACGACCTGGGCGGCGTGATGGTGGGTGGGCCGCCCCGCGTCGGCGCCGAGCAGGGCGTACGCCAGCGAACCGGCGGCGGCGAGCGGCGCGGCCTGGCGTGCCTCGGCGTCGCTCCACCGGGTCAGCTCGCCGACGGCTATGAGCACGCCGAAGGCGAGCGCGATCCCCCGGTCCGCGAGGCCGGTCCCGAGGGTGACGGCGAGGCAGCCGGCCGCGGAGACCGCCGCGGCGCCGTAGATCAGCGGCAGGGCGGTCACTGGGGCGTCCCCTTGCTGGGGACCTGCGGCTGGGATGCCGCCCTGTGCGGGGGTTCGTCGGCGGTGACCGCGGGATGCCAGCCCTGCCGGTGCAGCGCGCGGGCCAGCGCGCCGACCATCCGGGGGTCGAACTGGGCGCCCGCGCAGCGCTCCAGCTCGGCGAGGGCCGTCGCGACGGGCCGGGCCCGGCTGTAGGAGCGGGTCGAGGTCATCGCGTCGAAGGCGTCGGCGACGGCGACGACCCGGGCGCACTCGGGGATCCGGTCCCCGGCCAGGCCGTACGGGTAGCCGCTGCCGTCGAGGCGTTCGTGGTGGTGCAGGATCGCGGTGCGGGCCTCGCCGAGGAAGGAGATCCCGCGGACCATCTCATGGCCGTACTCGGGGTGCAGCTCGATGATCCGGCGTTCCTCGGGGGTGAGCGGGCCGTCCTTGCGCAGCAGCCGGGTGGGGACGCCGAGCTTGCCGACGTCGTGCAGGATGCCGGCGAAACGGAGCACCTCGACGCGTTCGTCGTCCATGCCGAGTTCGCGGGCGATCAGTACGGAGGCCTGGCCGACGCGTTCGCTGTGACCACGGGTGTAGCCGTCCTTGATGTCGACGGCCTGGACGAGGGCGCGGATGGTGGCCTGGTGGGCGGCGCGCTGCCGGTGGTACTGGGCGAAGACCCACCAGGAGACGTACATCGGCAGCAGCACGAGCAGCGCGGCGACCGGGCCGTACGGGCTGCGCCACAGCACGGCCATCATCAGCCCGGCGAGTCCGTGCACGGCGACCGGCGCGAGCGTGCGGGACAGCAGCCCGCGCCAGGCCCGGCGCAGCGGCACCCGCTCGGTGACCGCCAGGATGCCGCCGTCGAGGGCGGTAAGGATCAGGCAGAAGGCGAGGACGGCCGCGCCGGCGGGCAGCAGGGCGTAGGGGAAGTCGGAGCCGACGACGGCGTCCCGGCCGCCGAGCGTCCAGTGCACGGTGGCCGCGCCCCACACGGCGAGCGCGGGCTGCGCGGCCCGCCACACCCGCCTGAGCAGCGCGGGCCGCTGCTCGACCGGGCAGAGCAGGGCGGCGGGCAGCGGGACGAGCGCGGCGGCAGGCGGGGGCAGCAGGAACGCGCCGGCGAGCAGCACGGGGTGGAAGGTGCCGCCGAAGCGACGCCGTACGACGTACTCGCAGGCGGCGTAGAGCGCGGCGAGCAGGCCGAGCGCCCACCAGGGGGTGCGGAGCGTCGGCAGCGGCAGCAGACAGAGCAACGCCAGAACGGCGACAGCGGCCACATAGCCGCGTGCTCTCGCCGGAACCGTCTCCATCACGCCCCTCCCCGACCACGCCTGCCCAGGCTGGGAGCGTAGGGCGGGAATCGGGGGGTCCGGGGCTTATGACCTGAGGATTAGCACGTTCGGGTGATGACCGGAGGGTCAACTTTCCTGAGGTGCGGCGGTGACGTCCTTGTCCGGCACGGTGCGGCCGGAGCGGATCAGGTCGATCCGCCCCATGACCTTGGCGCGCAGGTCGGCGGGCACGTCGTCATGTCCGCAGCACCGCTTGACCAGCTTCTTCACGGCCTGCTCCAGGCCGTACTTCTCCAGGCACGGGGAGCATTCCTCGAAGTGGTGCTGGAACTTGTCGCGATCGACGTCCGGCATCTCGCTGTCGAGGAACTCGTAGAGGTGGTCGAGGACCTCACGGCAATCCGTCTCGTGGTGGTCTCCGCAGCTCATGAGCCCGAGCCTTTCGCTTCGTTCGACTCTCCGGCGCCCGCCGGGACCAGCCCGCGCTCACGCGCGTAGTCCTCCAGCATGTCGCGCAGTTGACGGCGGCCCCGGTGCAGCCGGGACATCACCGTACCGATGGGTGTCCCCATGATGTCCGCGATCTCCTTGTACGCAAAGCCCTCTACGTCCGCGAGATAGACGGCGATGCGGAACTCCTCGGGGATCGCCTGCAGCGCTTCCTTCACGTCCGAGTCGGGCAGGTGGTCGAGCGCCTGCGACTCGGCGGAGCGCAGACCCGTCGACATGTGCGACTCGGCGCGGGCCAGCTGCCAGTCCTCGATCTCCTCCGCGGCGGAGCGCTGGGGCTCGCGCTGCTTCTTGCGGTAGGAGTTGATGAACGTGTTGGTGAGGATCCGGTACAGCCACGCCTTGAGGTTGGTCCCCTCGCGGAACTGGTGGAAGGACGCGTACGCCTTGGCATACGTCTCCTGCACCAGGTCCTCGGCGTCGGCCGGGTTGCGTGTCATGCGCAGCGCGGCCGAGTACATCTGGTCGAGGTACTCGAGCGCGTCCCGCTCGAAGCGCGCGCTGCGCTCCGCGGTGGACTCGGAGGTCGTCTCCGCGCTCACGCCCCGGCCCTCGGGCTGCTCCGCCTGGCCGTTGTCGGTCCCTGCGTCGGTACCGGTGACCGGACCCACCTCCTCAAGATCCCGGGCGGGACCGAGACCGGTCCCACTCGTTTCGGAGGATAGAACACGACCCGTGCCTGCCGCCGCTCGAATAGGAGCGGTCTTGGCCGCGTGCAGCACCGTCCAGTCCAGGTCGACGCGGCTGTCGCGGCTCGAATCAGACTCTGCCGGGCGCAGCCCGTCCACGGGGTGGTGGTGGGAGGCGGGAGGGCAGATGGTCGAACCCATGCGGCGGACTTCCTCTCCTACGACGTCGGTGCCAAGGCCTCAGCACTTCTGTCCGGCACAACAGCGGTCCGTCGCCGGGCATTCCCGTGCGTCACCCGAGTGACGCGATCCACTGCACGACACCCTCGGTGATGACCTCCAGGGCCCGCTCCTGGCCGATCTCGGCGCGCTTGGGCACGGCGAAGCCGTGATCGCCGTACGGCACCTCGATCAACCGATAGTCGCCCTCGGGGAACTCGTCCGGCTTGCCGAAGGGATCGTTGCCGCCCTGGACGACGAGCGTGGGTACCCCGGCGCCGAGCAGTTCCTGCGCGCGGGACTTCTCCGGCTTGCCCGGCGGGTGCAGCGGGAAGCCGAGCGCGAGTACGGCGTGCGCGCCCAGCTCGGCGGCCGTACGGCAGGCGACCCGCGCCCCGGCACTCCGGCCGCCGGAGACCACCGGCAGCTGCATCCCGGCGAGCGCGGGCCAGATGCCGCGCCAGCCGGTGTCCAGGGTCTTCGGCGCGGGCGCGACCTTCCTGCCCGCGACCCGCCAGGGCTGCTCGACCAGCGCCACGGTCACACCGTGCGCAGGGAGAGCCTGTGCGAGCGCCTGGAGGTCCCGCGCCTCGACGCCCCCGCCGGCGCCATGGCTGAGGGCGAGGACGAACTGGGGTTTCTTCGCCTTGTGCCAGGTGATGCGCGCGGTCCCGGCATCGGTCTCGACAAATTCGATCACGCTAGAAGAGTGTGCCCGCTTCCGGGGCCGGCAGCTCCTTCAGCAGGTCCGCGCCGTTGTTGCGGACGTTGCTGACGGCCGTGGAGACCGGGTAGGCGCGCATCAGGCCGGGCGGGGGCGGGGCGAGGAGGTCGCGCAGGGTGTCCGGGTCGGTGCGGGCCGGGTCGAGCCAGGCGTCCCAGCGGTCCGGGGTGAGCATCAGCGGCATCCGGGGGTGGATCTCGGCGAGCGTGCCCGGACCCTCCGCCGGGGCGACGGCCAGCGGGGTCTGCTCGGCCTCCGTGGTGATCACCGAGCAGGTGGCCCACCAGGCCTGGGGGTGGTCGTCGGGCAGGGTCCGGTCGCGCCAGAACTCGTACAGCCCGGCCATCGCGAACACCGAGCCGTCGGCGGGCAGCACGAAGTACGGCTGCTTGCGCGGCCGCTTCTTCTTCCCCTCGACCTCCAGCTCCCGCTCCTGCGTGCCGGTGACCCACTCGTAGTAGCCGTCGGCGGGGATGATGCAGCGGCGGGCGGCGAAGGCCCGGCGGTAGGCGGGCTTCTCGTGCACGGTCTCCGCGCGCGCGTTGATCATCCGGGCGCCGCCCTCGGGCGTCTTGGCCCAGGACGGCACCAGTCCCCACTTCAGCTTGCGCAGCTGGCGAACCGGACGCGGGGAGTCCGCGTCTTTCAGAGGACGGTCGAGGACGGCGTAGACCTCCTTGGTCGGAGCCACGTTGTAGTCCGGCTCCAGGGTCTCCTCGGGCTCCCACTTCTCGATCTCGAAGATTCCCGCGAGATCCTCGGGCCTACGACTCGATGCATACCGTCCGCACATACGTGCCACACTGCCAGACTCCGCACGACCACAGGGAGCCACTCGGACATATGGACAGCCTCGCCGTCACCTCGCTGCCCGGCCTCTGGGACCGGCTCACCGGCACCCAGCCCGACCCCGATGTGTGGGTGGTGATCGCCACGCTGGCCGCCGCGCTCGCCGTCGTCGCCCCGCGTCCCGCGTGGCGGATATCGCGCAACGCGGTCACCATCGCGCACGAGGGCGGCCACGGCCTGATCGCCCTGCTCACCGGCCGGCAGCTCACGGGCATCCGGCTGCACTCCGACACCAGCGGCCTCACGGTCAGCCGGGGCAAGCCGTACGGGCTGGGCATGATCCTCACGGCTGCCGCCGGCTACACGGCTCCCTCGCTGCTGGGGCTGGGCGGGGCGGCCCTGCTGGCCACGGGCCGGATCACCCTCCTGCTCTGGGTCGCGACGGCCCTGCTGGTGGTGATGCTGGTGATGATCAGAAACGCGTACGGGGTGCTGACCGTGGTGCTGGCCGGCGGGGCCTTCCTGCTGGTGTCCTGGCTGACGGGTCCCCAGGTGCAGGCCGCCTTCGCCTACGCGGTGGTGTGGTTCCTGCTGCTCGGCGGGGTCCGGCCGCCCTTCGAACTCCAGGTGAAGCGTGTCCGGGGCGGGGCGGGTGACTCGGACGCGGACCAGCTGTCCCGGCTGACGCATGTCCCGGCGGGGCTGTGGCTGTTCCTGTTCCACGCGGTCTCGCTGTGCTCGCTGATCGGTGGAGGACAGTGGCTGCTGGAAGGTTGACGGCCGCCCCTCCTTATAAAGTGGGCCCATGGCCCCGAACACCGCCCCTCCCGCCCTCTGGCCCGCCCCGCACGCGAGCGGAGCCGTCGACGCGACGGTCCACGTGCCGGGGTCCAAGTCGGTCACCAACCGCGCCCTCGTGCTCGCCGCCCTCGCCTCCGAGCCCGGCTGGCTGCGCCGCCCGCTGCGCTCCCGCGACACCCTGCTGATGGCCGGCGCCCTGCGGGCCATGGGCGTGGAGATCGAGGAGGGCGTGGGTCCCGACGGCACCGGTGAGGCCTGGCGGGTGCTGCCCACCGGCCTGCGCGGCCCGGCCACGGTCGACGTCGGCAACGCCGGCACGGTGATGCGCTTCCTGCCGCCGGTGGCCGTGCTGGCCGACGGCCCGATCCGCTTCGACGGCGACCCCCGGTCGTACGAGCGTCCCCTGCACGGAGTGATCGACGCGCTGCGCGTGCTCGGCGCCCGGATCGACGACGACGGCCGGGGCGCGCTGCCGCTGACCGTGCACGGCGGCGGGGCGCTGGACGGCGGCCCGGTGTCGATCGACGCGTCCTCGTCCTCCCAGTTCGTCTCGGCCCTCCTGCTCTCCGGCCCGCGCTTCAACCAGGGCGTCGAGGTCCGCCACACCGGCGCGACCCTGCCCTCCATGCCGCACATCCGGATGACCGTCGACATGCTGCGCGCGGTCGGCGCCCAGGTGGACACCCCGGAGTCGGGCGGCGAGCCGAACGTGTGGCGGGTGACGCCGGGCGCGCTGCTCGGCCGGGACCTGACGATCGAGCCGGACCTGTCCAACGCCCAGCCGTTCCTGGCGGCGGCGCTGGTCACCGGCGGCAAGGTGGTGATCCCCGACTGGCCGGAGCGGACCACGCAGCCCGGCGACCGGCTGCGGGAGATCTTCACCGAGATGGGCGGTTCCTGTGAACTGACCGACTACGGGCTGGTGTTCACCGGTTCGGGTGCCATCCACGGTATCGACGTGGACCTCGGCGACGTCGGCGAGCTGACCCCGGGCATCGCGGCCGTGGCGGCTCTCGCGGACTCCCCCTCCACCCTGCGGGGCGTGGCCCATCTGCGGCTGCACGAGACGGACCGGCTGGCCGCGCTCACCAAGGAGATCAACGAACTCGGCGGTGACGTCACCGAGACGGCCGACGGTCTGCACATCCGCCCGCGCCCGCTGCACGGCGGGACCTTCCACACCTACGAGGACCACCGCATGGCGACCGCCGGTGCGATCCTCGGCCTGGCGGTCGAGGGCGTGCTCATCGAGAACGTGGCGACGACGGCCAAGACCCTGCCGGACTTCCCCGACCTGTGGACCGGAATGCTCGGGGCCTAGGGGACGGACGTACGACCATGCGCCGCTACGGCAAGCACACCGACGAGGACGACATCCGCAGCCGTCCCAACCGCAAGGGCAACCGGCCGCGGACGAACATCCGGCCCAAGCACGAGGACGCCGCCGAGGGCATGGTCCTCACCGTCGACCGGGGCCGGCTGACCTGCCTGATCGAGGACCGTACGGTCATGGCGATGAAGGCCCGTGAACTGGGCCGCAAGGCCGCCGTGGTGGGCGACCGGGTGGCGCTGGTCGGCGATCTGTCCGGCAAGAAGGACACCCTGGCCCGTATCGTCCGCATCGAGGAGCGCGGCTCGGTGCTGCGCCGCACGGCCGACGACGACGATCCGTTCGAGCGGGTGGTCGTGGCGAACGCGGACCAGCTGGCGATCGTCACGGCGCTGGCCGACCCGGAACCCCGCCCGCGCCTGATCGACCGCTGTCTGGTGGCCGCGTTCGACGGCGGTCTGGAGCCGCTGCTGGTGATGACGAAGTCGGACCTGGCCCCGCCGGACCAGATGCTGGAGCTGTACGGCGACCTCGACATCCCCTACGTCGTCACCAGCCGCGAGGAGCTGGAGGGCGGGGACGCGGCCGACCGGGTGCGCGCGTATCTGGACGGCCGGATCACGGCGTTCGTCGGCCACTCCGGCGTCGGCAAGACGACCCTGGTCAACGCGCTGGTCCCGGAGGAGCGACGGCGTACGACGGGGCGCGTCAACGCGGTGACGGGCCGAGGCCGGCACACCACGACATCGGCCCTCGCCCTGCCCCTCTCCGGGGACGACGGCTGGGTCATCGACACCCCGGGAGTCCGTTCCTTCGGCCTCGCGCACATCGACCCTTCCCGCGTGATCCACGCCTTCCCCGACCTGGAGCCCGGTACGGAGGGCTGTCCGCGCGCGTGCAGCCACGACGAGCCGGACTGTGCGCTGGACGCCTGGGTGGCCGAGGGCCACGCGGACCCGGCACGCCTGTACTCCCTGCGCCGGCTGCTGGCCACGCGGGAGCGCCGGGAAGGCGACTGACGCCCGCGTTGTTTGCCGAGGCGCACGGCCGGTAAGTGCATACTCGCACCGCACCGGTGAGCCGGATCAACGGGAGGACAGCGCATGGCGTGGCTGCTGGTGGTCGTGGCCGGGATGCTGGAGACCGGTTTCGCCGTCTGCCTGAAGCTCTCCCACGGATTCACCCGCCTGTGGCCGACGATCGCCTTCGCCGCCTTCGCCCTGGGCAGTTTCGGTCTGCTGACCCTCTCCCTGAAGAAGCTCGACGTCGGCCCCGCCTACGCCGTGTGGACCGGGATCGGCGCGGCGGGCACCGCGATCTACGGCATGGTCTTCCTCGGCGACCTGGTGTCCACGCTGAAGATCGTGTCGATCAGCTTCGTCATCGTCGGGGTCATCGGGCTGCAGCTGTCGGGGTCGGCGCACTAGAGCGGGGAGCCTGCCCGCCAACTCCCCTGATCTGTACGGAAGTCCGCCGCTCAGGCGACCCGCTGCGGGACCACCGCCCGCACCAGCTCCGCGACTCCGCCCTCCCCCGGCGGGGCCGCGACGCAGGACAGGGCGAGGCGGACGACCAGTTCGCAGGGGTGGGCCAGTTCGGCGGTGTCGACGGGGGTGGCGGCGGGACCGGCCAGCGCGATGGCCGCGCGGTCGCGCACGATCCGTACGAAGTCGCGGGGCGTCGGCAGCGGGCCGTCCGCCCGGCGCTGCGCGGGCACCACGGAGGAGGAGGGTACGGCGGTGAGCGGCGGGGCGGGCAGCCGCTCGCTCCAGCAGCCGGTGAGCATGGCCCGGATCAGCGCGTTCTCCCGCGCGGCGGAGCTGGTCCACTCGGCGACGGCGGTGAGCCGCTCACAGGGCTCGGCGGAACCGGCGAGCGCCCGCTCGACCCCGGCGAGGTAGCCGTCGGCGGCCCGCCGCACCAGCGCCCGGGCCAGGCCGTCCTTGCTGCCGAACTCGTTGTACAGGGTCTGCCGGGACACCCCGGCCGCCGCGGCCACATCGACCATCCGCACCGCGGACCACGCTCGGCGCGCAAGCGCCGTGAAGGCGGCGTCCAGTAGGGACTCCCGGGCAGCAGGCATCATCGCCTCCCTGGCCTGACCAGTTCTGCGCCCAGAGTTGACGCGCCCGTATGCACTGTCAAGGGTTCGCGGGGGTGTGCGGCCGAGGGTGCGCGGGGGTACGCGCCGTCGCGCCGGCTCCGCACCGAGTACAGCCTGCCCCGCTGGCCCCGCACCGAGCACGGCAGATACCGTTTCCTGCATGCCGGACTACCTCGACGACCTGCGCCTCGCCCACGTCCTCGCGGACGCCGCCGACGCCGCCACCATGGACCGCTTCAAGGCCCTCGACCTGAAGGTGGAGACGAAGCCGGACATGACCCCGGTGAGCGAGGCGGACAAGGCGGCGGAGGAACTCATCCGCGGCCAGCTCCAGCGCGCCCGCCCGCGGGACGCGATCCTCGGCGAGGAGTACGGCGTCGAGGGCACCGGCCCCCGCCGTTGGGTGATCGACCCCATCGACGGCACCAAGAACTACGTCCGCGGTGTCCCCGTCTGGGCCACGCTGATCTCCCTCATGGAGGCGGGCGGTGGGGGTACCTCCCGTTCGAGCGAAGCCGAGAATGGGGGAGGCTACCACCCGGTCGTGGGCGTCGTCTCCGCCCCCGCCCTCGGCCGCCGCTGGTGGGCCGCGAAGGGCCACGGCGCCTTCGCCGGCCGTAGCCTCACCTCGGCGACCCGGATCCACGTCTCCCGCGTCGGCGAGCTCGCGGACGCCTCCTTCGCGTACTCCTCGCTGTCCGGCTGGGAGGAGCAGGGCCGCCTCGACGGCTTCCTGGACCTCACCCGCCAGGTGTGGCGCACGCGCGCGTACGGCGATTTCTGGCCCTACATGATGGTCGCCGAGGGATCCGTGGACATCTGCGCGGAGCCCGAGCTGTCCCTGTGGGACATGGCCGCCACCGCGATCGTCGTCAACGAGGCCGGCGGCACCTTCACCGGCCTCGACGGCCGCCCGGGCCCGCACAGCGGCAACGCGGCCGCGTCCAACGGCCTGCTGCACAACGAGCTGCTGGGGTATCTCAACCCGCGCCACTGAGACCGGGCGGATGCGCGCACGCCCTCAACTGGCGTCGCGCGCCCCCTTGTTGACTCTCCCTTTACCTGGCACTCTGGGGCCACCCTCATTTGTGAACTTGTGAATCTCCAGCCGCGAGATTCCTAGGAGGTGGCATCCATGCTCGTCCGTGACGCCATGAGCACGGTGATCCTCACCGTCGGCCCCGCCCACACCCTCCGCCAGGCGGCCACCCTGATGTCCGCCCGCCGCACCGGCGCCGCCGTGGTCCTCGACCCGGACGCCGGCGGCATCGGCATCCTCACCGAACGCGACATCCTCGACTCCGTCGGCCTCGGCCAGAACCCCGACACGGAACGCGCCCACGCCCACACCACCACCGACGTCGTCTTCGCCGCCCCGACCTGGACCCTGCAGGAGGCCGCCAGCGCCATGACCCGCGGCGGCTTCCGGCATCTGGTCGTCCTCGACCGCGGCGAGGTGGCCGGCATCGTCTCGGTCCGCGACATCATCCGCTGCTGGCTCCCGGCCCGCGAGCACGCACCGGCACTCTGAGCACACCGAACGGGGGCATGCGGAGCGGGCCGGACCCCGAGCACCGTGGGGTCCGGCCCGCTCAGCGGCACGCGACAGTGCCGCCGGCTCAGCCACGCAGCGCGCGCACCGCAGCCTCCAGCCGCTTGCCGAAGTCGGCGTCGGCGCTGGCGAAGTTGCCGATGGCACGCTCGGCGATCTCGTCCTTGGACACCTGGGCGATGAAGCCCGCCAGGTTGTCGATCAGACGGCCCTTCTCGTCCTCGGACATCAACCGGTACAGGTCACCCGCCTGGACGAAGTCGTCGTCCTCGGCGTGCACCGGGGTCGGGTGGTTGCCGGTGGAGCCGTCCACGGAGGTGGGCTGCCACAGCGGACGGCCCGTCTGCTGAGGCCCGCCGAAGCTGTTGGGCTCGTAGTTCTTCGCCCCGCCGTGCCGGCCGTCGTACAGGAAGCCGTCCCGGGAGTTGGTGCGGGCCTCGGTGGCGTGCGGGCGGTTGACGGGCAGGTGGTCGGCGTTGATGCCGACGCGGTAGCGGTGCGCGTCGCCGTAGGCGAAGAGCCGGCCCTGGAGCATCTTGTCGGGCGAGGGGCCGATGCCCGGCACGAAGTGCGCGGGGCTGAAGACCGACTGCTCGACCTCGGCGAAGATGTTGTGCGGGTTGCGGTTCAGCTCCAGCTTGCCGATCTCGATCGGCGGGTAGTCCTCGTGCGGCCACACCTTGGTGAGGTCGAACGGGTTGAAGCGGTACGTCGCCGCGTCCGCCGCCGGCATGATCTGCACCTGCACAGTCCAGGACGGGAACTCGCCCCGCTCGATGGCCTCCCGCAGGTCACGCTGGTGGGAGTCGGGGTCCTCACCGGCGATCCGGTTGGCCTCCGCCTGGGTGAGGTTCTTGATCCCCTGGTCGGTCTTGAAGTGGTACTTGACCCAGAAGACCTCGCCGTCAGAGTTGTTCCACTGGTAGGTGTGCGAGCCGTAGCCGTTCATGTGCCGGTACGACGCCGGGATGCCACGGTCGCCGAACAGCCAGGTCACCTGGTGCGTCGACTCCGGCGACAACCCCCAGAAGTCCCACACGTTGTCGGCCTCCGTGGAGCCCGTGTACGGGTCACGCTTCTGCGTGTGGATGAAGTCCGGGAACTTGATCGCGTCCCGGATGAAGAACACCGGGGTGTTGTTGCCGACGAGGTCGTAGTTGCCCTCCTCGGTGTAGAACTTCAGCGCCCAGCCGCGCGGGTCGCGGACGGCGTCGGCAGCACCGAGATTGCCGGCCACGGTCGAGAACCGCAGAAAGGTCTCGGTCTGCTTGCCGACCTCGGAGAGGAAGGCGGCCCGCGTGTACGGCGTGACGTCCGCGGTCACCGTGAAGGTGCCGTACGCACCCGCACCGCGCGCGTGCACGACGCGCTCGGGGATGCGCTCCCGGTTGAAGTGGGCGAGCTTCTCCAGCAGCAGCTGGTCCTGGACCAGAACCGGCCCGCCGACGCCCGCCGTCTCGCTGTTCTGGTTGTCGCCGACCGGGGCACCGGCCTCCGTGGTGAGCGGTCCCTGCGTCACGTGCGCCTCCTGCGTCATTCCTGTCCTGTGACTAAACCCGTTCCAGATCCTACATTGGACTAGATCTAAGTCAAATGGCGATCTAATCTCACACCTATTCC
This sequence comes from Streptomyces sp. NPDC020192, assembly GCF_044388685.1. Taxonomy (NCBI): domain Bacteria; kingdom Bacillati; phylum Actinomycetota; class Actinomycetes; order Kitasatosporales; family Streptomycetaceae; genus Streptomyces; species Streptomyces sp. NPDC020192. The sequence continues at coordinate 158,608 of NZ_JBIRXG010000005.1, read as the reverse complement.
CGTCCTGGTACCCCCTCCTGTTAGGCTGGTAGCCATGAGCGACCTTCTGGAACGGCTGCGTGGACGCGGATGGCGGATGACCGCGCAGCGGCGCGTGGTGGCCGAGGTCCTGGACGGCGAGCACGTCCATCTGACGGCCGACGAGGTCCATGCGCGCGCTGTCGCGAAGCTCCCGGAGATCTCCCGGGCGACCGTCTACAACACGCTGGGTGAGCTGGTCTCCCTCGGCGAGGTGCTGGAAGTCTCGACGGACAAGCGCGCGAAGCGGTACGACCCGAACGCGCACCGCCCGCACCACCACCTGGTCTGCGCCCACTGCGGCGCGATCCGTGACGTCCACCCGACGGGCAACCCCCTCGCCGACCTCCCCGACGCGGAGCGCTTCGGCTTCACGGTGTCGGACGTCGAGGTGACGTACCGGGGGCTGTGCCCGGACTGCGCGAGCGCGTAAGCCGTAGGCCGTAGGCCGTGAGCAGGAGGGGGCGCGAGCCCCCTCTTTTTGTTGCCCCGGCATCCGGAAGCGACCATCTGGAAACGACTGAGGGCCGGAACCCATTTCTGGATTCCGGCCCTCGGCCTTCAGTAGCGGGGACAGGATTTGAACCTGCGACCTCTGGGTTATGAGCCCAGCGAGCTACCGAGCTGCTCCACCCCGCGTCGGTGAACACGACATTACGTGAGGGAGGTGAGCGAAGGCAAATCAGTTACCGGAGACGTGGCCGGGCTCACTTTTTCACGCCGAGAGTTCCTCCCGCAGCGCATCCCTGAGCCGGCCCGCCCGCTCCGCGACCTCCGCAGGCCCCAGTGCCACCGCCCGGTCGGCCCAGCGCTGCCCCTCCGCCAGCTCGCCCCGACGCGCGTAGACCAGGGCCAGCCGGAGGGCCGCCCGGCCGTGCCCGGCGTCCGCGGCGCGGGTCCACCACACCGCCGCCTCCGGCTCGCTGCCCTCCCGGGCCAGCAGCAGGCCCAGGTTGAAGGCGCCGTTGCGCGAACCGGCCTCGGCCGCCGCCCGGTACCACCGCGCCGCCTCGACCACGTCACCCCGGGCGGCGGCCAGCATGCCGACCCGTACCTGGGCGCGCCGGTGCCCCTGCGTGGCCGCGCGCTCGTACCACTCCTCGCACTCGGTCTTCTCGTGCACGATCTCGCCCAGCTCGTGCGCGGGCTCCGGCGGCCGGCGGGCGTCGAGCAGGGTGGCCAGCCGGTAGGCGCCCTCCGCGCTGCCGGCGCCCGCCGCGCACCGCAGATGCCGTTCGGCCTCCTGCTCGTCGCCCTCGCGCAGCCGGGCGATCCCGACCTGGAGCGCGGCCTCGGTGTGCCCGGCGGCGGCCGCCCGCTCGTACCAGCGCAGGGCCATGGTCTCCTCGCCGCGCCCGGCGTAGAGGATCCCGAGATTGAACGCCGCGTCCACGCTGCCGGCCTCGGCGGCCTTGGAGAACCACGGCTCGGCACCGGTGGCGTCGCCGCCCTGGAGCAGCAGGATGGCGAGCGCGTTGGCGGCCTCCCGGTGCCCGGCGTAGGCGGCCCGGCGGTACCACTGCTCGGCCTGCGCGGTGCGTGCCTGCTCGGCGCAGAGCAGCCCGAGGTTGTACGCGCCGTTGTCGTCGCCCGCGTCCAGCGCCGCCCGGTACCAGCGCTCGGCGGTCTGTGTCTCGCCGCGCTCGGCGTGCAGCGCGCCGAGCGCGTTGGCCGCGTTGCCGTCGCCCTCCTGGGCGGCGCGCAGCCACCACACGGCCGCGCTCTCGGCGTCCCCGGCGTCGCGCAGCAGGAAGCCCAGGGCGCACGCGGCCCGGGCCTCGCCGTCCTTGGCCGAGGTCAGGTACCAGCGCCCGGCCTCCTTCAGCTCGCCCCGCTTCTCCAGGATCGCGCCGAGGTGCAGCGCGGCGCGCCGGTGACCGCGCGCGGCGGCCTGCCGGTACCACTGCTCGGCCTCCGCGACAGCGTTGTCGCCCCCGGTCTCGTCCGTACGGCCATCACGACCGTCCTGACCGGTCGCACCACCGGCCGCCCCCGCCAGGCCGCTCCGGCCGGCACCGGCCCGGCGGCCGGGCGCGCCTGAGCCCGGGCGGTCGGCGTCCTCGTGTCCGGCACGGTGGTCGAGCGCGCGCGCCAGCCGGTACGCCGCCTCCCGGTGCCCGCGCTCGGCGGCGGCCCGCATCCAGTGCTCGGCCCCGACGTCCCCGCGGTGTTCCAGCAGGTCGGCGAGCGCGTAGGCGCCGAGGACATGGTCCTGCTCGGCGGACTGGCGCAGCCAGTACTCGGCGGCGGGCTCGTCCCCGCGCTCACGGTGGTAGCGGCCGAGCGCGTGCGCGGCGGCGGCGGAACCGGCGACGGCGGCGACGCGCCACCATCCGGCGGCCTCCTCGGGGTAGCCGCGCTGGTGCAGCAGGACGCCCAGGTTGTTGGCGGCGGCGCGGTCGCCGGCCGCGGTGGCGGCCCGCAGCTGGGGTTCGGCTCCGTCGAGGTCGCCGCGGCGCAGCAGCAGGCTTCCGAGGACACTCGCGGCCTCGGCGTCGCCGCTCTGCGCGGCGAGACCGAGGCGTACCTCCTCGGCGGCGTCCCCCATGTCGCTCAGGTCGTCGCGGGTCGGCTCCTCACCGGGAGGCTGCACAAATCGCCCTGACTCGAACAGAGTTGCCTTGTCCCCCATAACGTCCATCGTCGCACCACCTGCAACCTGGGTACACCCGGTATACCGCAGCCCGTGAGGTCACTTCAGCGTTTTGTCGACATGCCCACAGGACGACAAGTCAAACACATCCCCCTCGACTCCCCGCGGCGGCGCGGCCGTACCTCCCCTCCGTATGTGAGTTCGCACACCACGAAGGCCCGGATCCCTTGGGATCCGGGCCTTCGATCGCAGTAGCGGGGACAGGATTTGAACCTGCGACCTCTGGGTTATGAGCCCAGCGAGCTACCGAGCTGCTCCACCCCGCGCCGTTTGCCTGGTAACCGTACCACGGCGCGGGGCCTCCTTGATCAACTCTTGGTTCCCGTCCCGTTCCTGCCGGCCTTGGCCTCCGCGTCCGCCGCGCGCTTCAGCGCGGCCTTCAGATCCTTCTGGGCCTTGTCGTACGCGGTCCAGTCCGGCCCGTTCGGTCCCTGCAGGGCCTGTTGACCCGCGTCGAACGCCTTCTGGGCGTCGCTCAGGGCCTGTTGGACGGTCGGATTGCTCGACGTGGGCGGATGGGTGGTGCCGGTCTGCGGTGGCGGGGTGGTCGAGGCCGTCGTACCGAAGACCTTGTCGAGAGCCTCGTCGAGGGTGTTCTCGAACGCCGTCTTGCCCTCGTAGGTGACCAGAACCTTGCGCAGCAGCGGGTACTTCAGTCCGCCACCGCGTACGTAGACCGGCTCCACGTACAGCAGTCCTCCGTCCAGCGGCACGGTCAGCAGGTTGCCGTACTCGATGTCGGAGTCGCCGCCCTTGAGGAGTCTGATCGCGGCGGCGATGTCCTGTTCGGAGTTGAACTGGCTCTGTACCTGTTTGGGTCCGTCGACCGTCGTACTGGTCGGCAGTTTCAGGATTCTGATCTTGCCGTAGTCACTGCTGCCGGCCTCGGCGTCGACCGTCATGAACGCGCTGAGGTTGTCCCGGCCGTTGGGCGTGAACGTCGTCGACAGCGAGAACGCCTGCTGGGACTGGTCCGGCATCTTCGTGCTCAGGTAGTAGGGCGGCACCGCGTTGCCCGACTTGTTGGTCGGGTCGTCCGGCACCTGCCACACCTCGCTGCCGGTGAGGAACGTCTGCGCGTCCGTCACGTGATAGCGGGTGAGCAGCTCGCGCTGGACCTTGAACAGGTCCTGCGGATAGCGGAGATGGGCCATCAGGTCCGGGGAGATGGCGCTCCTCTGCTTCACCGTGCCGGGGAAGGCCTTCATCCAGGTCTTCAGCACCGGGTCCTGGGTGTCCCACTGGTAGAGCCTGACCTCGCCGGTGTACGCGTCGACGGTCGCCTTCACCGAGTTGCGGATGTAGTTGACCTGGTTCTGCTGGGCCACCACCGCGCGGTTGTTGTTGGCGGCGGTCAGCGAGTCGGCCGTCGTGTCGCCGAGGGTCGTACGGGAGGAGTACGGGTAGCCGTTCGACGTCGTGTAGGCGTCGACGATCCACTGGATACGGCCCTTCACGACCGCCGGGTAGGCGTCGCCGTCGATGGTCAGCCAGGGGGCGACGGCCTCGACGCGCTCCTTGGGCGTGCGATTGTACAGGATCCGCGAACCCTTGCCGATCGCGCCCGAGTAGAGGATCTGCGGCTCGTTGAACGCCACCGCGTACGCGGCCCGGTTGACCGGGTTGTCGAGGTTGACCCCGCTCTCGCCCTGGTAACTGGTGGTCTTCTCACCGCTGTTGTCGGTGTAGTCGATCTCCTTCTGGGGACCGCCGACGATCGAGTAGGTGGTGGTCTTCTCGCCGTAGTAGATCCGCTGCTCGTACGTGCCGAGGTCGCCCGTGGAGGGCATGTCGGACTCGGTGAAGACGGGCTGGCCCTGGTCGTCGGCCTCGGTGCCCTTGGCGGCGACCACGCCGTAGCCGTGCGTGTAGCGGAAGTGGTCGTTGATCCAGTTGTTCTTCGGGATGCCGTCCAGGTTCAGCTCGCGCAGTCCGATGACCGTGTCCTGCGCCTTGGCGTTCTTGCCGTCCTTGGCGGGGTAGCGGTCGACGTCCAGGTTGGTCGGGAACCCGTAGAAGTTCTTCATCTGCTGCAGCTGCTGGAACGTCGGCGAGACGATGTTCGGGTCCATGATGCGGATGCTCGCCGCGTCGTTCGCGTCATTGCGCAGCGTGGTCTTGTCCTTCGTCGTGGACTGACCCGAGTACTCGGTGACCTTGGCGTCGTCGATGCCGTACGCCTCGCGGGTCGCCTTGAGGTTCTTCTGGACGTACGGGGCTTCCTTGGCCTGCTCGTTGGGCTGGACCTGGAACTTCTGCACGATCGCGGGGTACAGCCCGCCGATCAGGATCGCCGAGAGGACCATCAGGCCGAAGCCGATGACGGGCAGCTGCCAGGTGCGCCGCCACAGGGTGGCGAAGAACAGCAGCGCGCAGATGACGGCGATGCAGAACAGGATCGTCTTCGCCGGCAGATAGGCGTTGGCGTCGACGTAGCGCAGGCCGGTCCAGTCGCCGGTCGCCTTGAAGTCGCTCGACTTCACCGCCAGCCCGTACCGGTCGAGCCAGTACGCGACCGCCTTCAGGGCGACGAAGATGCCGAGCAGCACCGACAGATGTCCGGTCGCGGCGGCCGTGGCCCGCGCGCCGGGGCTGGTCACGCGCAGCCCGCCGTACAGATAGTGCGTGAGCGCGGCGGCGATCAGGCACAGGATGGCGGCGGCGAAGCCGAAGCCCAGCAGGAAGCGGTACCAGGGCAGGTCGAAGGCGTAGAAGGAGACGTCGAGATGGAACTGCGGGTCCTTCTGGTGGAAGGGCACGCCGTTGACCCACATCAGCCAGGTCCGCCACTGGCCGGCCGCGGAGGCGCCCGCGATCAGCCCGACGAGCGCGGTGACGGCGAGCAGCAGCCACTTCTTGTACGGCGCGATGCCCATCCGGTAGCGGTCGAGGCTCTGCTGCTCCATGGACATGGCGCTCAGCGGGGGCCGCAGCCGGTGCGCGATCCAGATGTTGAGCCCGACGGCGACCGCCATCAGCAGACCGAAGACGAAGAACAGCCCGATCTTGGTCCACAGCATCGTCGTGAACACCGACGAGTAGTGCACCGACCGGTACCAGAGCCAGTCCGTCCAGAAGCCCGCGAACATGGTGAACGCCATGCCGAGCACAGCCAGGACGCCCAGTGTCAGGAGCAGGGTCCGTGCCCCCCGGGACGGGCGGCCCGCTCTGATCCGTGGCCCCGTCGGGCCTCCGCCGCGGTCCGGCATCTGGAAAGCCAAGGTGCGCACCTCGAAGTTCGCTGTCGATCCGTCAGGCCCTCGTGTTCGCGGACCCGCCGTGGCCCCCCGTGATCGCGGACCCACACCTATGCAACTTACTCACGGTTTGCTCGGTTCCCGATTCCGGCCATGAACGAGGCAGGATTGTGACCATGTCCAACACTCCCATGGCAGCGAGCCCGCTCACCCGGGCCGTACTCGAGATCGACGAGTACGTCTCCGGCCTCGGCTGGGACCAGCCCGCTCGCCTCTTCGCCCTTGTCGACACCGCGCGGCTGCGGGCTCAGGAACCCGCGCTCGCGGCCCAGCTGGGCCTCGACGCGGACGAGTCCGAGACCGCCGGTCTCACCCCGATCGAGCAGGACGAGCTCCCGTCCGGCAAGCCGCTCGACGACTTCCTCGGCACCATCGCCTGGCCCGACGCGGTGGTCGGCTGCGCGCTCTCGGTGGAGCGCCTGATGCTGCCGCCGTCCGCCGAGGCTCAGGTCCCGCAGAACCTGAGCGAGGCCAAGCTGACCCAGTGGGTCGCCCAGCACCCCGAGCGCCAGGAGGTGCGGATGACGGTCGCGGTGCTGCGCGACGGCAGCCGCGAGTCGGCGATCCGGCTGCGCGAGAAGGACTCCCCGACGGAGGTCCTCACCGGCCCGGAGCTGGTGCCCGGCCTGGCCGAGGCGCTGACGGCGACGTTCGCGGACTGACCTTCTTTCCCGGTAAGTCCGGTACGTCCTTTCCGGTACGGCGATGGGGGCGCCCCCGCCTCGCGGGGCGCCCCCAGCCGCGTGTCACGGGCGAGCTCAGCCCTTGGTGGTGCACTTGGGCAGCGCGCCGGTGTTCCCGGTGCGGATGTCCTTCAGCGCGCTGAGCGCGTCGCCGATGTTCTTCACCTTGACCAGGGTCAGCCCGCCCGGGGTGTCCTTGGCGGCGGCCGCGCAGTTGTCGGCGGGCGTCAGGAAGTACTGGGCGCCCTTCTCGCGCGCGCCGACGGTCTTCATCTCGATGCCGCCGATCGGCCCGACGGTGCCGTTGTCGTCGATCGTCCCGGTGCCGGCGACGAACGTGCCGCCCGTGAGGTCGCCCGGGGTGAGCTTGTCGTAGATCCCGAGAGCGAACATCAGACCGGCGCTGGGGCCGCCGACGTCGGCGAGCTTGATGTCGATGGTGAACGGGAAGGTGTGGTCGGTCCCTGCGGAGATCCCGACTATGGCCCGCTGGGGCCCGGTGTCGTCGGACGCCTTCGTGGTGATGGTGACGTCCTGGGTCGCGGTCGCCGTCTTGTGCGCCTTCTCCGCGGCGGCCTGCTCCTTGGCGGGGACGACGGTGAAGACGACGTTCTGGCCGGCCTTGTGCTTCGTGACCAGCTTGGCGACGTCGGACGGCTGCTTGACCGCCGTGCCGTCGACGGCCTTGATCACGTCACCTGCGTGCAGCCTGCCCTCGGCCGGGGAGTCCTTGACGACGGTGGAGACGATCACCCAGGACTTCACCGGGATGCCCAGCTCCTTCAGGGCCGCGACCTTGGCGCTCTCCTGGGACTGGCTGAACTCCTCGGCGTTCTGCTGCGTGGACTCCTCCTCCGTCGTGCCGTTCGGGTAGAGCGTGTCGTGCGGCACGATCTTGGTGTCGGGGTCCAGCCAGCCGTAGACCGCCTCCACCAGGTTCATCCGGAAGTCCGCGCTGGTCACCCGGACCGTGGTCATGTTCAGGTGACCGCTCGCCGGGTACGTCTGGTGCCCGGAGATCTGCAGCACCGGCTCGCCGCCGTGGTCCCCCAGCGTGTTCACGGTCGGGCCGGGAGACATCTCCGAGTACGGCACGGGGATGAGCACTCCCGCGCACAGGAGCGCGATCAGCATCAGGGTGGAGGCGAGCATCGTCGCGGTGCGGCGTGGCATGCCATGACAGTACGGGACGCCTCTGTCAGAGGCCCGTCAGGGCACCCCCCGTCAGGCTCCGCCGGCGCCCGAGTGGGATTTCTCCATGGCCGCGCGGAACCGGGCATAGCCGTCCAGCTCGGGCCCGTCACCGCGCACCTTGCGGGTCCGATTGGCCCAGCTGCCCCAGAGTCCGCCACCGATCGCGGCCAGAAGCGGAATCAGCAGCCAGACAAGCGCCCCCATGCCGACCTCCCAACGTTCAGAGCGTCCGCAACTGACTGATCAGCAGATTAACCATCCGCACTGACAACGCTCACGCCAGGGGGCCGGTTACGCAACCGGAGGGACGGAAGTGCTCCAAGTGGCGCACACCGGCAGGGACCTCAGCGGCGCTACGCGCCGACCCAGTCATCCGTCCCGTCGGAGAACCTCTGGTGCTTCCAGATGGGCACCTCGTGCTTGAGGTCGTCGATCAGCTTGCGGCAGGCGTCGAAGGCCTCGGCACGATGCGGACAGGCGACCGCGACGACCACGGCGAGATCCCCCACGACCAGGTCCCCCACCCGGTGCACGGCGGCGAGCGCCCGCACCGGGTGATCGGCGACGACCTTCTCGGCGATCCGCCGCATCTCGGCCTCGGCACTGGGATGGCAGGAGTACCCGAGCGCGTCCACGTCGGCGCCCGAGTCGTGATTGCGCACGGTCCCCACGAACAGCGCGACACCCCCGGCCGCGTCGTCCCCGACGGCCCGGAACACCTCGTCCACGGAGAGCGCGGTCTCCCGGACGGCGATCAGCTTGATGGGATCCTGCGCCGCCCGCTCACCGGGGTGCTCGTTCACGTGTGCCATGACCCCATCGTGCCGCACGCCGGTGACAACGGGGAATACGAGATTCACCAGGCACGCGTGTGTGCGTGTTTGGTGAGTCCTACGACGTGGCACGCGCACGCGTGGCCGGCCAGACACCGACCGCCCAGCCCCGCCGCGGGACGCCTCACACCCGCCGCCGAGCCTTCCGGGCCCTTCGTACGACGGCGGCGGCGCCCAGCAGGGCCACCGTGGCCCCCGCCGCACCCGCGGCCGTGGCGTCCTTGCGGCCCAGCCGCCGCCCGGCGACCGTGTGCCGCCCGGAGACCTCCTCGAGCAGCTCCGCGAGGACCTCCTCGTTGGTCCACCGCGGCCGCCACCCGGCGTCGTGCAGCCGGCTCCCGCTGACCACCCAGGGATACATCGTGTACGCCAGATCCCCGGCCGGGGACGGCGTGAGCCCGATCCGGTGCAGCCGGGCCGCGGCGCCGAGCGCGACCGCCGACGGCAGCTCCATCCGCCGGATCCCGCTCAGCTCCTCGACCTCCTCCTGCTCCAGCCACCCGTCGCAGCCGACGGCCAGTTCCCCGTCGACCTTCTCGAGGACGGCGTACTCCAGCGCGCCGCACAGGTCCTCGACGTGGCAGAACTGCCACGCGGGCCGCGACCCGGCGACGACGAGCAGTCGCGGCGACTCAAAGTACCGGGTCAGCGCGGTGTCCGTCCCGCCGACCAGCACCGCGGGCCGTACGACCGTGACGTTGAGCCCGGGATGCGCGCGTGGCGCGCGCCGCGCCAGCCGCTCGATCTCCAGCAGGTCCCCGACCCCGGTGGCCTCGGCGGTGGCGCGCAGCTCGGCGTCCTCCGACAGCGGCAGCTCGTTGTCCGGCAGAGCCCCGTAGACCATCGCCGAGGTGCACAGCACCACCCGGTGCACGCCGGCGGCGGCCGCGGCCGTGAGGACGGTCTGGGTCCCCCGGACGTTGTAAGCGGTGCGCGCCGCCGGATCGGTCTCCAGATCGAGGTCCAGCGCGAGGTGGACGACGACGTCGGCGCCGCGCAGCTTGTCCGCGATGGCGGGGTCGCGCACGTCGAGGATGTGCCACTCGGCGTCGGCGCACTCCCCGCGCCGCTCGTCGATGGCGACGACCTGCTTGATCTCCCCGGAGGCGGCGAGCCGCTCGGTGAGCAGGGCACCGACCCCGGTGGCGGCACCGGTGACCGCGACGACGGGCCCGCGCACGGCAGGAGGGGTTGAGGGGTTTCGCGCTGCGCGAACCTGCGGATCTGGGGAACTCACCGGCTTCTCCAGCGGTTGTCTTCACATACGTGCGCGAGTCACGCGTACGTACCAGGTGCATCCATCCTGCCGCAGGCCTTCCGTGGGCGAAGCACCGAGGCCCGATCGGGTCGGGGTGTCTACGCTGGGTGGTGTTGTCGGGCAGCCGCGCCGCCGGAGACAGACCGGTGGCCTTACCAGCCGAGGAATCCCGTGAGTGACACCCCATTCGGTTTCGGCCTTCCGCCGGAGGAGCCGGAAGACGGCGACGAGGGCAAGAAGAAGGACCAGCAGAGCGGTGGTGGGCAGGGACCGGCCAATCCGTTCGGCTTCGGCGGCCTGCCCGGAGCCGGCGGCTTGGGCGGCCCCGGCGCCGACAATCCGCTCGCAGCCATGTTCGGTTCCCTGAACCCCACCGACCTGGGCGCCGCGTTCCAGCAGCTCGGCCAGATGCTCTCCTACGAGGGCGGCCCGGTGAACTGGGAGATGGCCAAGCAGATCGCCCGCCAGACGGTCGCCCAGGGCACCCCGGACGGCACGAAGGACGCCAGCGTCGGCGCGTCCGAGCGCAAGGCGGTCGAGGAGGCCGTCCGCCTGGCCGACCTGTGGCTGGACGATGCGACGTCCCTGCCGTCGGGCTCCGCCTCGGCGGTGGCCTGGTCCCGCGCGGAGTGGGTCGAGGCGACCCTGCCCGCGTGGCAGGAGCTGGTCGACCCGGTCGCCGAGCGGGTCGGCGCGGCCATGGGCGACGTCCTGCCGGAGGAGATGCAGGCCATGGCGGGCCCGCTGATCGGCATGATGCGCTCGATGGGCGGCGCCATGTTCGGCACGCAGATCGGGCAGGCCGTCGGCGTGCTCGCGGGCGAGGTCGTCGGCTCCACCGACATCGGCCTGCCGCTGGGCCCGGCCGGCCGGGCCGCGCTGCTCCCGGCCAACGTGGAGGCCTTCGGCAAGGACCTCGGCGTGCCCCAGGAGGAGGTGCGGCTCTACCTGGCGCTGCGCGAGGCGGCCCACCAGCGCCTGTTCGCGCACGTGCCGTGGCTGCGCTCGCACCTGTTCGGCGCGGTCGACGGCTACGCGCGCGGGATCAAGGTCGACACGGCCAAGCTGGAGGACGTCGTCGGCCAGTTCGACCCGCAGAACCCCGAGCAGCTGCAGGACGCGCTCCAGCAGGGCATGTTCCAGCCGGAGGACACCCCGGAGCAGAAGGCGGCCCTGGCCCGCCTGGAGACCGCTCTGGCGCTCGTCGAGGGCTGGGTGGACGCGGTGGTGCACGCGGCCGCGAAGCCGCGTCTGTCGTCTGCGGACGCCTTGCGCGAGACCCTGCGCCGGCGCCGCGCGACGGGCGGCCCGGCGGAGCAGACGTTCGCCACGCTGATCGGCCTGGAGCTGCGCCCGCGCCGGCTGCGCGACGCCTCCCGCCTGTGGGCCTCGCTCACGGACGCGCGCGGGGTCGACGGCCGCGACGGCCTGTGGGCCCACCCGGACATGCTGCCGACGGCCACCGACCTGGACGACCCGGACGGCTTCGTGCACCGGGAGCAGCTGGACTTCTCGGAGCTGGACAAGATGCTCGGGGAGGCGGCGGGCGGCTCCGCCGAGAAGCCGAACCTGAAGAAGGACGACGACACAGAGTGACCCTGCACAACAATGCCGTCCAGGTGCTGGAGGGGTACGGCGACCAGCGGGAACTCCGTCAGGTCTATCTGGACCATCTCCAGAGGCATCCCGACGGGATGTGGAAGGGCTGCGCGGAGGGGCACATCACGGCGAGCGCCCTGGTGATCGACCCCGGGCGCGGTCGGGTGCTGCTCACGCTGCACAGGAAGCTGCGGATGTGGCTGCAGATGGGCGGCCACTGCGAGCGGAGCGACACCACGCTCGCGGAAGCGGCCCTGCGGGAGGCCACGGAGGAGTCCGGCATCTCCTCCCTGCGTCTGCTGCGGAGCGACCCGGTCCGCCTGGACCGCCACCACACGCCCTGCGCCTGGCACCTGGACGTCCAGTACGCCGCCGTAGCGCCGGACGGGGCCGTGGCGGCGATCAGCGACGAGTCGCTGGACCTGCGCTGGTTCGCGTACGACGAAGTGGCCGACGTAGCGGACGAGTCGGTCGTACGACTGGTGGAGGCGACCCGCGCCAGGCTCTGACCGGGTAAGGGGTGCCTGCTCTTGCAGCCACCCCTTACCGGCAGCTAGCTCCAGACGTTCCCCTGGTTCTGCCCGCGCGCTCCCTGCTGGCCCATGCCGAACTGGGCGGCGATGCCCTGTCCGATCACCGCGTTCTGCGGCGGCAGCAGCTCGCTGGGCTGGACGAGCGCGAATCCGGTGCCCATGAAGCTGAGTTCCCAGCCCTCACCGGTGTTGCCGCGCCGGCGCCACACCCCGGAGGAGTGCGTCTGGGCCTGCATCTGCACACGCAGCCCGGTGGACCAGGCGACGATCGCGTCCGCGTCGCAGTTGACGTAACGGTCCGGCGTGACCTGCATCAGCAGCGGCGCGCCCGAGGTCATCAGGGCGACCTTGCCGCGCCCGGTGATGTTCAGCTGGTACTTCCCGGAGCCCGAGATGCCGTAGAGGCTGTCGACGGCGATGACCTCGTGGTGCAGCGAGGAGTCCATGGCGAGGACGTAGGAGCTGTCGACGGTCAGCCCGTCCTGCTCGACGTCCATGATGTGCACGTGCTGGGCGAGGTTGGCCAGATAGACCGTGCCCTGTCCGTGACAGCGCATCAGGTCCAGGCCCTCGCCGGTGTACGCACGCGCGCGTGCCTGGTTGTTGCTCTGGTACTCGGCGTCGAACTCCATCAGCCCCTGGTAGGCGACCATGCTGCCCTTGCGGGCGAGGATGTCGTCGTGGCCCTCCAGGGTGACCCGGAGCAGCTGTGAGTTCTGCAGGCTCCAGCGCTCCTGCGTCTGGAGGTCGTTGTGCGCGAAAAGCGGGCTCTGCATGGCTTTCTGGCTCCCCCTCAGCCCCGGATCCGGAGGCGGTCGGTGCTGTCCTCGCTGGGCTGGACGACGACGATGCCCTGGCCGGAGAAGGCCATCTGGTAGGCCTCACCGCTGCCCCGGCCGATCAGCGACTGCGCCTTGAAGCTGCGCTTGCCGCGCACCTTCAGGTTGGGCGACCAGGCGACCAGCGCGTCGGGGTCGACGTACGTCTCGTCCTCGCCACCGCCGCAGTCGACGACGATCGGCGTGCCCCGGGAGGTCAGCGCGACCCAGCCCTGCCCGGAGATCCTCGTGTTCCACAGGCCCTGCCCGGCGAACTTCGCGAGCCCCTTGACCCGCTCCACGCCCCAGCTCAGATGCGCGTCGAAGGCGAGGAGGTTGGTGGCGTTGACGGAGATGCCGTCGCCGCCCAGGTTGATCACGACGACGTTGGCGCCGTAGTCGGCGAGGTAGAGCAGTCCGTCGCCGGTGCACTTCATCAGGGGCGCGCCCTCGCCGGTGATCCAGTCGCGGGCGATCTGGCGGACGGCCGGCGGGTTCGGCTCGTACTGGACGAAGCCTTCGTAGGCGACCATCGAGCCCACGCGCGCGAGGAGGTCGTTTCCGGTCTGCATGGCGACCTTCAGCATGTGCTGGCCGTGGTTCTCCATGCGGGCGGTGACGGGTGCGGGGGCGTAGCCCGCGAGCGGCTGGTTCATGACGGGCTCCCTCAAACCTCGTACGGCTGGACGACGATGAAGTTGCCGGGCGCGCCCCGGAACTGGAGGTTGACGCTCTCTCCGGTGTCGCCCGGGTAGGCGTTGCGGCGCATCCGGACCTGGCTGGAGACGATCACCTGGGAGGCGGCCGACCAGGCGACGACGGCGTTGCAGTCGGCGAAGGTGGTCGGCGTGACCGGCAGGACGACGGGCGTGCCGTGCGTCTTGACGACGATCGTCCCGGTGCCCTGGAACTGCATGGTGAACAGCGCACCGCCGGGGATGCCGTGGCCCTCGATACGGCGGACCTCGTGGTGCAGGCTCTCGTCGAAGGCGAGGACGTTCTCCGCGGACACGCAGATCGCGTCGCCCTGGAGCTCGACGGGGTGCAGATGGGTGGCGTTCTCGGCGAGGAACACCTGACCCTGCCCGGTGCAGCGCATCAGCTGCATCTCCTGGCCGGTGGCGTGACCGACGATGCGTCCGGCGAATCCGGCGCCCTTGTAGCCGAAGTCGACCTTGCCCTGGTAGAGCACCATGCTGCCCTGCCGGGCCAGCACGGGCTGGCCGCCGATGCCGAGGTCGACCCGGACGAGCTTCTTGTTCTGCAGTGTCCAGCGCTGTCCGGTGGGCGTCTCCTTGAACACCTGGAGCGCGGCCGCCACACCGGCACCGCCGGCCGGGGCTCCCTGCGGCACTCCGTACCCGGCGGCCTGCCCGTAGGGCTGCTGCTGGCCGTAGCCGGGGGGCATGGGGGCGGTCGGCTGGCCGCCGTAGGGGGGCGGCTGCTGGCCGTAGCCCGGCGGCATCGGCGCGCCGGGCTGACCACCGTACGACGGCTGCTGCGGCGGCTGACCGTACGGCTGCTGCTGGGGCGGCTGGCCGTAGGGGGCGGGGGCCGGTGCCGGGGCGGGCGGCGGGACCGTGCCGGCGGCGGGCGGGTTCAGGGGGGCGATGACCGTGGGTGCGGCATGCACGTTCGGCGCGGGGGCCGGGGCCGGGGGCGGGGTGTGGCCGGGCGGGACCTGGCCGGGCTGCGGGGTGAAACCGTGCGGGGGCGTGCCACCGGCGGGCGGGGCGAAACCCTGGGCGGCGGGCTGCGGCGTGGGGGCCGGGGCGGGCGCCGGTGCCGGGGACGGTGCGGCGGGGGCGGCGAACGCGGGCGGGGCGAAGCCGGGGGTCGCGGCAGGCTGCGGCTGCTGCGGGGCGGCGGGCGCCTCCTCCTCCAGCACCTCGCCGCCGAAGTTCTTCAGCAGCGCCTCCAGACCGCCGTCGAAGCCCTGCCCGACGGCGGCGAACCGCCACACGTCCTTGAGGTAGATGTCGCCGAGCATCACGGCCCGCTCGGTGGAGAACTCCGCGCCGTTGAAGGAGTACCGCGCGACCTCCTCGCCGCCCGCCACGATGCGCAGGTAGCCGGGGGCGATCTGCGACATCTGCCCGGCGCCGTCGATGGTCGCCGTGAAGGACAGCTTGCGGATGCTGGACGGGATCCGGTCCAGGGTGACCCGGAACGACTCCGTGTCACCCGCCTGGGCACCCAGCAGCTGGAGGGACTCCTCGGGGGACTTCGGCTGGTTGAAGAAGACGAAGTACCGGTCGTCCGAGAGGCGCTCGTCGCCGTCCAGACCGAAGCAGCTGATGTCGAAGGTCAGTCCGGGGGCGGAGATCTGCACGCCTACGTACAGATCCGTGCCCGCCGTGAGGTCACTGATCCTGGCCTTGTGGCCGCGTTGGAATTCCCTGGCCATGCGTTACGACCGTCCCCCATCCCGAATGCGAGTGCGTCGCGCCAGGCTAACGGCAAAGTCCGACAACGGACGCAGCCGGTACAGACCCGGTACACAACCGCACCCGGGGGCGTGTGAACGGCGCCCGGCTCACTCCCCGCGCGCGCCGGGCACATGCGGCAGCCGTTCGGCGGCCACGACCCCTTCGAGATAGCCACGGGCCCGCTCGGTGCGCGGATAGGCCTCCAAGAGCCGCCAGAAGTCCGGCCCGTGACCGGGGACCAGCAGATGCGCCAGCTCATGGCAGAGGACGTAGTCGATGACGTACTCGGGCATCCCCTGCAGCCGGTGCGAGAGCCGGATGCTGCCCTCAGTCGGGGTGCACGAACCCCAGCGCGTGTTCTGGTTGGTGACCCAGCGCACGGAGGCGGGACGCGCACGGCCGTCGAAGTACTGGGCCGACAGCCGCTCGGCACGCTCGGCCAGTTCGGCGTCGCCGAGGACCCTTTTGCTCTCCTGGGCGGCGAGTTTGTCGAGCATGACGGTGACCCAGCGCTGTTCCTCCGCCTTCGACATCCGGGCGGGGATCAGTACGACGGTGCGATCGCCCTCGCGGTACGCGGAGACCGTCCGGCGGCGCCGGGAACTCCTGCGGACCTCGATCACGCTCGCCCCCGAGCCGCCGGGCGGCTGGCTCGTCGTGCTGCGCTGTGGCTTTCCGGCGCGGTGCAGTGGGTCGGCGGGCACGCCCCGACGTTACCCGCTGGGCCCGGGCAAAGTCCCGGCTCCGGGACGGTTCGATGCCGATCCCCCACCATGCGTTTGATTCCTATGATTCCTACGACTGATCCGCACATCCGGTTTGTACGGCTCCGCCCGGTGACGTGACCGGCCCCGTCCACCCTTCGATCAGCCCTTGCTCGACCTCTGCTGGACCACACGGCTCAGCCACGCGACCCATTTATACGATGAACACTCCTGCCCTGTGGATAACTTCCGGCACCGGACGGGCGGACACGGCATGCTGGCAGGCGTCGGCGGGGCGTGACCGGCTCCACCGGCGACGAGGACGATCCGGGAGTGTTCCAGCGATGCTCCAAGGAAGTTCCGGAGGACGCTTCAACGGACGGGGGACAGTCATGCATCCGGTGATGAAGCCCGCGCTGCGGCGCGGCTGGCGTGATCGCGACACCGTGCAGTTCGGGATGACCCCGGCGCACGCGGTGACGCTGGGACCGATGGACCCGGCGACACGCGGCTTCCTGGATCTGCTCAACGGCACGCGCGGGCTGCCGCTGCTGCGCGAGGAGGGCCGCCGCATGGAGCTGCCGGCCGGCCGGGTCGACACCCTGCTGGAGCGGCTCACCCGCGCGGGTCTCCTCGACGACACGCGCGGCGGCGGACCGGCCGCGGACGCGCTGCGCGAGCAGGACGACGTCCTGCGACGGCTGCGCCCGGACCTCACCTCGCTGTCCCTGACCACGGCCCAGCCGGGCGGCGCGCTCGCCCGGCTCGCCGCCCGCCGCGCACTCAGAGTGCGGGTGGAAGGCGCGGGACGAGTCGGCGCCGTGCTCGCTTCGGCGCTGTCGGGCGCCGGCGTCGGCGAGGTCGACGTGCGCGACACCGGACACGTGGAGCCCTGGGACGTGGCCCCGGGCGGGCTGCCCGCCGACTCGATCGGCGAGCGCCGGGAGGCGGCGGCACGGGCCGCCGTCCGCCGCGCGGCACCGGACCGCCCGCGCCGCCACGCCCACTCCCCGGGTTCCGGCACCCGGGACCCCGGCCTCTCCCTGGTGATCCTCACGCCCCGGGACGACGTGGGCGTGTACGCACCGGACCCGGTCGCCGCCGAGCCGCTCATGGCCTCCGGAACGCCCCATCTGTACGCCGGTGTCGTGGAGGGCACGGGTGTCGTCGGTCCGCTCGTCCTGCCCGGCGGGTCCGGCTGCGCCGGCTGTCTGCACTTCGACCGCGCGGACCGGGATCCGGCCTGGCCCCGGCTGATCGCCCAGTGGCGGTCCGCGCGGGCCCGCCGGATCGGGGCCTGCGACCTGACGCTCGCCATGGCGGTCGCCGGTCTGGCCGCGGCGCACGCGCTGGCCTTCCTCGACGGGCAGTCGCCGTCCGGCACGGGGGCCCGCTGGGAGGCGTCCCTGCCCGGTCTGAACTGGTGCGTCCGACCGGTCCTGCCGCATCCGGCATGCGGGTGCGGTGCGGCGGAGAAAGCCAAGGGGAAACCGAAGGTGAAAGCCAGGAGGAGGACCAAGGGGGAGCACTCCTCAACCAACGGGAAGCCTCGCGAGACAATGGCGGTGCAACGGCCGTCGACGGAGCGACGAAGCGAAGCGGGCGCGGCGCGGCCGACTGGGACTTGGAGGGCGCATGTCTGATCTTCCCCGGAAGGCGGTCACCCGTACCGCCAAGCTCGCCGCGCTCCCGCTCGGCATCGCCGGCCGGGCGACCTGGGGGCTGGGCAAGCGGATCGTGGGCGAGTCCGCGGAGATCGTCGGCAGGGAGCTGCAACAACGCACGGCGGAGCAGCTGTTCAAAGTGCTCGGCGAGCTGAAGGGCGGTGCGATGAAGTTCGGGCAGGCGCTGTCCGTCTTCGAGTCGGCGCTGCCCGAGGAGGTCGCCGGTCCCTACCGCGCGGCCCTGACCAAGCTCCAGGAGGCCGCACCCCCGATGCCGACCCGCACGGTGCACGCCGTGCTGGAGGACCGGCTGGGACCGGACTGGCGGGATCTGTTCGAGGAGTTCGAGGACAAGCCGGCCGCGGCGGCCTCGATCGGGCAGGTGCACCGGGCGGTGTGGCACGACGGCCGCGAGGTGGCGGTCAAGGTCCAGTACCCCGGCGCCGGCGAGGCCCTGATCTCCGACCTGGGCCAACTGAGCCGGTTCGCCCGCCTGTTGGGCCCCCTGATCCCCGGCATGGACATCAAGCCGCTGATCACGGAGCTGAAGGACCGCGTCTCCGAGGAGCTGGACTATGGGCTGGAGGCCCAGGCCCAGGCCGTGCACGCGGAGGAGTTCGCGGACGACCCGGACGTGGTGGTCCCGGCGGTGGTGCACCAGTGCGAGCAGGTCCTGGTCACCGAGTGGATCGACGGGATCCCCCTGTCGGAGATCATCACGGACGGCACCGAGGAGCAGCGCAACCGCGCCGGCCAGCTGCTGGCCCGCTTCCTGTTCTCGGGCCCGGCCCGCACCGGCCTGCTGCACGCCGACCCGCACCCGGGCAACTTCCGTCTGCTGCCCGGCGGCCCCGGCGGCGAGGACGACTGGCGCCTGGGCGTCCTGGACTTCGGCACGGTCGACCGCCTCCCCGGCGGCCTGCCGACCCCCATCGGAATCTCCCTGCGCATGACCCTGGACGGCGAGGCCGAGCCGGTCTACGAACTCCTCTGCGAGGAAGGGTTCGTGAAGGAGTCCATAGAGCTGGACCCCGAAGCGGTGCTCGACTACCTGCTGCCGATCATCGAACCGGCCAGGGTCGAGTCCTTCACCTTCACCCGCACCTGGATGCGCAGCCAGGCCGCCCGCATCGCCGACCCCCGCTCCCCCGCCTACCAACTGGGCAAACGCCTCAACCTCCCCCCGGCCTACCTCCTGATCCACCGGGTGACCCTGAGCACGATCGGCGTCCTGTGCCAACTGGGCGCGACGGTACGGCTCCGGGAGGAACTGGAGGAGTGGCTGCCCGGGTTCCTCCTCGAAGAGGACCAGGAGGACCTGCCCGAGGAGGAGCCGGCGGCGGAGGCCTGATCTGGCGTGTCCTGAAGGGGCGATGGGGCGGAGGCCTGATCTGGCATGCCTCGAAGGGGTGGTGGAGGCGGGGAGGGGGGAGGGGGGAGGGGTCCCGGAGGCAAGGACTCACCACCAGGAAGAATCCAGCCGCCCCTCGATCGCCCTGAGGTTCTCCCGGGAGCAGGCGTCGCAGAAGTACTGGCGGACGCCGTTCTCGACGGAGCAGGTCCAAGTGGCCGGCGGGGGGCCGTCGGCCGGGGTGCCGCAGCGGGCGCACACGAGCACGCGGCGCTCCGGAGTGGAGCCGCCCTGATCACTTCCTCCGGGAAGACTCGTCACCCGCTGACGATAACTCCCAAAGCGGCCGTTCGCCGTGCACAACGCACCGCGGGGGCCGGTCCGTTCGGTCGGACCGGCCCCCGCGGGGAAGTCTTCGCCTCCCCTGGGCCGGGAGGCCACCGCTTCTCAGGTGTGATCGTTACTGCATGACGGCCTGGGCGAGCGCGCGGCGGGCACGGAGCGAGGCACGCTCGGCCCGGCGCTGCATCCGCAGGGCGACCGCCAGGCGCAGGGCCCGGCGCTCTCTCCCGGCGTCATGGAGTCGCTCGTGCATATGCGCACGGGCCAGGGCTTCTTGCATGAGTTGCATCTCACGGTTCCTGTTCTGACGCGCTTCGGTCGCGCCGGTGGTGGTGAAGTCTGTGGTCGCGGAGCCTGCGGGCTCGCTGGTGGACGGCTTCATCGGGGCCTGCTTCTTGGGGTCGTGCGTGAGGGGGCGATCGATCGTTCCTGCGGTGTTCATGCCGTGACCGGGTTCTTCCGCGGGCGACCACGCGGCCGCTTCCGGGCGACGACGACACCCTGGACGAACAGCTCGCCACCCCAGACGCCCCAGGGCTCACGCCGCTCCTTGGCGCCGGCGAGGCAGGCCTCGATCAGCGGGCAGGTGCGGCAGAGGGACTTGGCGTACTCGACGTCTGCCGGCGACTCGGCGAAGAAGACCTCCGGGTCGTAGGAGCGGCAGGGAACGGGTACGCCGAGGTTCTCGATGGCGTCGTCGAGCGCGGTGAGCGCGGTGAGGGGGATCAAGGTGGAGTCCTCCGTGAGGCCGGGCGGGGGGATCGTTTGCGAAGGCGGTACGGACGGGGCGTGCGCTTCGAGTTGCACGGTTGGTCTTCCTCGTCTGGTCGTTCCGGCCGGTTGACCGGGTGTCGGCTTGGTACCGGGTTCTTTTCCTGTCCCGAGGCCCCTTCGCTCCGTCTTCCCGATTGAGGGAAAACAGAAGGGCCGCGGATCCCGGATGGGGTTCCGCGGCCCTGAAGGCGCCGGCCTGATCGGATCAGGCTGGATCACTCCAGGGTTTTGGCCCACGGAAGGCCCACATCAGGTGGTGCTGCGTCGTCTGCTTCCGGAATCCGGCACCGGCGGCCGCAAAGGCATAGGCATGCGCCTGTGCCTCTACCGCTTCCAGTGCCTTGGTCGGTCGCTCATTGCGCTCACGGATGGAGAGACCCGCGAGAGCGACGGAGGACGCCGGACGGACGGCACGGATGCCGGACAGACCGGTGCCCTGGTTCGAGGCGCCGAGCATGCACGTGGAGACGGCCGAGCGATCGGTCAGTTTGGCCGTGCTGGTGGTGCTGGTGTTGATGCTGATCACTGGACTCGCCTCCTCTCGGCGTCTAAGGGACTGGGTGAACCAGTCCGTTCGGATATGCAAGTACATCACGAAGCCGGTGCCTTCGAGAAGGCCGCTGCTTCCGTGCCTAGAACCTATGGGGATTGCCGGGGCATGCGCAAACTATTTTTCCGACGAGTTCGCATCAGTCGTCCCCGTCGGCCTCTTTGATGTCCTGACCTGCACAGATGGCCAGAACATCGGCCCCGTAGCTGCGCAGCTTGCGGCTGAGGACGCCGGGGATGCGGGAGAGTTCGGCGGAGTTCTCCGGCCGGGTCTCGGCGATGGCCATGAGGGTCCGGTCGGTGAAGACGCAGAAGTCCGGCTGCCCGCTGTGCCCGGCCTGGACCGCCCGCCACTCACGGAGGCGTTCGTAGAGCCCTTCGTCCATGTCCGAGGGGCAGTCCTCGCAGCGCATCAGCTTCATCTCGCCCGCCTCGGTGAGTGTCCGCCCGCAGACCCGGCAGCGGGCGGGGGTGCGTTGGGCGCGCCGCGGTACGGCGGCGATGTCGCGGCCGACGCCGCGTTCGACGCCTGCCGTGGCGCCGGTGCCGGTGTGGCCGATCGTGGCCGTGGTGCCGGGGCGCAGGCCGTCGAGGAAGCGGCTGGGCCGGCGGTTGGGGCGCCCGCCGGGTGAGCGGGACAGGGCCCAGGAAACGTGGAGCCGTTCCCGCGCACGGGTGACGCCGACGTAGAGGAGCCGGCGTTCCTCCTCGATCTGCTCGTCGGTCCTGGCGTAGGTGATGGGCAGCATGCCCTCGGCGACGCCGACGAGGAAGACGACGTCCCACTCCAGGCCCTTGGCGGCGTGCAGGGAGGCGAGGGTGACGCCCTGGACGGTCGGGGCGTGCTGGGCACCCGCCCGCTCGTCCAGTTCCGCCACGAAGTCGGCGAGGGTTGCCTTCGGATGGGCGGCGGCGAGGTCGTGCGCAAGGTTGACCAGGGCGGCCAGGGACTCCCAGCGCTCTCTGACGGCGCCCGAGCCGGCTGGGGGTTCGCTGGTCCAGCCCTCCCCGGACAGGACGGCGCGCACCTGGGAGGGCAGGTCGACGGCGTCGTCCAGCAGGGAGTCGTTGCCGCCGAAGCGGGCCGCGCCGCGCAGGGCGAGCCCAGCCTTGCGGACCTCGGGCCGGTCGAAGAAGCGCTCGGCGCCGCGCAGCTGGTAGGGGACGCCGACGTCGGCGAGGGCCTGCTCGTAGGTCTCGGACTGGGCGTTCGTACGGAACAGGACGGCGATCTCCGCGGCCGGGACGCCCGCGTCGATCAGCTCGCGGATGCGGCGGGCAGCGCCTTCGGCCTCGGCGGGCTCGTCGGTGTACTCGGTGTGGACGGGTTCGGGGCCGGGGGCGCGCTGGGAGACCAGTTCCAGCCGGTGGTCGGCGGCGCGGCCGCGGGCCTGGGCGAGCAGGCCGTTGGCGAGGCGGACCACCTGGGGGGTGGAGCGGTAGTCCCGGACCAGCTTCACGACGGTGGCGCCGGGGTGCCTGGCCCGGAAGTCGAGAAGGTGGTCGGGGGTTGCTCCCGTGAACGAGTAGATGGTCTGGCTGGCGTCGCCCACGACGCACAGGTTGTCGCGGTCGCCGAGCCACAGCTCCAGCAGCCGCTGCTGCAGCGGGCTGACGTCCTGGTACTCGTCGACGACGAAGTGCTGGTACTGCGCGCGGACCTGTTCGGCGATGTCGTGCCGGTCCTGGAGGATGGCGACGGTCAGCAGCAGGACGTCCTCGAAGTCGATCACCGCGCGGTCGCGTTTGAGGTCTTCGTAGGCTGCGTAGATGTGCGCGATCTCGGCGGGGTCGCGGGGGGCCTCGCGGCCGACCTTCGCAGCCGCGTACGGATAGTCGGCGGGGACGGTCTGGGTGACCTTGCACCATTCGATCTCCGCGGTCACGTCCCGCAGCTCGCCGCGGTCGAGCCTGGTGCCGTAGGCGGCGGCCGCGTCGGCGACGAGCTGGATCTTGCGGTCGACGAGCCGGGGCATGCCGCCACCGATCGCTTTCGGCCAGAAGTACTGGAGCTGGCGCAGGGCGGCGGAGTGGAAGGTGCGGGCCTGGACGCCGTGGGCGCCGAGCTGGCGCAGCCGGCCGCGCATCTCTCCGGCGGCGCGGTTGGTGAAGGTGACGGCGAGCACGCTGGAGGGCTGCAGGATGCCGGCGCGCACCCCGTAGGCGATGCGGTGTGTGATCGCCCGGGTCTTGCCCGTGCCCGCCCCGGCCAGGACGCACACCGGGCCGTGCAGGGCGGTCGCCACCGCGCGCTGCTCGGGGTCGAGCCCTTCGAGCACCGCGTCGGCAGAGTCCGGTGCCTGCGGGAAGAGGGTGGAGTGCGTTGCTGCTGTCACACCCGCAATGCTGCCAGGTCGTCCGGGACTGCCGTGGCGGTTGTCCACAGGCGGGCATCCTTTGTCGTACTAATGCGGCAGGTGTCACAGACGCCTGTGGACAACCCGGGTGAGAAGGCGCATACCCCGGGTGGGAATGGCGGGTCGGTCGCGTACGTTCTCCACCGCGACGGCCTTTTCCGAGCTGCCTGAGGAGCGCGAGAGACATGCAGGGCACTGTGACGATGTACAGCACGACTTGGTGCGGCTACTGCCAGCGGCTGAAGAAGCAGCTGGAGCGGGAGGGCATCGCCTACACCGAGATCAACATCGAGCAGGACCCCGAGTCCGCCGCTTTCGTGGAGAAGGCGAACGGTGGAAACCAGACGGTCCCGACCGTGCTCTTCGCCGACGGCTCCACGCTGACGAACCCGTCGCTGGCCCAGGTGAAGCAGAAGATCAGCGCGTAATCGCTTCCAGCGGTGCGGGAAGGCGGCCTCCGAGGTGTCCTCGGAGGCCGCCTTCTCATGCTGTGTCCGATGGTTTGTCCCACACCAGCGTGTAGCGCCACAGCAGCCGACGCCGGAAGCGGCAGCCGGGCAGCAGGCGGCGGGCCGCGGCGCGGACCTCGCCCCAGTGCATGGTGGAGTCCTCTATCGGCATGCCGGCCGGGGCCCGCTTGCCGCCCTTCAAGCGGGCGTACAGACGGCTCACCGGCAGTCCGCAACCGCTGATCACCCAGTCGAGCGGGGTGTGGTTGTACGCCAGTCCGACGACGACCAGCCGGCCGCCGGGCGCGACCAGCCGGGTCAGGCCGGTGATCGCGGCCTCGAAGGTGGCGTGGTGCACGACGGCGACCGCGCTGACGAAGTCGTAGCCGCCCTCGGGGAGCGTGTCGCCGTCGAGGTAGTCGGCCTCGGCGAAGGTGATGTCTCCCGGCTGCCGGGCGCGGGCCTGTCGGATCATCTCCGGCGAGCGGTCCACGCCCGTCACCGTCTTCGCGCGGGTGGCGAGCTTGCGGGCCAGGAGGCCGTCGCCGCAGCCGACGTCCAGGGCGGTGCGGCAGCCGTCGGGTACGGCCGCCAGCACCGCCGGATGGTAGTGGACGTTGTGGTTCCAGTACGGGTCCCCGGTCACCGGTGCGGGCCTCAGACGAAGCTGCGCGTCGGCAGCGGCTTGCCGTACCACATCTCGATCAGGCGGGCCGCGATGGAGATGCCGTAGGGCGGCAGCACCTCGCCGGACTCGAAGGCCTCGTGCAGTTCCTCGCGGGAGAACCAGCGGGCCTCGTGGATCTCGTCGCCGTCGACGTCGATCTCGGTGGAGGTGGCGCGGGCCATGAAGCCGAGCATGAGGCTGGACGGGAAGGGCCAGGGCTGGCTGGCCACGTACTCCACGGCGCCGACGGTGACGCCGACCTCCTCGGACACCTCGCGGCGCACCGCCTGCTCGATGGACTCGCCGGGCTCGACGAAACCGGCGAGCGTGGAGAAGCGGCCCTCGGGCCAGTGAACCTGGCGGCCGAGCAGGATGCGGTCGTCCGCGTCGGTCACGGCCATGATCACGGCCGGGTCGGTGCGGGGGTAGTGCTCGGCACCGCAGGCCGGGCAGCGGCGGATGTGGCCGGCGGCCGCGATGACCGTGCGCTCGCCGCAGCGGGAGCAGAAGCGGTGGGTGCGCTGCCAGTTCTCCAGGCCGACCGCGTGCACCATGAGGCCGGCGTCGCGCGGCGACAGCAGCAGGCCCGCCTCCCGCAGGCCCGCGGGGCGCGCGGACTGGTCGATGCGGCCGGGCAGCGCGTCCTTCTGCAGCGCGAAGTAGCTGACGCCGTCCTCGTCGATGCCGAGGAAGTAGCGGTGCGCCTCGGTGAGCGGGGCCTCGAAGGAGGGCGTCATGACGAGTTCGGTCCGGCCGTCCGGGGTCTCGTCGATGAGTACCTGGCCGCCGGAGACCACGAAGCAGCGGGTCGTGGGGTGGCTCCACGCCGCCGCGAGCCAGGCTTCGTCGAGCCGGTGGTGGGCGGCGCGGTCGATGCCGCTCGGGGCGGTGAGCGAGATGGGTCGATCGGCTGTGTCGTCGGTCCAGGTGGTCACGGGTGCTTCCAACTCCCCCAGTGCAGCGGTTCGTTCGGCGGGCGGTTCGGCGGGGCGTACGGCGTGAGGCACCGGGCCGGGCGTGGGCGGGGCGTGCGGGGCGGTCCCTCCAGTGTGCCCCGCGTGCGGTTCCCTCCCGTACGGCGCGGTCCGGTCAGGGCGTGGGACGCCAGTTCTCGGCCAGGTCACCCCACAGATAGGCGCTGGTCTCGACGCCCTTGAGGAGGAGGTCCAGTTCGACCTTCTCGTTGGGGGCGTGCCAGCCGTCGGAGGGGACGGAGATGCCCAGGAAGAGCACGGGGGCGCCGAGGACTTCCTGGAGGTCGGCGGCGGGCCCGGAGCCGCCTTCCCGGGTGAAGCGGACCGGCCCCTGGAAGGCGCGGCCCATGGCGCGCACCACGGACTGCAGGGCGGGGTGGTCGAGCGGGGTCAGGCACGGGCGGGTGGCCGAGCCGAAGTCGATCTCCAGGCGGATCCCGGCGGGTACCTGCTCGGCGGCCCAGGCGTGCACGGCCTTCTCGATGTGCTCGGGTTCCTGGCCCGCGACCATCCGGAACGACAGCTTCACCATGGCCGAGGACGGGATGATCGTCTTGCTGCCGGGGCCCTGGTAGCCACCGCCGATGCCGTTGACCTCAGCGGTCGGGCGGGCCCAGATCCGCTCGAGGGTGGTGTGCCCGGCCTCGCCGTGGGGGGCGCGGGACTTGGCGGTGCGCAGCCAGCGCTCCTCGTCGAAGGGCAGCTCGGCGAACAGCTCGCGCTCGCGGTCGGTCAGCTCCACGACGCCGTCGTAGAAGCCGGGGATCGCCACGCGCGCGTGCTCGTCGTGCAGGGCGGCGACCAGGCGGGCGGCCGCGGTGGCCGGGTTGGGCACGGCGCCGCCGAAGGAGCCGGAGTGGATGTCCTGGTCGGGGCCGTACAGGCGGATCTCGCACTCGGTGAGGCCGCGCATGCCGGTGCACACGGTCGGGGTGTCCTCGGACCACATGCCGGTGTCGGAGACGATCACGGTGTCGGCGGCGAGCCGTCCCGCGCGCTCCTCCACCAGGGCCCGGAAGTGCGGGGAGCCGGATTCCTCCTCGCCCTCGATCAGCAGTTTCAGGCTGACCGCGGGGGCGGTGCGGCCGGTGGCGGCGAGGTGGGCGCGGACGCCGAGTGTGTGGAAGAACACCTGGCCCTTGTCGTCGGCCGCCCCGCGCGCGTAGAGGCGGTTTCCGCGGACGACGGGCTCGAAGGGGTGGCTGTCCCAGCCGTCCTCGCGGGCGGCGGGCTGCACGTCATGGTGGCCGTAGACGAGGACGGTGGGCGCCTCGGGGTCGTCCGAGGGCCATTCGGCGAAGACGGCCGGGGCACCGGGGGTCTGCCAGACCTCGACCGTCGGGAAGCCAGTCTCCTCGAGCTTGGCGGCGAGCCAGTCGGCGCTGCGCCGTACGTCGGCCGCGTGGTCGGGCTGGGCCGACACGGAGGGGATGCGCAGCCATGCGGTGAGATCGTCGAGGAAGGCGGCGCGGTGCTGCTCGATGTACGTGCGGACGGCGCTGTCCGGGGTCTGGCTCATGCTCACGAGCCTATCGGCCCGCACCGACATCCTCGGCGGGCGGTTCGTCACACTCAGATCGCGTTATGTGCCGTTCCGGTGTCTTCCGTGAGGAGCCGTTCCAGGGCGGCCCGGTCCGGCAGGTCCGGCGGTCGTACGACCTCGCCGCTGCGCACGTACAGGAAGGCGGCCGTGACCGACTCGGGCGGCACGCCCTGCTGCTCGGCCCAGGCCAGCCGGTACACGGCGAGCTGGAGCGGGTCGGCGGCGCGGACGCGGCTGGTCTTCCAGTCGACGATCTCGTACGTCGTCCCGTCGCCGTCGCCGTTTCTGTAGACGGCGTCGATCCGCCCTCGTACGACGCGGCCGGCGAGGGTGAACTGGAAGGGGGCCTCGACCCGGTACGGCGTGCGGTGGGCGTACACGCTGCGTTCGAAGGCCTCCTTCAGGGCCTCCAGGTCCGCCTCGTCGGCGATCTCGGCGTCGCTGCCGGGCAGCTCGTCCGGTTCCAGCAGGGGCAGCGTCAGCTCCTCGAAGCGGGCCTCGACCCACGCGTGGAACCGGGTGCCTCGGCGCGCGGCCGGTTGTGGGGGGCGCGGCATGGGGCGCGCGAGTTCCTGCGCGAGCCCGTCGGGGTCCTCGGCGAGGAGCATCAGCTGGGTCGCGGTGAGGGTGGTGGGCAGGGGGACGTCCGTGACGGCCTGCCGGGCGCGCAGCAGCTCTCCGGTGAGCGCGTCCAGGTCGCGGTCCCAGGAGGCGATGGTGCGGCTCTCCTCCGGGGTGAAGTGCGGGTGCGGCTCGGCGGGGCCGGGGTGGTGCTGGGGGGCGGGCGCCTGGTGGGGGACCGTGGGCCGGGCGGTGTCCCAGTCGTCCCAGTCGGCGGGGTCGGCCGGATGGTCCGCAGCGGGCGCGTCCGTGTCGTACGGGGGCTCCTCCGCGTGCGGGAAGTCCGCGTCGTAGGGGCCCTCGTCGTAGGGCTCGTACGGCTCGTACGGCTCCTCCTCCGGCGGTGTCGGCCAGTCCGGGTCGTCGAGGGCGGCGGGGTCGTGGGTGGCGGGCGGGTGGGCGGTGTTCTGGGTGGCGAGGGCGTCCAGGTGGGCGAGGACGGTCTCGGCGGCGGCGCGGCGGCGGGCCAGGGCGGCGTCGTCCAGCGGGAGCGGCCATGCCTGGTCGGCGGTCGCCGCGAGCAGGGCGGGGTTCTCGGCGTCCTCGGCGGGCTCGTCCGCCCACTCCTCGATCTCGCCGTACCCGGCGGCGCAGTGCTCGTACAGGGCCTGGAGGAAGCCGGACGGGCCGCGCGGTCTCTTCTGGCTGGGACCCCACCAGTGGCCGGAGCCGAGCAGGAGGGAGCGGGGGCGGGTGAAGGTGACGTAGCCGAGGCGGAGTTCCTCGGTGTGCTGGTGGTCCTTCATGGCCTCGTGGAAGGCCTTCATGCCGCGCGAGTCCCAGCTCTCGACGTCGGGCAGGGTGTCGGCGTCGCCGCGCAGGGCGTGCGGCACCACCTTGGCCTGCGCCGTCCACTTCTCGCGGCCCTGGGCGCTGGGGAACGTCCCCTCGACCAGGCCGGGGACGGCCACGACGTCCCACTCCAGGCCCTTGGACTTGTGGGCGGTGAGCACCTTGACGGTGTTCTCGCCGCCGGGCAGGGCGTTGTCGAGGCCCTTCTCGTACTGGGCGGCGGTGCGCAGGAAGCCGAGGAAGGCGAGCAGGGTGGCCTCGCCGTCGCTCGCCGCGAAGGAGGCGGCGATGTCCAGGAAGTTGGACAGGGTCTCGCGGCGGCGGGCGGCCAGGGCGTGCGGCGACGCCGACAGCTCCACCTCCAGGCCGGTGACGGCGAGGACGCGGTGCAGGACGTCCATCAGCGGGTCGGACAGGGAGCGGCGCAGGTCGCGCAGTTCGGCGGCCAGGCGGGCGAAGCGTACGCGCGCGTCCGGGGAGAACGGCAGCCCGTCGTCATCCCCGTCGTCTTCCGTGGGCGTCTCGAGGAAGGTGTCGAGGGCGTCGGCGAGCGATATCACCTCGGAGGGGTCGACCCCTTCGACGGCGGCGGCGAGCCGGCGGTCCGGGTCGTCGGTGTCGCCCACGCGCGCGTGGGCGACCAGCAGCCGGGCGCGGCGGCCCAGCAGGGCGAGGTCGCGGGGGCCGATGCGCCAGCGCGGCCCGGTCAGCAGGCGTACCAGGGAGGCGTTGGCGCCGGGATCCTGGAGCACCTCGCAGACGGCGACGAGGTCGGCGACCTCGGGCAGGTGCAGCAGCCCGGACAGGCCGACCACCTCGACGGGGATGTCGCGGGCCACGAGGGCGCCCTGGATCTCGGCGAAGTCGGTCGCCGTGCGGCACAGGACGGCGATCTCGCCGGGGGCCGTGCCGGTGTGCACGAGGTGGGCGATCGAGTCGGCGAGCCAGTCGATCTCCTCGGCGTGGGTGCGCAGCAGGGCACAGCGGACCGTGCCGTCGCGCTCGGCGCCGGGGGCCGGGCGGAGGGCCTCCACGCCCGCGTGCATGGCGCGCAGGGGCTCGGCGAGGCCGTTGGCGAGGTCGAGGAGGCGGCCGCCGCTGCGGCGGTTCTCGCTGAGCGCCTGCCGGGTGGCGGGGCGGCCGCCGGCGTGCGCGAAGTGCGCGGGGAAGTCGTCCAGGTTGGCGACGGAGGCGCCGCGCCAGCCGTAGATGGCCTGGCAGGGGTCGCCGACCGCGGTGACCGGGTGGCCGGTGCCGCCGCCGAACAGGCCTGCCAGCAGGACGCGTTGGGCCACGGAGGTGTCCTGGTACTCGTCCAGGAGCACCACGCGGAACTCCTCGCGCAGCAGCCGGCCCACCTCGGGCACGCGCGCGAGGCGGGCGGACAGGGCGATCTGGTCGCCGAAGTCGAGCAGGTCGCGTTCGCGTTTGGCGGTCCGGTAGCGCTGGACGAGGTCGGCGAGTTCGCGCCGGGCGGCGGCCGTGTCGGGGACCTTGCGCAGGTCGGCGTTGGTGAGCTTGGCGCCCTGGAGGGTGTGCAGCAGGTCCGCGTCCCAGGCGCGCAGCTCCTCGGGGTCGACGAGGTGTTCGGCGAGTTCGGAGTCGAGGGCGAGCAGGTCGCTGACGAGGTCGGCGAAGGAGCGGGTCAGCGCGGGGTAGGGGCCGGGGGCTTCGCGCAGCACGCGCGCGGCCAGCTGGTAGCGGGTGGCGTCGGCGAGCAGCCGGGAGGTGGGCTCCAGGCCGATGCGCAGGCCGTGGTCGGTCAGCAGGCGGCCGGCGAAGGCGTGGTACGTGGAGATCACCGGCTCGCCCGGCGGGTTGTCCGGGTCCCACCAGGAAGGGTCAGCGCGAAGCGCTGTCGTTGAGGGGTGGTGGTCGGGCGGCGGGAGGGCCTCAGGGTCGGTGACGCCCGCCTTGATCAGTGCCTTGCGGACGCGTTCGGCCAGCTCGCCGGCGGCCTTGTTGGTGAAGGTCAGGCCGAGGACCTGTTCGGGGGCGACCTGTCCGGTGCCGACCAGCCAGACCACGCGCGCGGCCATCACGGTGGTCTTGCCCGACCCGGCTCCGGCCACGATCACCTGCGGGGCGGGCGGCGCGGTGATGCAGGCCGTCTGCTCCGGAGTGAACGGGATGCCGAGGAGCTCCTTGAGCTGCTCGGGATCGGTGATACGGGCGGGCATGTCGGAAAAGGCTAGCGGCGACCACTGACAGTCGAGGCCGAATCGGCCCTACGGGGTAGGAGAAGCGCAGGTCAGCACATGTGGTGCCGTACGTCACTCCCCCGCCGGTGACTCACTCGACCACGTGCCGCCCCTCCGGCCGGGCGCTGCACGAGGCGCGGAACGCGCAGTGCGTGCAGTGCTGGCCGGTGCTCGGCGCGAAGCGCTCGTCGAGGACCTTCCCCGCGGCGGTGGCCAGCAGCTCGCCGACCCACTCCCCCGACAGCGGCTCCTGCGTCTGCGTCTTGGGCAGGCTGTCGCCGCCGTCGCGTTTGGCGGCGCCCTGTCTGAGGTGCACCAGCTCGGCGCCGCCCGGTTCGGGACGTACGCCGTCGAAGGCGTCGTCCACGGCGCCTTCGCGGACGGCGAGCTGGTAGACGGCGAGCTGGGGGTGGCGGGCCACCTCGGCGGCGCTGGGCGCCTGTTTGCCGGTCTTGAAGTCCACCACGTAGGCGCGGCCGTCGCCGTCCACCTCCACGCGGTCCATCTGGCCGCGGATGCGCACCTCGTAGTCCCCCGCGTCGAGGGTGACGTCGAAGTCCTGCTCGCTCGCCACCGGGGTGCGCCCGGTGCGGTCCAGGACGTGCCAGTTCAGGAAGCGTTCGAGCGCCACGCGCGCGTTGTCCTTCTCCTGCCGTGACTTCCAGGGCGCGTCGAAGGCGAGCGCGTTCCACACGGAGTCCAGGCGTTCCATGAGGACGTCGAGGTCGGCCGGGGTGCGGCCGGAGGCGACCTCGTCGGCGAGGACGTGGACGACGTTGCCGAAGCCCTGCGCGGTGGTGGCGGGCGCGTCGGCCTTCACCTCGCGCCCCAGGAACCACTGGAGCGCGCAGGTGTTGGCGAGCTGGTCGAGGGCGCTTCCGGAGAGCACGACCGGCTGGTCGCGATGGCGCAGCGGCACCTTGCTCTGCGTCGGGTCGTGCATGCCCCACCAGCGGTAGGGGTGCGCGGACGGCACCAGCGGACGGCCGTCCTCGTCGGCGAGGGCGGCGAGCCGGGCCAGGCGGCGGGCGGCGGCCTCCCGCAGGGCGGCGGACGCGCGCGGGTCGACCGTGGTGGCGCGCAGCTCGGCGACCAGCGCGGCCACGGACAGCGGGCGGCGCGGGCGGCCGGTGATGTCCCGGGGCTCGACGCCGAGTTCGGTCAGGAACCGGGACGGCTGGTCACCGTCGTCCGCCGGTGCCTTCACCGCGGTGACGACGAGACGTTCACGCGCGCGCGTGGCGGCGACGTAGAACAGCCGGCGCTCCTCGGCGAGCAGCGCGCCCGGCGTGAGCGGTTCGGCGAGGCCGTCGCGGCCGATGCGGTCGGCCTCCAGCAGGGAGCCGCGGCGGCGCAGATCCGGCCACAGCCCCTCCTGGACGCCGACGACGACGACCAGCCGCCACTCCAGGCCCTTGGCGCGGTGAGCGGTCATCAGGCGCACGGCGTCGGGGCGCACCGCGCGGCGGGCGAGCGTGTCGGCGGCGATGTCCTCGGCCTCGATCTCCTCCAGGAAGTTCAGCGCGCCGCGGCCCCCGGTGCGCTCCTCCGCGCGCGCAGCGGTGGCGAACAGCGCGCA
Organism: Streptomyces sp. NPDC020192; assembly: GCF_044388685.1. NCBI lineage: Bacteria > Bacillati > Actinomycetota > Actinomycetes > Kitasatosporales > Streptomycetaceae > Streptomyces > Streptomyces sp. NPDC020192. The sequence continues at coordinate 126,766 of NZ_JBIRXG010000005.1, read as the reverse complement.
CACGGCGTCCAGGTCACGGTCGGCGTTACGGCCGGCGGCGCCACCGCGCCGGGCGGCCCGCTCCAGGCGCCCGGGCCAGGGCGTGCCCTCCCACAGGTCCCACAGCGCCTCCTCGGCCGTACCGCCGCCGGCGAGGCGTTCGCGGGCCTTGCGGAGCAGCGCGCCGAGGCGTTGCGCCCCGCGCGCGTACGCCGGGTCGTGCACGGCCAGTCGCTCGGGCTCGGCGAGCGCCCGCGCGAGCAGCTCGTCGGACGGCGGCGGCAGCGGGTTCCCGGCCGTCCGCTCCTCCTCGCGCAGCGCCCGCCCGAGCCGGCGCAGATCGGCCGCGTCCATGCCGGCGAGGGGGGAGGTGAGCAGGGTGAGCGCGGTCTCGGTGCCGAGCCAGGAGGTGTCCGGGGCCGGTTCCGCGAGGTCTTCGGGAGCGGTTTCCTCAGGTCCCTCAGCGCCCGGCGCACGCTCTGGTGCGGGCCCGCCGGCGTTCTCCTCGCCTCGCCCGGACTCCGCCGTGGCCACCGCCCGCAGGGCCGCCAGCAGGGGTGCCACCGCCGGCTCGTGCCGCAGGGGCAGGTCGTCGCCGTCGATGTCCAGCGGGACGCCGGCCGCGGTCAGGGCGCGGCGGAGGGTCGGGAGGCGGGATCCGGCGCGGACCAGGACGGCCATGTCGCTCCAGCGGACGCCGTCCTCCAGGTGCGCGCGGCGCAGGATGTCCGCGATGTTGTCCATTTCCGTACCGGGCGTCGGGTACGTGCAGGCCTCGACGCGGCCCCCGTCCCCTACGGCGGCCGGCTCGCGGTGGGCGCGCACCTTGTCGGCGGGCAGCCGGGTGAGCGGCATGCGCTGGGTGACCAGCCGGGTGGCGGCCAGCAGGGCGGCGCCGGAGCGGCGGGAGGTGCGCAGCACCTCGACGGGGGCGGGACGGCCGTCCGCGCGCGCGAAGGCCGCCGGGAAGTCGAGGATGCCGTTCACGTCGGCGCCCCGGAAGGCGTAGATCGACTGGTCGGGGTCACCGAAGGCGACGAGCGTGCGCCCGCCCCCGGCCAGTGCGTGCAGGAGCCGTACCTGGGCCGCGTCGGTGTCCTGGTACTCGTCGACGTACACGGCGTCGTACCGGGCGGCGAGTTGTGTGGCCACCTCGGGGCGCTCCGCGAGCAGGACCGCGCGGTGGACCAGTTCCGCGTAGTCGATCACGCCCTGCAGGTCGAGTACGTCCAGGTACTCGGCGAGGAACGCGGCCGCGGCGCGCCAGTCGGGGCGGCCGATGCGGCGGGCGAAGGCGTCCAGGGCGTCGGGGCCGAGGCCCAGCTCGCGGCTGCGGGCGAGGACGGCGCGGACCTCGTCGGCGAATCCGCGCGTGGTCAGGCAGGCGCGTAGCTCGTCGGGCCAGCGCACATGGGTGAGCCCGAGCCGCTCCAGCTCGGGCTGTCCGGCGAGCAGCTCGCGGACGGCGACGTCCTGCTCGGGGCCGGAGAGCAGGCGCAGCGGCTCGGTGAACCGGTCGCCGGCCTGGTGGGCGCGCACCAGGGCGTAGCAGTACGAGTGGAACGTGGTCGCCCTGGGCGCGCGGGCGGCGCCCATGCGCAGGGCCATACGGTCACGCAGGTCGACGGCGGCCTTGCGGCTGAAGGTCAGCACCAGGATGCGCTCCGGGTCCGCGCCGCCGGTGATTCGCTCGGCCACGGACTCGACCAGGGTGGTGGTCTTGCCGGTGCCGGGACCGGCGAGAACGAGCAGCGGTCCGGATCGGTGGTCAACCACGGCACGCTGTGCCGCGTCCAGACGAGGGGGATCCGGCACAGCGGGAGGCGTACGGACCAGCCGGTAAGCGCCACGGCTCCCCTGCCGCACCCGGGGGTGCGGCAGGCGTCCGGTGGAGGAAGAGGAGCTCACGTGGTTGGCCGGTCCTGGTGGTCGTGCTGATGGGCGGGCGGTCACACGCGCGAGGCGGTGGCCGCGAGGTGCGGGGGACGGGTGCGGCCGACGCTACGCCGCCGCTCGGGGCGGAAGCAGGCTTTCCGCTTCTTCCCTCGCGGCGCTCGTGCCACGCGTGTCCCCCACCTCACGAACGTACGTCATGCCACGGACGTCCCCCCTGTCCCCCGTACGGGCCACAGGCTCTCCTTGTGGGCATCCGATGGCGGAAGCTGTCAGGTGTGACCCTCCACGCCGGCCCCGCCGTCCCATCGGGCCCGCCGCATGTCGAGCCGCGGCAGATGCCCCTCGGCACTCCTGCCCGCCTCTTTCAGCGGCGTGCCCTCCGCGCGGTAGTGATCGAGGGCGCGCAGCTCGTGCCCGGGCAGCAGCACCCCGTCGGCGCGTACGACACGCCACCACGGCACCGCGCCACCGTAGAGGGCCATCACCCGGCCGACCTGGCGCGGTCCTCCCTCCTCGAGCCACTCGGCGACATCGCCGTACGTCATCACGCGTCCCGGCGGAATGCGCTCGGCGACCTGGAGGACCCGCTCGGCGTACTCCGGCAGCGCGTCCGCGTACCCCTCGCGGGTGTCCTCGGCAGGGCTCTGCTCGCTCATTCGTCCCATCCTGCCGCACTCCACCGACAGCGCGGCGCGGACCGCAAGGACGGCCCTCTCGCCCCTGGACGGCGCTTCGGGCAGACTGTGCGCCCGCGCATCCGCACCCTGATGCCCCCGTGTGTCGGTGGGGCATGCCACCATCGTGCGGGCGGTGACCGTTGATACGAGACCAAGAAGAGACCATGAATCAGCAGGGCGTGCACCCCGAAGGCGCGGCGGGCACCCCTGACGCCGCCGCGCGCCCCGGCGCCGCCGGCGCGGACAAGGGCGACACCGACGCACAGCGGGAAGACACCGGTCCGCGCAAGGGCGACACCACACGCGCGCGTGCAGACGACGGCGTGGCTCGGGAGAGCGACGGCACCCGCGCGCATGCGGACGACAACGACGACACCGAGGGGGCGCACGTCCCTCAGCACACGCCCCCCGGCCGCGGTCCGGGCGCCGACGACGAGCCGCACGCCGGTGAGGTGGAGGGCGACGAGCCGCTGCTCCCCGCACGCGTGCACCGCCCGTCCGACCTCATGCGGTGCCTCGTCGGCGTGCTCGCCATCGTGGTGCTGCTCGCGATCGCCGCGTTCGCTCACGGCACCACCTCGGGCCTCGAACAGGACATCAACAAGGGCACCGGCCAGGCCCCCGACCTGCTGATCAGGTTCGCGGGACTGGCCTCCAGCATCGCGATCCTGCTGGTGCCGGTCGCCTTCGCGATCGAGCGACTGATCAAACGCGACGGGCTGCGCATCGCCGACGGCGTCCTCGCGGCGGTCCTCGCCCACGGAGTGACCCTCGCGACCGATCTGTGGGTCGCACGGGCTGCCCCGGGCTCGATCCAGGAGGCGCTCACCCAGCCCTCGCCGGGCGACCTGCACGCCCTGACCGACCCTGTGCACGGCTACCTGGCACCCGTCATCGCCTACATGACGGCCGTCGGCATGTCCCGCAGACCCAGATGGCGCGCGGTGCTGTGGATCGTACTGCTGCTCGACGCGTTCTCGATGCTGGTCACCGGCTACACAACACCGTTCTCGATCATCCTGACGGTGCTGATCGGCTGGACCGTCGCCTACGGCACGCTGTACGCGGTCGGCTCCCCGAATGTCCGCCCCACCGGGCAGACCCTGATGGCAGGCCTCAGGCACGTCGGCTTCCACCCCGTCGCCGCGGCCCGCGAGGAGGCCGGCGAGACGGAGAACGGCGACCGCGGCCGGCGCTACTTCGTCACCCTGGAGGACGGCCCGCCGCTGGACGTCACGGTCGTCGACCGGGAACAGCAGGCCCAGGGCTTCTTCTACCGGGCATGGCGCAATCTGACCCTGCGCGGTTTCGCCACCCGCTCCAGCCTCCAGTCGCTGCGCCAGGCACTGGAACAGGAGGCGCTGCTGGCGTACGCGGCGATCGCGGCCGGCGCCAACGCGCCCAAGCTGATCGCCACCTCCGAACTCGGCCCCGACGCCGTCATGCTCGTCTACGAACACTCCGGCGGGCGCACGCTGGACTCGCTGCCCGACGAGGAGATCACCAACGAGCTGCTGCGCAACACCTGGCACCAGGTGCAGGCGCTGCAGTCGCGGCGCATCGCGCACCGCAGGCTCGCGGGTGACGCGATTCTGGTGGATCGTTCCGGCAAAGTGATCCTCACCGAACTGCGCGGCGGCGAGATCGCGGCCGGCGAGCTGCTGCTGCGCATGGACGTGGCCCAGCTGCTCACCACCCTCGGTCTGCGGGTGGGCGCCGAGCGGGCCGTGGCCTCGGCCGTCGGGGTGCTCGGCCCGGACGCGGTCGCCGACTGTCTGCCCCTGCTCCAGCCGATCGCGCTGACGCGCTCCACGCGCGCGACGCTGCGCCGGCTGGCCCGGGAGCGCGCCCAGCGGGAGCGCGACGCGGTCCTGGAGGCGTCCCGGCAGGCGAAGCAGGCCCGCCTCGAGGAGGCGGCCGAGGCGAACCGGCCCGTCCTCGACAAGCCCGACAAGAAGACCGTCCGCGCCGAGCAGCGCGCGGAACGGCGGGCCATGGACGAGGCCCTCGAAGAGGCCCGCGAGGAGGACCTGCTCACCCAGATCCGCCACCAGGTGCTGCGGATCAGGCCCCAGGCCCCCGTGGAGCCGGCCCGGCTGGAGCGGGTGCGGCCGCGCACGCTCATCAGCTTCATCGCGGGCGCGATCGGCGCGTACTACCTGCTGACGCAGCTCACCCACATCGAGTTCGGCACGCTGTTCGCCCAGGCTCAGTGGGGCTGGGTGGCCGCAGCGGTGCTGTTCTCCGCGCTCAGCTACGTCGCCGCGGCGATGGCGCTGCTGGGCTTCGTACCGGAGCGGGTGCCGTTCCCGCGGACGGTGGCGGCGCAGGTCGCCGGGTCCTTCGTGAAGATCGTCGCACCGGCCGCGGTCGGCGGTGTCGCCCTCAACACGCGCTTCCTGCAGCGCACCGGCGTGCGCCCGGGGCTCGCGGTAGCGAGCGTCGGCGCGTCACAGCTGTTCGGGCTCGGCGCACACATCCTGATGCTGCTGACCTTCGGCTATCTGACCGGCACCGAGAAGACGCCGTCGCTGTCGCCGTCCCGGACGGTCATCGCGGGTCTGCTGACGGTTGCGGTACTGGTGCTCGTGGCGACCTCGGTGCCGTTCCTGCGGAAATTCGTCGTCACGCGCGTGAGGTCGCTGTTCGCCGGTGTCGTCCCGCGCATGCTCGACGTGCTCCAGCGACCGCAGAAGCTGATCACCGGCATCGGCGGCATGCTCCTGCTGACCGCCTGCTTCGTGATGTGCCTCGACGCCTCCGTCCGCGCATTCGGCAACGGCACGGCCTCGCTGAGCATCGCCAGCGTCGCCGTCGTCTTCCTCGCCGGCAATGCGCTCGGCTCGGCGGCACCCACCCCGGGCGGCGTCGGCGCGGTCGAGGCGAGCCTCACGCTCGGCCTGATCGCCTTCGGCCTGCCCAAGGAGGTCGCCGCCCCGGCCGTTCTGCTGTTCCGGCTGCTGACCCTGTGGCTGCCGGTGCTGCCGGGCTGGCTGGCCTTCAACCAGCTCACCCGCAAGGGAGCCCTCTAGGACCGCGGGCCGTACCTCGTACGGCCCGCGCCCCGCGCGCGCGCAGGCGGGCACGCCGCGAGTATGAGTACATGGCGAACCCCTCCCGGCTGCGCGCCGCCGCCCTGACCACCACCGCCGTACTGCTGGCCACGCTGCTGGCCGGATGCGGCGACGGCGCGAAGGACGGGGATCTCACGGCGCAGAAGCTGAACTGGAAGGACTGCCCGGCCCCGTCCGAGGCCGAGGGCGGCGGCAGCGCCCCGTCCCCGCTGCCCAACGGCGGCACCTGGCAGTGCGCCACCATGAAGGCGCCCCTGGACTGGAGCAAGCCCAAGGGCGACACGATCGGCATCGCCCTCATCCGCGCCAGGGCGAGCGGACCCGCGAACAAACGGCTCGGCTCGCTGGTGTTCAACTTCGGCGGCCCCGGCGGCAGCGGCGTCAGCGACCTGCCCGCGTTCGGCCCGGACTACGACGTCCTGCGCACCCGCTACGACCTGGTCAGCTTCGATCCGCGCGGGGTCGGCCGCAGCGCGCCGGTGAAGTGCGAGAGCGACGCCCAGCTGGACGTGTACTTCCAGCAGGACGGAACGCCCGACAACGACGCCGAGCGCACCCAGTTGGTGAACCGCACCAAGCAGTTCAACACGGCCTGCGAGAACAACTCCAGGAAGGTCCTGCCGCATGTGGCGACCACGGACGCGGCCCGCGACATGGACCTGCTGCGCCAGGTGCTCGGCGACGACAAGCTGCACTATTTCGGCATCTCCTACGGCACCGAACTCGGCGGCGTGTACGCCCACTTGTTCCCCAAGAACGTCGGCCGGGCCGTCTTCGACGGCGTCGTCGACCCCACACAGAACCCCGAACAGAGCGCGCTCGGACAGGCCAGAGGCTTCCAGCTCGCGCTCGACAACTTCGCCGAGGACTGCACGTCGAAGAAGACCGCGCAGTGCCCGATCGGCGACACCCCGCAGGACGTGAAGAACCGCATCGCGAAACTGCTCGGCGACCTGGAGAAGAAGCCGATCCCCGGCATCCCCCCGCGCCAGCTCACCCAGACCGCCGCGACGAACGGCATCGCGGAGTCCCTGTACTCGAAGGACTTCTGGCAGTACCTGACCGAAGGGCTGGCGGAGGCCTACGACGGCGACGGCAGGATCCTCATGGTGCTGTCCGACTCGTTGAACGGCCGCAGCGAGAACGGGGAGTACAGCAACCTCACCGCGGCGAACATCGCCATCAACTGCGCCGACGAGAAACCGCGGTACACCCCGGACTACATCCAGCGGAAACTGCCCGAATTCCGCGCCGCCTCCCCGCTGTTCGGGGACTTCCTCGCCTGGGGCATGATCAGCTGCACCGACTGGCCCGTGCCCGGTGCCGCCGACCATCCGGACGTCAGCGCGCCCGGATCGGCGCCCATCCTCGTCGTCGGCAACACCGGCGACCCGGCCACCCCGTACGAGGGCGCGAAGAAGATGGTCGACGCGCTCGGCAAGGGCGTCGCCGTCGAGCTGACGTACAAGGGCCAGGGGCACGGCGCGTACGACAGCAAGGACAAGTGCGTGCAGAGCGCGGTGAACAGCTACCTGCTGAACGGGACGGTGCCGAAGACCGGCGCGGTCTGCTCCTGAACCACCCCAGCCGGGACGACCCGCAGCCGAACCACCACCATCCAGCGAAAACCCGCAGGTCAAAGGGTTATCCACAGGCCAGAACGCGTTCGGCTTGATCCGCCTACCATGGCCTGAACGCCCGGCGCGGCACGACGCGCAGGGCCTGTGAGGGGGGTGCGCATGAGGCGATTTCTGCGCTGGACGGCCGTCGTGGCCGCGGCGCTGCTGGTGGCCGGCTGCGGGGGCGGCAAGTCCGGCGGGCACGGCGACGAGGGCAAGGGGAGGGGCACGGCTCCCCCGTCCGCGCCAGGGACCTCGGCGTCGCGGTCCGCGCCCTCCGAGCCGGAGCTTCCCTCCTCCCTCACCTCCCAGCGCCTCGACTGGCACCACTGCAAGGCCACCAAGGGCTCCGCGGCTCCGGGCGACGAGTGGCGGTGCGCGACACTCAAGGCACCGCTGGACTGGTCCGAACCGGACGGCGCGACGATCGGCCTCGCCCTGATCCGCGCGAAGGCGACCGGCGGCGACCGTATCGGCTCACTGCTGTTCAACTTCGGTGGCCCCGGCGGCTCGGGGGTGGAGACGATGCCGTACTACGCGAACACCGTCTCCGCCCTCCGCGAGCGCTACGACCTGGTGAGCTGGGACCCGCGCGGCGTCGGCGCCAGCGAGGGCGTCCGCTGCCGCGACGACCGGCAGATCGCGGCCGCCGAGGACGTGGATGCCACACCGGACACCCCGCAGGAGGAGAACGCCTACCTCCAGGACGCGGCCGACTTCGCCAGGGGCTGCCAGAAGGCCGCCGGCCCGCTGCTGGCCCATGTGTCCACCACCGACACCGCACGCGACATGGACCTGATGCGCCAAGTCCTCGGCGATGCACGGATGCACTATTTCGGCATCTCCTACGGCACCCAACTCGGCGGTGTGTACGCCCACTTGTTCCCACGGCGCGTGGGACGGCTGATCCTCGACGCGGTGGTCGACCCGACCGCGGACTCGGTGGGGCAGGACAAGAACCAGGCCCGCGGCTTCCAGCGGGCCCTGGACGACTACCTGAAGTCCACCGGGCAGGACCCCGCACAGGGCTCCCGGAAGATCGCCGCCCTGCTGAAACAGATCGACGCGAAACCGCTGCCGACGTCCTCCGGACGGCAGCTGACCCAGACCCTCGCGGTCACGGGAATCATCCTGCCGCTGTACAGCCAGGCCAGTTGGCCCAGGCTGACCAGTGCGCTCGATGCGGCGCGCAAGGGCGACGGTTCACAGCTGCTGGCACTCGCGGACGACTACGACGAGCGGGACACCTCGGGGCACTACGGCACCACGTCCCACTCCCAGCGGGTCATATCGTGCCTGGACGAGAGGGAGCGGCCGACGCTCGCCGAGACGAAGCGGCGACTGGCGGAGTTCGAGCGGATCTCGCCGGTGTTCGGGGACTTCCTGGGCTGGGACACGGCCGGCTGGTGCCACGCCTGGCCGGTGCCGGGACAGTACGAAACCCCGCAGGTCAGCGCGCCGGGAGCGGCGCCGATCCTGCTGGTCGGCAACACCGGGGACCCGGCGACCCCGTACGAGGGCGCCCGCAGAATGGCCGACGCGCTGGGCAAGGGCGTCGGGGTCGAACTCACCTGGAAGGGCGAGGGACATGGGGCGTACGGCAACCGCAGCGACTGCGTCGACTCGACCGTGAACGCCTACCTGCTGAACGGGACGGTGCCCGAGGACGGCAAGGTCTGCGGCTGACGCGGACGGGGGCTCCGGGCGCCGTACGCACCCGAAGCCCCCGTCACCCGCATCGGGGAGCCGGCTCAGTAGACCGGCAAGTCAGGCGATCTGCCGCGTGACCTGCCCGTTCCCCTCCCCATCACTCCCCCTGGGCCGTCGTGGGGCCGTCATCCGTGTCCGGGCCGTCCTCGAAAGCACGGTCCACCGCCTCACGGGTCCGCTTCTCGCTGCTCGGCATCAGGTGCGTGTACGTCCGAAGCGTGAAGCCCGGATCATGGTGGCCCAGGTACTCGGACAGGGCCTTGATGCTCTCCCCGGCGTCCAGAAGGACGGAGGCGTAGAAGTGCCTCAGCGCGTGCATTCCGCTCGCCCGGCCGCGAGGGACGTTCGCCGCATCGAGAGCCGGGCGCCAGGCGCCGCGGTTGAAGTCGTTGCGGTTGACCGGACGGCCCTGGTCCCGGTGGAAGATCAGCGATGCCGTAACCGGTGCGCCGTCGACAGCCCGCCACGGCAGCGTCACGGCGGCCGGGGGATGATCGCTGATGTGCTTCTCGACCGACCGGGCCACGATTTCGGGCAACGGAACCGTGCGTGTCTTGGCCCCCTTTGGCGGCGCGAACACCGGCCGGTTACGGATGAGCTTGACCTGCCGCACGACGTGAATCACCCCCTCGATGAAGTCCACGTCTTCGACCGCCAGGCCCAGGACCTCACCCTGACGCAGGCCGCATCCCCCGGCCAGGTCCACCATGGCCCGGTACTGCTCCGGCAGCGCCGACCGCACCGCCAGAACACGCTGGCGAGGCCAGGGAACGATGCGGCGAGGGTCGAGCTTCGGCGCCCGCACGGACGACGACCGGCACGGGTTCTCTGGGATCAGACGGTCATCCACCGCCGCTGTCAGCATGGTGGAGAGGTTCGCGAAGATCACCCGCTGATAGGCGGGGGCCACTCCCCCATCATGCAGCTTCCGCAGCCACTCACGAATGTGCGTCGGCCGCAGCGAGCCCAGCGTACGACTGCCCAAGTACGGCAGCACATGAAGGCGAATCCGCTGCTCGGTACCCACGAAGGTGCCGGGGTCCATGGTGAGCGACGCCAGCCACCGTTCAGCGTGCTGGCGCACGGTGAGGCGACCGGCCTGCGGGTCGATGTACTGCCCGCGCGCCATGTCCGCCTCGACCTGCGAGAGCCACTGCTCAGCGAGCCGCTTCTGCCGGTCGGGGAAGCTCTTGGACTTCTCGGTGCCGTCCGGGCCCACATAACGGGCGCGGTAGCGCATGCCCGTGCCGTACCGGTCGGTCTTGCCCCTGCGCGTCTTGCCGTCCGGCCCCTTCTCTTCCTTGTACCAGCGGTCTTGGATGTGTCCGGCCATCAGGCAGCAGCCCCCTTCATCTGGGACTCGACCCAGGCGCGTACGTCGTCCGGGTCGAAGCGCAGGTGCCGGCCGACCCGGAATCCGCGCGGACCGGTGCGCTTGCGGCGCCACTGGTAGACCGTCTCGACACTGGGCAGCTCGAACATCTCCACCAGGTCGTCAGGAGTCAGGAACCGCGAGGGCAGGGCGCGCGGTGCGTCGGTCACGTCCTCCGAGGCTCGGCGTCAGTCAGCCATGTGTGGGTTCTCCTTCCGTTCCGAGCGCGGGTTCGAGTGAGGCGGCGAGCCAGCTTTCGGCGGTGCTGAGGCCGGTACCGGCGAAGACCCAGTGGGCGAGCACGAGCGTGGTTTCGCCGTCCTGCTGGACGACCGGCACGGCTTGTGCGCGGCGCCATTCGGCGCGGGCTTCGCGGAGGGCGCCGAGGGTGGTGGAGTAGCGGCGGGACTTGGTGGAGAAGTGGCCGCGGAAGCCGAGCATGTGCGCCCAGGCGCGAAGCCGGAGATCCTTCAGTTCCGGGCGTGCGCCGAGGGTCCAGGCCGTGCGGATCAGGCGCCGGGCGTGTTCGGTGATCCGGGCCTGGGCCAGCTCGGCGAGGAAGCGGATCGGGTGGTCCAGGGTGCCGGTCGCAGTCTCGGCGCCCTTGGTGGCGTACTTGGCGATGTACGCCGCTACGGCACGCTCGGTCAGTTCCTGGCCGTCGTTGAAGTCGGCGGAGCGGATCGGGCGGACATCAAGTTGACGACCGAAGGCGAAGGTGCGCGCCCGCCCGTCAACCTCCGGGCCGTCGATGCGAGCGGCAGCGGCAGCCGTACGGATGGCGTCGGTCAGCAGCTCGGTGGTGGCCCAGGCCGGCGGAGCGGTGTCGCCGCCGTCGGGGCCGTCGAGGCGGATGACCGCGTGGAAGTGGACGGCACCGCGCTTCTGGTACTCGGCGACTTTGGCGAACGAGATGCGGGCGTGGTCGCGGAAGTCGCGTTGGGTGAGTCCGGCACGCTTGGCGACCTCACGGCGGAGGTAGATCGAGAAGCGCCGCCACAGGGCCCCGGCGTGCGCGTTCCAGAGCACGGCCGATTCGTAGTCGTAGGTGTCTGGGTCGAGGGGCGAGCCCAGGGCAGGGTCCGTGTCGTCGTGCCGGATGCCGCAGCGGCAGTCCCGGCCGCTGGATGGGCGGTTGTGGACCGGGCCGAAGCTGGGGGCGGTGAAGGTGGCGAAGACGCGCGGGTGCGTGCCGACCTGTTCGGGTGTGCCTTTGCCGCCGCGGAGTCCGGCGGTGATCAGGTGGAAGGTGTCGCGGCGGTAGGTCTCGGCGCAGGCAGCGCAGCGGGTGGCACGGCGGTTGTTGCAGCGGACGAGGAGCTGACCGGCGGCGAGCGAGCCGGAGTCGAGGTGGTGCAGGACGCTGCCGATCTCGCCGGTCGTGGTGTCGACGTCGTATTCGGTGCGGTGGCCGTCGAGGCGTACGGGGTTGGTGCAGCCGCCCAGGCCGGAGAGCTGTCGGGCCAGCTCGGGCATGGTGCCGAGGGATGCCAGCATGGAGAGTTCCGCCAGCGGGGGCGGAGTCTGCCGGGTGATGATGGGAGTTCCTTTCGGCTGTTTCGGCGGTCGGGAAGGGACGGCCCCGGGGCGACGGGATGCTTGGCGGCGTTGTTGTCGCCCCGGAGGCCGGTCAGCGCTTGTGCGCGTTGCTGACGAGGGAGCGAAGGACCACGGCGGCGATGGCCACGGACACGGCCGAGATGGCGACCGCCGCCAGGAGCGCGGTCAGGACGATGCCGACGACGACCACGGCGGCGACGGCACCGGCGCCGATGCCCACGTACGGGGCGAGGGGACGGCCGGCGGAGGGGGCCGAGGCCTGGATCTGCTGAGACGTGACGGTCGTGGTCGGCAGGGTCGGGACGTCGGGCAGCTTGGGGCGGAACACGGTGGACCTCCTTGTCACTTGTGCGTGCCGTCGACGACGCCGACCCCGGAACGGGTGCCGGAGTCGATGACGGGGGCGAGGAAGGTGTGGGAGAGGTAGAAGCCGAACAGGGCGATCACGACGGCGACCCAGAGGCGGATGCCGAGGAACTTGATCGCGGCCCAGGCGATGACGCCCAGGACGAAGACGAGCGGGAGCGAGACGGTCACGGGCACCCCTCAGCGGACTGCGCAGCGGTGGGTACGGGCGGCCAGCTCGGCGGCGGCGCGGCTGTCGTAGTCCGTGGAGAAGCCGCAGCGCGGAGCCGTGCAGGCAGCGGTGTGCTTCTCGCGGCCCCGGCCGTCGTAGTACGTGCCGACCTGGACGGGGCCGATACGAACAACGTTGCGAAAGCGGCGGTTGGCGGTCATCGGCGGGTCTCCTCGTCGGTTTCGTCGGTCTCGTTGGTCTCGTTGGTCTCGGTGGTCTCGGTGGTCTCGCCGGTGAAGTCGGTGACGTGCTCGGCGAGTCAGCGCAAGATCTCGTCGCCCTCGTAGCTGTCGGCGGCGAGGATCACCGGTTCGGCGATGAGCACGGCTTCGGTGAGGCGGTTCTGGCGGGTCAGCTCGGCGGCGCGTTTCAGCGCGCGGAGCGTGGACGGACGCAAGGGGGAAAGTCCTCCAGGATCAGGTGAGTTGCGATGCGATGGCTTCGGCAAGCGGCATGGGGACGCCGAGTCGGGCCCGAAGCGTCGAGGTGTCGATGGCGGTTCCGGTCCGGCTGCGGTGGTCGTCGGCGACCTTGCGGGCCAGGGCGACGAGCGCAGGCGGGACAGGGGCGGTCGAGGGCAATGCGGGTTCTGGCTCCGCAGCGGGCAGTTCCGGGGCCGATGGAGCAGCCGGGGCAGTGTTCACTTCCTCCTGAGCCGGTGTCTCTTCCGGCTTCGGGGATGCGTGGACGAGCAGGGTTCCGCCGAGGAAGGCGACGGCAGGCCATCCGGCGACGAGGATGCGCAGCCAGGCCGGTACGGCACCCAGGTCGAGCAGCCCGGCCGTGGCGACGTTGGCGCCGAGCGAGGCGGTCAGCGCGACGAGGAACCAGCACCAGGCCGCCGTCTTCGACCCGCCGGAGCGGAGCCGCCGCCAGGCGGCGACCAGGAGCAGGTCCACGCTGATCGGGTAGGCCCAGGCCTTCCAGCCGTTCTGTCCGGCAGCGGCGGCGAGGTCGTGCAGGTGGGCGAAGGACAGGGCACCGGCGATGACGGCCTGGACCAGGACCGCGTCCACGCGCGGGGCGGAGCGGGTCATCAGGACGCCTTGCCGGGGTACTTGGGTCCGCCGTCGGGGTCGTAGCCGGGCGGAAGTATTCCGGGCGGCGGTTCCGGCAGGGATGCAGCCAGGGACGGGCCTACGGCCGTGACGAAGGCCTCATCAGCGCCATAGGTGCTGGTGTACAGAGCGAGTTGGCCGAGGAGCAGGACGGTCCGTGCGAAGTCCTCGCAGCGGGGGCACACGGCGAGTGCTCTCCCTTCTTCAGGCATGGCGGGGGTAGGGACTTGGCGCGGAACGGCCGCGCCGGCCGTTGGGCGGGGTGGGTTATCCGGTGACCGGGCGAGGGGCGGTGACCGGCCCGGCGTCCTCCACGGGCCTGGGCGGGACGTAAGGCCGGAAGGGCGTCAGCGCCGGTACGTCGGGGGCGAGGTGCGCAGACTCCCGGCAGGTGGCCGCAGCGTCGGCGAGGGGCAGGTACGGGGTACGAATACGGGACCAGCCGCCGGAGGTGTCTCCGGCGACGGCCAGGCCCGGCCGCTCGGCGGCGATGGCGCAGGCGGCGAAGGCCGCGTCAGGAGCGATGTCGCCGAGTGCCATCTTGGCGGAGGCCTCGTCGTTGACGCGGTGGCAGACACGTCCGGTGAGCTGAGCGCGGAGCATGGTCGCGCCCTTGCCCAGCTCGGCGCCAAAGCGCTGTCCGAAGACCTCCAGGTAGATGCCGGCCGCGCGGCCGAGTTGGGCGAGGCGGATGAGCTGGGTGACCATCTCGTCCCGCCGCTCTTCCTCCTTCCTCGTGGCGACGAGGAAGAGTTCGGCCACCTCATCGATGAACAGGACGATGGGAGTGGGGCGTTCGCTCTCAGGCAGTCCCCAGATGTCCGAGGTGATCAGCTCATCCGGGGTGCCGGCCGCGATGCCTTGCCGGGCCTTGATCAGGTCGTAGCGGTCCTCCATCTCCTTCACGAGCACAGGCAGCAGCTCGGCCGCCTGATCCGGGTCGGTCGCCAGCGCGGAGAGCCGGGCGGCGAACGGCGCCAGCTCGACCCCGCGCTTGCAGTCGATGCCGACCAGGACCACGGGCTGAGCCGCCAGTCCGGTGAGCAGGTTCCGCAGGTACATGGACTTGCCGGACAGTGTGGCGCCGAGGACGAGTTCATGCGGTACGGCGCGGTAGTCGCGGACGAACGCGGTCGCCTCCTCCCGTAAGGCCACCGGCACCCGGAGGAACCCGCCGTCGGTCCGGCGAGGCATCCGCACCTTCCGTAGGACGTCGAAGCCGATGAGCCGGAGTTCCACGACGCCGGGCTTGACGTCCCGCACGTAGACGGCATGGACGCCCCAGGCGTGACGGAGCCGTTCCGCGGAGGCCGCCACGTCCGCTGGTTCCTGGCCCGGAGCCAGCCGCAGCCGGAGCCGGAGGCCGGTCGAGGTGGGCCGGATCAGGCCCCGGCGGGGCGGGACGGGCCGGACCTCACGGCGAGTGGTCGCCCTGACCGCCAGCGCCCGCCACCGGGACGGTTCGACGGTCAGGCCGCAGGCATCCATGGTCGAGGAGTACGAGGCCATCAGCCGGGCCACCGAGATCGGCAGCCCGACCGTGGACCAGTACACCGCCGGGTGAGCGTGCCGGGCGTAGGCCGCGCCGCCTATCGCAGCGAGCGGCCCGCCCAGCTCGGCCAGCGTCACGAGGTCGGTCACGTCGATCAGCCCGCCTGAGCCATCGGGAAGGCGCCCGGCGCAACGGCGGTGGCCCGGTAGGCGATGCCGTGCCGCTGCTGGCCGTTGAACACGCTCTCCCAGGGGCGGGCCACCAGGCCCACCAGCGAGACCGGAGCACCAAGCGTCAGTCCCTCAGTGACGCCGCTCTCCGGGACGGTGACCTTGATGAGCGACGATTCGCCGTCCTCGATGTAGACGACGCCGATCGTCATCAGCGGCTCACCGCTGACAGCGTCGGTGGCTCGCTCACCGGTCTGCCGGTCCCGGACCTTGGGTTCCGGAGCCTCGGTCAGCAGGATCGTCGCCGCCGAGGTCTCCACACGGATTACACGCACAGAATTGCTCTCCCTTGCGCTGCACCGTACGCACGCACGGTGCACTTAGTGACGAATGACTACGCAACGGGAGGTTGACCGCATACCGACTGGGCGCGATACGCTCCAAGAGCGTTGATGCCAACGACGCGCCCGGCCTGAGTGGGCTGCCTCCCGCTCAGGCCACATCTGTTTCTGTGGCCCTTCCGCTCACGCACCGGCGCAGGTCTGCCTTCCTGCTCCGGCCGTTCGCATGCCCGCACGACCCACTTCGCTGGATGCGAATGGGTGTGCTGACACCAACCGCAGTAACCCGTACTCCAAGTACTGTCTAGTACTTCAGGTACCAGTCCGTACTTCGTGTACGCCCAACTCAGCCGCCAGGGAGCGCAGTTCCTGAGAGGGCGGCTGGCTCATGGTCAGCAGGTCCGCCGCAAGTTGCTTGACCATCGGCAGGGCCCGCACCATCTCGGGCGACAACTCACGTGCCCTCATCAGTGCCGATACGGCCTCAGCGACCTGCCGGCGCTGGGCATACGCCCTGGCGACATCGATCTGAAAGCGCGTCTGGCGTTCGGCGGAGAGTTCCGACGCGTCAAGGGCCTGCGCAGCCCTCAGAGCGACTCCGGCATCCCCCAGGTCGACCGCGACGGAGACCTCGTGCAAACCGACGTTGGTGGGCCCGAATTCGGTGTTGTAGTCGTTGCGCCCATCGCCGACCTGTTCGGCCATCGCGCGAGCGTCGCGGAGATACCCGTACGCCTCATCGGCGAGGTTCAACCGAGCAGCAGCAACAGCCCGTTGCAACGTCAGCGCACCCCGAAGCGCCACCGCCTCGATCTGCCCCGACTCCGCCAGAGGCCGCAGCGCATCGGCTGCACTCCCCGACGCCTGGGCCGCCTGCTCGAAGTGGCGCGCACCGAGGAAGACGATCGAAAGCCGGAACTCACCAGCCGCCATCAGCAGCGGATCACTCGCCCGCTCGGCAGCAACCACGGCACGGTCGACAGCGATCCAAGCCGCCTCTGGCTCCCCCAAGTTCGCAAGCGCGCCACTGCACGTGTGATACATGACAGCGAGCAGACGAAACAGCTCGACACGGTCCGACTCCGGAACCGAGCGGGCGGCCGACTCCAGCCGGGGAACCAACCCTTCGAGCAGTTCAGCCAAGTCGGCGTAGTTGCCCTGATGCGTCAGCGACCAGGCGCGATCGACTTCGGCGCGAAGCGCCGGCACATCGGGGGAAACGTCCCGTCGGCCGAGGATCGCCTTCAGCGAGTGCGCGGCGCTCAGCACCAGCCGCAGCCGACTCGCCCCAGGCGGCTCACCTTCGGCCACCGACGCCACGATGGGGGCCTCGGCCGCCAGCTCGGCGACCGGCACCTCAAGGACGTCGGCGACTTTCTCCAACACGGTCATCCGGTCGATACGGCGCACGCCCCGCTCCACCTGGGACACCCATGCTTCGGAGCGCCCCAAGAGCCCGGCGAACTCCTTCTGGGACAGTCCCCGGCGCTTGCGGTTGAAGGCGATCTTGCGGCCGAGTGCCTTCTGATACTCAGTGCTCAACGTCCACACCCTTGCCGGACATGAAGTCCAAGCGGTCGACCTCTGTGGCCGAGAGGTAGCAGTCCCGCTCGGAGAGGAACGCCTGCACGTAGTCCTTCGATTCATGCTCCTCGAAGGCCGCCACGTCCCGGTAGAGCTCGTAGAACACGCGCTCCAGCGGACGGCCGTCAACGCGGTGAACGGTGTAGATCACCGTTCCGGGCTCGTTCGCACGGATCTGTTCACCGGTCCGCGCCACCAGATCGTCGAAGCCAGCCGCCGCCACCTCGTCCTTGCAGGTAAAGCGCACCATCAGTCCGAACATGCGAGGTCCTCTCTCCATCGGCATCCAGATCAGCACCAGACCACACGGCGAACGCTATGCGCCGCCCGCCCGCACGAAAAGTACGAACCCGCACTCCAAGTATGCGCACATTCGGTACGGTGCTAGTACTAATTGTACGGCTCTGCATGGTCCGTGTCAGCCGGTCGACACGTCTGACACCGAAAACAGCAGGTCACCGCCATGGAGGACGCCATGCCCACCCACCGACGCACCTTCCCTGGGGAACCCCAAGAACTCCGCGCCGCGCGCAACTGGATCCGCACCACACTGGACGGCCACCCCACTCCGAAAACGCCGCGCTGATCGTGACCGAACTCGGCACCAACGCCCTCATGCACACCGCCAGCGGCGACGCCGCAGGTACCTTCCGCGTCGCAGTCACCGTCTCCGAGCTGACCATCACCATCGCGGTGACCGACTCCGGACACACCAAGACCACGCCCGGGGTCCAGCAGCTACCCCTCACCGCCACCCACGGCCGAGGGCTCGGCATGGTCGCCGCCCTCGCCGACAGCGTCATGGTCCAAGGTGACGAATCCGGCCGCACGGTCACCGCGGAACTCTTCGCACAGCCGGGCCCAGAAGGACAGTCATGCTGACGTCGGCCCTTGCTGAGGACCTACATGCGGGCGGCCAGTACGCCTCTTATCAGTGCTGGGCCGCCGCCTACCCCTTGCACGAGGTCCGTTCCATCACGCTGGGGTCGCACGACGCCACAGGTCCCCGCCTGGCGCTGCGTTGGCTTCAGGAACGTACGAGTCACATCACGGACCAGCTCGACGCCGCACACGCACAGCCAGGCCGCCACTGGCTCACCGACGAGCCTGAACACGAACGAGCCCTCGCCTATCTGACCACCGGAACGGCCTACCAACTCACCCTGTACGACGAGAGCACGCGCTACGTGCTCGTCGCCTACCCCAGAGGAGCGGCATCGTGACGGGACTCGCGCGCGGCTACTGGTGCGAGTGCTGGACTCAGGACCTCGACAGCGGCCAGCCACCGGCACTCCGGGCAGCCTTCGACGCCTACTCAGCACCCCAGGCAGACAGATGGGTCGCGGTCACACTCCGCACGATCTCACCGGCACTGGATTCCGACGCCTCCGACGTTGCGTGGGCTTGGCTGTACGAGGGCCGGATCGCGACGCGACGAGCCCTCCTGCGCTTCGAGCCCTGCACGGTCACGATCACTCAAGCCAGCACTCGCATCACGTGGACGATCCGGCCGGTTCTCTTCGTGCCGCTCGCCCACCGCCAGGGGGCCGAACTACCGGCCTGCGCACACGACTTCAAACCCCACGCGGCCGACTGAGTTACAACTTTCTTTACGGGTTCAAGACGGCTCGCTCCGCTCACCGCGCGCGGCCCGGCCCCCGGCCGGGCCTGCGCTCCTGTCTCCGCCCCGCTCCAGCCCGGCCGGCGCCCGTGCCGCGCGCACAGCAATCAGCCGCCTAACGTCAGAGAAGGGGTACGTCGTGGCTGGGGCGGTCGGCTCCGCGATTTTAGGCAGCCACTTTGGCGCGAGCCTCGAAGATCATGGCCCCAACGTCGTGCTTTACCGGGCAGGTCCACAGACTGCCCGACGCGCCGCAAGCTTACGGGGCCATGATCACTCGCGCCAAAGCAGCTCCAGCCCAAAATCGCTCCGCCGCCCTCACGTCCATGGCATGCCGCGTTAGTCCGTGTCTAGCGCTTCTCGAACGGCCTGCCGAAAGGTCGCCCGAGGGGCTTGAATCGCCTCCATAGCGGCATCGAATCTCTCGGCGAATCCAGACAGACCGCGCTGTCGACCAGCCTGCAATGCGTCACGCCAGGCCGTCCCCGCAGAGTCCAGCTCGAACATGGCATCGATCAGAGGCTCTGCCGCATGAGTCACTTGCCGAGGCCCGGCGACAGACACCGCAGCTACAGCAGTGTTGAACTCTGTCCATAGCTCGTGAGCGCGAAGGAACCGTTCCTCCCTTAGATCTCCGTCACCACCGCCGGATCGCAAGGTGTCACCGGCAACCCACCAACCGGCCGAGAGTCGTTCGCAGCAGTCCAGTAGTGACGTATACGCCTGGCGTCGCATGTCATCGCGCCAACGGGCCCGTTCTGCGCGTCGTTGCTGGCGCTGGCCAAGCAGGGTGAACCAACTGGCCCCCAGTCCGCCTACCGCACCCACTGCTGCACCGAGTACTGCCGCAATCCCCGCATCCACGGCTGTCCATTAGATCGCCGGAAGTGGACTTCCACAAGATCACACGATGGCTCAGCCCAGCCGTTCGAGACGAAGAAGTCGTGCACCACAACCGCACCAGATCGAGCGGGGAATAGCGGGGAATCACGGTGAAAGCACACTGGCCCGACAAAGCCATGGCACAGCCGTTCGTACAGGTCAGCGCCCCAACCGGCCCCCAAATGCTCACAGCTTCCCAAGCTGATGGCGCCCTCCGAGGGAGATCGTCCGTCGGCGCCTGCCCTGCCCGTTCCACCAGCAAGGCCAGCCTGTCAGTACGGTGTGAGAGCCTCCGGGCATGACCTACGACTTGGCTGTGTGGGAGGGCGAGCGCCCGGCGGACGACAAAGCGGCCGGACGAGCCTTCACGGACCTCTATGACCGCTACGTCGACACGGAGGAGGAGCATCCTCCGACCGAGCGCATAGCGGCTTACGTTGCCTCGCTCCTGGACCGGTGGTGTGACCTGACCGAGGACGAGGAGGACACCTCCCCTTGGTCGACGGGGCCGTTGATCGGAGAGGCAAGCGACCCGCTTGTCTACTTCCCGATGCGCTGGAGCATGGCTGAGGAAGCCTCTGCCTACGCGGCGGCCCTTGCGGACTCAATGGGTCTGGTCTGCTTCGACCCTCAACAGAACCGGCTCAGGCCCTGAAGCTGGGGCATGCTCCCGTCTCAGTTTCCGTCTCATTCAGCGCCGTTCACGGCCGTTCAGACGAGACTGGGTGCGGTCCCCGCTCCCACGGCCAACCGCCCATGAACGCAGGTGAACCGCACTGTTCGAGACGCCCGGGTGCACCACCACAGTTGAAAAGCGTGCCCTACGGGCGGCGCGCTCGACGTGCTGCCCCGCGTGCGCCCGGATCGCCTGATGCCGCCAACCATGCGCCCTGCCATGCGTAGGCCAGGTGCCCCAGGCTGGATACCCAGACTCAAGACGGACCAGTGGGGGGAGGGACCGTGGGTGAGTGGAAGCAGGGGAAGTGCGGTTGGCCGACGGACCGAGGCAGCTGCCGCAACAAGACGATGAAAGGCACGTCGCGTTGCTACCGCCATCAAGGTGACTGGACGAAGCGCGGCCAAGCCGAGCTGAAGAAGAAGGCGAGCAAGCGCCGCAAGAAGTAGGCCGGACTCGCGGGGTGAGTGTCTAACTGCGTGACAAAACCGACGAACATCGGCGGACGAGCGCGGACGGCTGCGGACCATCAGCGCAGGTGAGCGGCAGACCAGTCCAGGGCCAAGGCCCCTTCCAAGTTACTTCGGGACGAAGAGGTCAGCGCCGGCCACTGCGCGCGCCGATGGATCGAGCGGCGGTGGTCCAACAGGTAGGTTGACCGTGGCCGTTCAGAACACAGTGACTGGCTTGGGGGACTCCGTGGACGAGGACGAAATCAGACGCGCGGTAGCGCGAGGGATGCAGGACTACGAGAAGTCCCGCCCGAAGCCCAAGGGGATCGTCGCGGAGGCGGAGAGCGCCATAGGCGGTTGCGTAGCGTTGTTCTTCGTGGCCTTGGTGATCCTGGGCATCGTCGTTGCCTGCAGCAGGTGACGCGCTTTCCCGGCACGTACCTCGGTGCGATACCTGGGCCGTCCCTGGGCCGTCCGAGGTCAACCGACGCCAACCGACAATGACAGAAGCCCACGGCTCCGACCTGGTCGGAGCCGTGGGCTTCGTCAGTCCCGCTGGTCGGCGAGACCCTTGATCAGTAGACCGGCTTGTGCGGCTCGATCTGGTTGACCCAGCCGATCACGCCGCCGCCCACGTGGACGGCGTCGGCGAAGCCCGCGGACTTCAGGACCGCGAGGACTTCCGCACTGCGGACACCCGTCTTGCAATGCAGGACGATCTTCCTGTCCTGCGGGAGGCCCTCCAGGGCACTGCCCATGAGGAACTCGTTCTTCGGGATCAGCTTGGCACCCGGGATGGAGACGATCTCGTACTCGTTCGGCTCGCGGACGTCGATGATCTCGATGTTCTCGCCGTCGTCGATCCACTCCTTGAGCTGCTTCGGAGTGATCGTGGAGCCGGCGGCCGCCGCCTGGGCCTCCTCGGACACGACGCCGCAGAAGGCCTCGTAGTCGATGAGTTCGGTGACGGTCGGGTTCTCGCCGCAGACCGCGCAGTTGGGGTCCTTGCGGACCTTGACCGTGCGGTACTGCATCTCCAGGGCGTCGTAGATCATCAGCCGGCCGACCAGCGGCTCGCCGATGCCCGCCAGGAGCTTGATGGCCTCGTTGACCTGGATGGAGCCGATGGACGCGCACAGCACGCCCAGGACGCCGCCCTCGGCGCAGGAGGGGACCATGCCGGGGGGCGGGGGCTCCGGGTAGAGGCAGCGGTAGCAGGGGCCGTGCTCGGACCAGAAGACGGAGGCCTGGCCGTCGAAGCGGTAGATCGAGCCCCACACGTACGGCTTGTTCAGCAGCACGCAGGCGTCGTTGACCAGGTAGCGGGTCGCGAAGTTGTCGGTGCCGTCGACGATCAGGTCGTACTGGCTGAAGATGTCCATCACGTTGTCGGCCTCGAGCCGCTCCTCGTGAAGGATCACGTTCACGTACGGGTTGATGCCCTTGACGGTGTCACGGGCGGACTCGGCCTTGGAGCGACCGATGTCGGACTGGCTGTGGATGATCTGACGCTGCAGGTTCGACTCGTCGACCTCGTCGAACTCCACGATGCCGAGGGTGCCCACGCCCGCGGCGGCCAGGTACATCAGCGCCGGCGAGCCCAGGCCGCCGGCGCCGACACAGAGCACCTTGGCGTTCTTCAGCCGCTTCTGCCCGTCCATGCCCACGTCGGGGATGATCAGGTGGCGGGAGTACCGGCGGACCTCGTCTACGGTGAGCTCAGAAGCTGGCTCGACCAGGGGTGGCAACGACACGGGGACTCCGTTGGTCGGTCAATCACTACAGTTGTTCTCCCCGTAACACTGCCACGGGCTTCTTCATTCCGAGACACCTGTTCCGATGCGCGAGACGATGTCGTCCCAGTAGCCGGGCATCGTCTCCCACGGGTCGGCGCGGCCGCCGCGGTCCGTGCGGTCGGTGATGTAGATCGTCGCGGCTCCCTGCCAGCGGGCGATGCGCAGCGCCTCGTCCAGGTGGCCGCGGGGTACGCCGTGCACCAAGTGGCAGAAGCGGTCCGGCGGATAGTCGGCGGTCCACTCGGCGACCTGCGACCAGCGGTAGTCGGACCAGGGGCCGGAGAAGGTCACCAGCTGGTCGGCGTTCTCCGCGTAGCCGGGGTGCGGATGGCTGCCGTGGCCGAGGACGATGTGGGTCGTGTCACTGATCGCCCGGAGGGTGGTGACCGCCCGACGGACCTCGGGGAGCGCGGTCCGCTCGGTGGGGCAGCGGTCCAGCAGGAAGCCGTCGACGCGGTACCAGTCGAGGTGGCGGTGGGCGTCGCCGAGCAGGTCGGCGAAGGGGCGGGCGCCGTAGGTGGTGTCCAGGTGGCCGAGGACGCGGACGCCGGCGGCCCGCAGCCGGGCCACGGCTTCCAGGCAGTGCGGGTCGGGCCGGGTGCCGGGCCCCGCGGACACGTTGAGGACCACCCAGTCCAGCGGGGTGCCCGGGCGGGCGAGTTCCGCCCACTGGGCGGGGGCGACGAGCGGGTGGGCGTAGCCGGGAATGCCGAGGGCGGTGCGCAGGCCCGTGCTCGTGGCGCCCGTGGTGGTGCTGGTCAGATGCGGCATGCCGCCTCCATCCAGATGTCGGCCAGGGATTCTTCGAGGTTGATGCGGGGCCGCCAGCCGAGCCGGTCCCGCGCGGTGCGCACGTCGGCCTGCTGCCAGCTGCCGCAGCCGTCCGGGTACGGGTACGCGACCGGGGCCGCGTGGTCGGACTCGCCGCGGGGGTGGCCGATGGCGCCGCGCAGCGGGCCGGGCGGGGCGTCGAGTTCGTGCAGGGCGCCGCCGTATCCGGCGACCCGGGCGAGGACGGCGGCGGCGTCGCGGAGGCGGACGGCGCGGCCGGAGCCGATGTTGATGACGCCCTGCGCGGCGGAGAGCGAGGCGGCGTGCACGGCGCGCGCGACGTCGCGTACGTCGACGAAGTCGCGCTGGACGCCGAGCCCGCCGAGTTTGAGTTCGCCGTCTCCGGACTGCATGGCGCGGCGCATGGCCTCGGCGAGCCGGCCCAGCGGGGAGCCGGCCGGGGTGCCGGGGCCCGCCGGGGAGAAGACGCGGAGCACGACGGCGTCAAGGCCCGAGCCGAGGACCAGTTCGGTCGCGGCGAGCTTGCTGACGCCGTACGGGCCACCGGGGCGGGGCACCGCGTCCTCGGCCGTGGAGGAGCCGGGCTGGCTGGGGCCGTACTCCGAGCCGCAGCCGATCTGCACCAGGCGGGCACCGCAGCCGCTGCGGCGCAGGGCCTCACAGACGGTGGCGACGGCGACGGTGTTGTGCCGGGTGAGTTCGCGGGCGCCGCCGCGGGTGGCGCCGGCGCAATTGACGACGACTCCGGGGTGGACCGCGTCGAGGAAGCGGGTGAGCGCGCCCGGGCTGCCGGTGGCGAGGTCGAAGCGGACGTCGGCGTCGTCGCCGCGGCCGAGCGCGGTGAGCTGGACGGCCGGGTCGGCGAGCAGGCGGTCGGCGACGAAGCGGCCGATGTATCCGTTGGCTCCGATCAGCAGGACCCTCATCGGGCGCCTCCCGCGGGGTGCGCGCCGGCGGCACCGGCCGTGGCGAGGGCACCGGTGGCCGCGGGCGCTCCGGCGGCTCCGGGGGCCCCGGACGCTCCGGGTCGGGAGGTGGTCATCTGGTGTTCTCCTTCGAAGGGGTGACGCGGGTGCCTGCGGCGGTGGGCCGGTGGCGGAAGGTTCACTCGGGGGCTCACTCCGTGGCTCCCGTGGGCGCGTGGGCCGAGGCCTGGGTGAGCGTGCGGCCGGCGTGGAACAGCAGGGCCAGGGCCACGGCGCCGCAGGCGAGGGCCGGAACGACGGCGGCGCCCGAGGCGTTCACGAGGGTCCGGACGGGGGCCGCCAGGACGGCGCAGCCGGGCAGCCGGCCGGCCAGCGGCAGGGCGAGGGCCACCGCCTCCGTGACCGCGGCGGCGCCCAGCGCGAGGACCGGGGCGCGCCGGTGGTGGTGCACGGCGAGCAGCCGGGCGAGCAGGAGCAGGGCGCCCAGGGTGAGGGCCTGCGGGTAACCCGCGGGTTCGCGCAGGGCCGTGCCGCACAGCAGGAGCAGTGCGGTGAGCGCGCCCAGGAACAGGGCGAACGTGCCGAACAGCAGCGGTCTGGCGGCGGCCGTGAAGTCCTCCAGGCCCCGGCTGCCGGCGAGCCTGCGGCGGGCGCCCGCGCTGAGCAGGTGGGCGCACCAGGCCGCCGGGGCGCAGGCCAGCGTGAGGGCCAGGACGGGCACGACGGCCGTGGGCCATGGGCCGTCCGGGGCGCCTGTCGGGAGGGCGTCGGGGCCGCCGCTCAGGACGGCGTCGAGCAGACCGTCGCCGAGGAGTGCGTACCCGAGCAGCCAGAGCGTCCACACGCGCGTGCCGCTCGCCGAGCGCCACGCGGAGATGCCCGGCGGGCCTGCGAGGGGGTCTCGGCGCAGCACCGCGCGCGTGGCGGTGCCGACGGCGAGGAGACCGGCGACGGCGGCGAGCAGACGGAAGTCGCCGTGGGTGAGCCGCAGTCCGGCCGCTGTCGCCGCGCCCAGGGTGCCCGGCAGGAGCGTGAGCAGGACCCAGCGGGCCCGGACGCGCGGTACGGGCAGGGGCTCGGGCCCGGGGCGCGCCTCACCGCTGCCGCGTGGCACGCGCGCGTACAACTCCTCGGCCAGCGAGAAGACATCACGGTGGCGGAACCGGGCGGCGGTCCGGTCGGTGATGCCGTGGGCCTCCAGCCCGGCGGCGATCTCCAACGGGTCCACGGCCCGCTCACACAGCTCGCGGTGCCGGTGCAGCAGGGCCTTCACGGGGTCGGCGGCTCCCCGCCGGGGCGCGGCGCGCACGGACGCGGCGGGAGCGCTCCCGGAGGCCGCCGCAGCAGCGGGTCCATCGCCCGCCGCCTGCGCGCTTTTCTCCCCTGCCCGCTCTCCTCCTGCCCCCTCCCCTCCCGTTCCTGTCCGTTCCCCTCCTGCTCCTGTCCGTCCTGCCCCGAACCACTCCCCCGACCGCGCGTCCCACGGCTCGGCGCCGCTCGGCATTCCGGGCAGGTCCGGGCCGCTGAGCCCGTCCCCGCTGCCGCCGTGGCCGTCGTCCCGTACGTCCATCACGCCCCCTCCGCAGCCGCCAGTGGTGTCGCGCGGACCGGTGCGGTCGTGGCCCAGCCGGGGACGGTCCGGGGCAGGACGCGGGCCGTGGGGCCGGTCCAGCGGCCGGGGACGTGGGACTCGGCGGGGGTGGCGAACGGCAGGGGCTCGCCGGCCTCGTCGAGGACGACCCGGCGCACCGGGCAGTGCGAGACGATCTGCAAATAGATGCTGTGAAATGCCGCGATGTTCTGCTCGACGGTGAACAGTTCGAGCGCGCGGGCGCGCGCGGCGGCGCCGAGGCGCTCACGGCGCTCGGGGTCGTGCAGCAGCGCCACAGCGGCCTCGGCGAGCGCCCGTGGATTGCGCGGGGGCACGACCAGTCCCGTGCCGCCGATGACCTCCACCACGGCGCCGACGTCCGTGGACACCGTGGCCCGGCCGCACAGCATGGCCTCGACGAGGCTGATCGGGAAGCCCTCCACGACGCTGGACAGCACGACGACCGCGCCGGCGGCGTACGCCTCGGGCAGGGTCGGGGCCTCGGGGCCGCCGATCTCCTCGAAGGAGACGGGGTTGTCGCCGACGGCGTGCACGCCCTCCGCCTCGTCCGGGAAGAGCTGGGCGGCGAGCGCCCGGCAGTGGCCGAGGTAGGCCTCGCTCTCGGGGCCGGAGGGCGCGCCGACGATCCGCAGGCGCGCCTTGGGCTCCTCCTTGCGGACCTCGGCGAAGGCGTGCAGCAGCGAGATCAGGTCCTTGGCGGGGTCGACGCGCCCGACCCAGACCAGGGTGTCGGGGTCGGCGCGGTCGGGGGCCTCGCCGACCTCCGCGAAGCGGGTGGCGTCCATGCCCGGGTGGACCGTGCGGATCCTGGCCCGGTCGGCGCCGCACCGTTCCTGCCAGCGGCGGGCGTGGGCGTTGCCGGGGGTGAGGATCTCGGCGCGCCGGTAGACCTCGGCGGCGAGCCGGCCGTGGAAGGCGCCGAGCAGCGCGCGTACGGCGGGGGCGGCGGCGTCGGGGCCGAGGGCCAGGTAGTGCGAGCGGAGCTGCACGCCGTACTCGGTGACGAGCAGCGGTACGCCGCAGAAGTGCCGGGCGAGCAGTCCGGGAAGTGCGGCGGGACCGCCGGCGGTGGCGTGGCAGAGGTCGGCCGCGCCGAGGCCGTCGTCGCCGTACCAGTCGAGGGAGAGGGGGCGCAGGGCGCGTTCGAGGTGCGCGGTGACGGTGAGCAGGTCGGGGACGCGCGCCTCGCGCGCCGTGCGCAGCGCGCCGGGGGCGCGGCAGGCGCGCTCCAGGGTGCGCACGGCGGCGTCCGAGCGCAGGGCGCCGACCAGCCCGCCCTCCTCGCGGGCGAGTTCGGCGAGTCCGTACAGCGCGCTGCCGAAACGGTCCGCCAGAGCGGCGGACGCATCCCCGGCGCCATCGCCCGCCGCGCCGTCGCACGCGCCCTCGTTCCCCGGGGCGGCTCCGGTGCACACGGCCCCGACGAGCTCCCCGTAGCACTCGGCGAAACGCCGGCGCGCGCGCCGCCCGTAGGCGACCCCGTCATCGTCGGCCGTCCAGAGCGGCGCCGAACGCACCCGGCTGACCTGCGGCGGAAGCGGGACCCAGCCCTCGTCCTCCTGCTGCCGGCTGCGGCTGAGCGCGTAGAGGTCGAACTCGTGCTGCTCGAGCCCGCGCACGAGCCGGTCGCACCAGAGTCCGGCGTCACCGCTCACATACGGATAGCCACCTTCCGTAAGCAGTCCGATGCGCACGTGTGCACCCCCGATCTCCCGTCTGGGGAGCCGCCGTTGTCCCGGCGGCTCGCAGCGGGACGAACGTAAGCGGACAAGGCGGTGGCGCGACGGACGGTTGTCCATCGCGCCACCAAAAGGGGTGAACGGTCGTAACTTTCGCGTGCGGGTCGCGTTCCGTCGCGCTAAGGGTTCAGAGCGTCATCGCGTGTGCACGAAACGTTACGCCACGGCCGGTTCGCGCCGGGCCGCGCGCCGCTGGGCCGCGAGCTCCGGATCGAGCGCGGGTACGGCGGCCAGGAGCTGCTGGGTGTACGGCTCGCGCGGGCTGTCGTACACCTCGTCGGCGGGGCCGTGCTCGACGACCCGACCGCGCCGCATCACCGCGACCCGGTCGCTGACCTGCCGTACGACCGCGAGGTCGTGGGCGATGAAGACCAGCGCGAGGCCGAGTTCCCGCTGGAGTTCGCCGAGCAGCTCGACCACCTGGGCCTGGGTGGTGACGTCGAGCGCGGAGACGGGCTCGTCACAGACGATGACACGCGGTTCCGCGGCGAGCGCCCGGGCGATGCCGATGCGCTGGCGCTGGCCGCCGCTGAACTCGTGCGGGTAGCGGTCGTAGTGCGCCTTTTCGAGCCCCACGCGCTCCAGCAGTTCCGTCACGCGCCCCCGGATGCGCGCCTCGGATCGTTCGCCACGCGCGCGTAGCGGGTCGGCGATGGACTCGCCCACGCTGCGGCGCGGGTTGAGCGAGGAGACCGGGTCCTGGAAGACCATCTGGACGGCCGGGTTCACCGTGGCGTGCGGGCGCCCCTCGTAGCGGATCGCGCCGGCGGTCGGCTCCAGCAGCCCGACCAGCATCCGGCCGAGTGTGGTCTTGCCGCTGCCGCTCTCGCCGACCACGCCGAGGGTCTCGCCGCGGCGGACGGTCAGCGAGACGTCGTCCACGGCCGTGAACGCCCGCTTGCCGCGGCCGAACTCACGCCGCAGACCGGTGGCCTCCAGCACGACCTCGTCGATGGCCTCGGAGCCGGCACGGCGCGCGTCCACGCGCGGGACGGCGTCGAGCAGTTCGCGGGTGTACGCCTCGCCCGGCGCCGCGAGGACGGTGCCCACGGGGCCGCGCTCGACGGCGCGGCCGTGCCGCATGACGAGGATGTCGTCCACGCTCTCGGCGGCGACGCCCACGTCGTGGGTGACGAGCAGCAGTCCCATGCCGGTCTCCTCGCGCAGCGTGTGCAGCAGGTCGAGGATCTGGGCCTGGACGGTGACGTCGAGGGCCGTGGTCGGCTCGTCGGCGATCAGCAGGTCCGGCTCGCAGGCGAGGGCCATGGCGATCAGGGCGCGCTGGCGCATGCCGCCGCTGAACTCGTGCGGCCGGGACCGGGACCGCCGTACCGCGTCCGGAATTCCCACCCGCTCCAGCACCTCGACGGCACGCGCGCGTGCGGTACGACGCGACACGCGCGTGTGCACGTGGTAGACCTCGGCGATCTGGTCGCCGATCGCGTAGTACGGGTCGAGCGAGGACAGCGGGTCCTGGAAGACCATGGCGGCCTTGGCGCCGCGCAGCCCCCGCAGTTCCTCGTCGGAGGCGTCCTGGACGTCGGTACCGGCCACCCGGACCGCGCCGGTGACCCGCGCCCCGGTGCCCCGGTGCAGGCCCAGCAGGGCACCCGCGACCGTGGACTTGCCGGAGCCGGACTCGCCGACGAGGGCCAGGGCGGCGCCCTTCGCCAGGCTGAAGGAGAGTCCGTCGACGGCCCGCAGGGAGCCGAACTCGACGGTCAGGTCCGTCACTTCCACGAGGCTCATGCGAGCACCACCCGTCGGTCGGCCACCGCGTACAGCACGTCCGCGACGGCGTTGGCGATGACCACGAAGAAACCGGTGACCAGGACCATGCCGACGACCACCGGCAGGTCCACGACCTTCACCGCGTGCACCAGCTCCTGGCCGATGCCGGGCAGGCCGAAGAGCGTCTCGGTGAGGACGGCGCCGCCGACGGCCGAGCCGAAGGTCACCGCGTTGAGCGCGATGACGGACGCGGTCGCGCCGCGCAACGCGTGCCGGGCGATGATCGCGCGCTCTCCGACGCCGTACGCGCGGAAGGTGCGGATGTGGTCCTCGGCCAGCGTCTCGAGCATCGACGCGCGCGTGAGGCGGGCGAAGTTGGCCGCCTCGATGAGGGCGAGGGAGAGCCAGGGCAGCAGCAGGTTCCACGCCCACTGCTCGGGGTCGTCGGTGAAATTGACGTACTCCGGGAAGGGCAGGAGCTGGAGTTCGCCGCAGACGACGATCATCAGGACCAGGCCGATGACGAAGACGGGCGTGGCGACGCCCGCGAGCGTGATCGCGGTCAGGGCGCGCTCGCTGAAGCGGCCGCGCCGCCAGGCGGAGAGCACGCCGGTGCCGACGCCCAGCAGCAGCCAGATCACCATCGCGCCGAGCACCAGCGAGAAACTGACCGGCAGCTTGGTCAGGATGATGTCGGTGACCTGCTGGTCGTTCTGGTACGACTCACCGAGGCAGGGCGCCGAGCAGTGCTCCACGCCGGTGCCGGTCGAGAAGTCCTGGCCCACGAAGATGCCCTGCAGGAAGTGCCAGTAGCGCACGTACAGCGGGTCGTCGAGGTGCAGCTGCTGGGCGACCTGGTGGACCTGTTCCGGGGAGCAGCGCGGGCCGCAGGTGATCTGGGCGACGTTGCCGGGGGTGACGTAGAAGACGACGTAGATGATCACCGAGAGCGCGAACAGGGTGACCACGGCGCCGATGACGCGCCGCAGGACGAATCCGGTGAGACCGCTCATGCCCGGTCCTCCTTCTGCGCAGCGGCCGCGTCCGGCGTGCCCGTTGCCGGTACGGCCGTCTCGGCGCGGGCCTCCCGCTTGCGGCCGGTGCCGATGCGCAGGCGCGAGGCCGCGCGCGGGTCGAGGGCGACACGCACGCCGTCGCCGAGGATCGTCAGCGCGAACACGGTCACGAACAGGGCGGCGGCGGGCAGCAGCAGGTACTGCGGCGCGGCCTGGTACCAGACGTCGGCCGAGGTGAGCATCTGTCCCCATGAGGGCGTCGGCGGCTTCACCCCGACGCCGAGGAAGGACAGGGCCGCCTCGGCGCTGATGTTCTGCGGGATCAGCAGCGCGGAGTACGTGATGACGGGTGCGGCGAGGCCCGGGAGGAGTTCGCGTACGGCGGTGCGCCAGGTGCTCCAGCCGCTGAGCCGGGACGCGGCGACGTAGTCGAGGTTCTTCAGGGTGAGGGTCTGGGCGCGGACCATCTTCGCCGTCGTGCTCCAGCCGGAGACCAGGGCGATGATGAGGGCGACGAGCACGGGCCGCGGGAAGCTGTTGGGCACGATGGCGAGCAGCGCGAGCGCCATGATCATCAGCGGCATCGAGACGAAGATGTCGGTGATCCGGCTGAGAATCAGGTCGACATAGCGGTTGCCCAGGCCGGAGGCCACGCCCATGGCGATGCCGAGGATGACCTGCACCACCGTGGCCGCCAGCGCGACACCCAACGACACGCGGGCCCCGTAGACGAGCCGGGCGAACATGTCGCGTCCGGTCTGCGGTTCGACGCCCAGCCAGTGGTCGGCGCTGATGCCGCCGAAGGAGCCGATGGGCACGCCCCCGCGCGCGGAGTCGATCAGGGTCGGGTGGTACGTGGTGGGGTCCTGGCCCTCCAGGGCGGTGAGCAGCGGCGCGGCGAGCGCGACCAGGACGAGCAGCGCGACGACGGCCGCGGCGACCAGGGCGGCGCGCTGCGCCCGCAGCCGCCGCCAGAACTGACGTGCCCCCGAGACCGCCGGGACGGAAGCGTCCGTCCCGGCGGTCTCGACGGCGACAAGTGCCTCGCTCACGGCGCTACTTCACCGCGACCTGGGAGATGTCGAGGACGCCGGTCCAGTCGCTGATGACGATGTTCTTGACGTCCTTGCCGTACAGGCGCTTGTAGACGGGGTGGAACAGCGGCACGACAAGGGCCTGCTCGCCGATCTTCTTGTCCAGTGCACCCCATCGCTTGGCGGCAGCGTCAAGGTCGGTCAACTTGTTGATCGCGTCAATCTCGTCATTGACCGACTTGTCATTGAGCAGGCCCGTGTTGAAGTTCGCGCCGTCCTTGACGATCTGCCGACCGTCGAAGATCGGGGCGAGGAAGGGACCGCCGGAGGGCCAGTCGGCACCCCAGTGGGCGAGGAAGAAGCCGGGCTCGCTCTTGACGCTGTGGATCTTGTCCTTGTAGTCGTTCAGCTCCAGGCCCTGGAGCTTGACCGTGATGCCGGCCTTCTTGAGCGCGTCCTGGATGGCGGTCGCGAGTTCCGGGCTGGTCTCGAAGTCCTTGGCGTTGGAGTGGGTCAGCGTCACCGTGAGACCGCTCTTGTAACCGGCCTGCGCGAGCAGTTCCTCGGCCTTGGCCGCGTTGCCGGACGCGCCGGCCGGGAACGGGTCGTACGGCGTGTAGCCGAAGGACTTCTGGTTGGGCAGGAAGGTGGTGGCGGGCTCGGCGAGCGCGCTGCCGCCGGCCGCGTTGACCACCGAGGAACGGTCGATGGCGTACGCGATCGCCTGGCGCACCTTGGGGTTGTCGAACGGCTTCACGGTCGGGTTGAACGCGATGTAGTTCGTGTAGCCGAAGTGACCGGTGCCCACACGCGCGGCGAGTTCCTTGTCGCCGGTGACCTTGGCGAGTTCGGCCGGGCCGAGGTTGGTGTCCGTGGTGACGGCCGCGGCGTCCGCTCCCTGAGACGCGGACAGCCGCTGGTTGATCACGGAGGAGTCGAGGCCGGAGCGGACGTCGATGGTGTCCGGGTACGCCTTGCGCTGGTCGTCGACGGCCGTCGACCAGTACGTGTTGCGCTCCAGAACCATGTGCTCGCCGTCGTTCTCGTTCTTGACGACCCGGTACGGGCCGGACGAGACCGGGTGCTCCTCGTACTTGGTGCCGGTGTCCTTGCTCTTGGGCACCGGGGTGAACTGCGTCTGCGTGGCGAGGAAGGGGAACTCGCCCTCGGGCTTGTTCAGGTGGAAGACGATGGTCCGGGCGTCCGGCGTCTCGATCGCCGAGAGGCCCTTCTTGTCCTTGTACGGCCCCTGGTAGTCGGCCGCGCCGACCAGCCAGTCACGCAGGTAGGGGGCCCCGCCGGACAGCTCGGGGGCGAAGGAGCGCTCGATGCCGTACTTGATGTCGGCCGAGGTGATCGGCGTGCCGTCCTCGTACTTCAGGCCCTGCTTGAGGGTGTACGTCCACACGGTCGCGTCCTTGCTGGGGCGTCCGGTGTCGGTGGCGAGGTCGGGGACGACCTTGGCGCCGGCCGCGCCGTTCTCGCGGTTGCGGGTGGTGAGAGTGCGGAAGACGAGCGAGGGGACGTTGCCGCCGCCGGAGGTGTAGAGGCGGGCGGGGTCGAAGTCGCTCTGCGGCTCGGCGTTCAGCACCGTCAGGGTGCCGCCCTTGTGCGGGGTGGAGTCGCCACCGGAGCCCTTGGCATCGCTGTCCTTCGGGCCGCAGGCGGCGGCGCCCGCTGCCACGACCAGGCTGACGGATGCCGCTGCCACGCGGCGCGCTATGACGGACGGTTGACGCATCGGAATGACGACCTCTCGGGGTGCTGTCGAGACGTTCTCGACGAGGGGACTTCTCAGCGGGAGATGTCCCGACGGGGTTCTCGACGGTGGAGTTCTCGAATGGTGAGACATGCGGACGAGGAATGAGACGACTGCGAGCAGACGTCGGCCCCGGCGCCGGGTCGGCGAAAAGGCCCGTGACAGGGTCACGGACGCGAAGGGAAAGAAGGGTCGCGACGCGAGCGCCAGGGCGGCGGCGTCAGCGACAGTGGATGTCGGCCACGCAGAGTGCGGTCACGCCGATGAGCGCCAGCTCGATGGCGGCGCTTTCGGAGACGACGTGACTAGACCACATGCGCAGAAATATGAACGACCTTGCGACTCATGTCAATGTGACATCAGCGGCGTCTGTCAACTCCCGGGATAAGGCCAGGGGTTGGGCAGACAGTGGATTCCGTCATGGTCGAGGAACTTGGTCTGCTGCTGCATGACGGGAGCGAGTTCGCCGTTCTTCTGGCAGGACACATGGCCGTGGCCGAGCCGGTGGCCGACCTCATGGTTGATCAACATCTGCCGATAGGCGTGGATTTTGTCCCCATATGTCACGCTCCCCTGCGCCCACCTGTATGCATTGATCATCACTCGTTCGGTGGAAGCGGAGTCGCAGGAGACGTTGTCCTCGGTGGTGTCCAGTCCCGACTTGGCGCACCAGGCGGCGGTCGTGCCGGGGCTGGCCAGTGTGATCACGAAGTCGGGCTTGCCGGTGGAGATCCGCTCGAACGTACGGGCGCCGCCGTGGGCCCAACTGCGGTCGTCGTTCAGGGTCTTCTGCACGGCATCGGCGAACAGCGCGCCGTCCAGGCCCAGCCCCTGCTCGACGTCCACGCGGTAGGTGTACTTCCGCCCGGTCCCCGGCGCCTTGTCGAACCCGGGCACGGCGTCGAACTTCCCCGAGCCCTTCAGCGTCGCGCCGAGCGGGTACGTCCGGTTCATCGCCTGCTCGTACGTCAGCGTCACCGGGCTCGCCGAGGCGGAGGGCGTCGGCTCCCCCGGGAAGCGCGTGTCACCGGCCTGGTCGGTGGCGGACCGCGCCTGTGTGGCGCCGCTGTCCCGCCGTCCCTCGGCCACCTGTCCGGCGACGATCACCGCGAGCACGGTGGTCACGGCGGCCGCGGCGACACCGGTGAAGGCCCGCGCGGGGCCGCGCCGGGCTCCGCCGTCTTGCGGCAGCGGCTGCGTGGTGGTTCCCCGCGCCCCCTTCGGGGCGACGGCACCGGAGCGTTGCGCGGGCAGGACGGAACCGGTAGGGGGTGGTACCTCACCGCCGTCCACCTGCTGCCCGTCGATACGGCGCGGCCCACGCGCGCGGGGCGCGAAGACGTCGGCGTCCTCGAGGTCCGCACCGCCGCCGTTGCCGTTGCCGTCCCGGAAGGCGTCGAGATACTCCGGCCGAGGCCCGCCCTCCTGCCCGGCCTGCCGCTGCCGGGGCAGCACAACACCGGGCCCACCAGCGCCCGCACCCCGACCCGCGAACTCCCCCCAGCCCCCACCGGCTTCCCACTGCTCGGGATGCCCGCCTCGCACGGGGGCACCCTCACGGAAACGGGGCACGCCGTGGGCGGGGGTGCCGTCAGGGAACCGGGGCATCCCACGCGCGGGCGTGCCGTCAGGAAGCCGTGGCACCCCCTGCGCAGGCGTCCCGTCGGGAAAACGCGGCACACCGCGCGCGGGGGTGCCGGCGGGGAAACCCGGCACACCGTGAGCAGGAGTGCCGTCAGGGAACCGGGGCACGCCACGCGCGGGCGTGCCGTCAGGAAGCCGTGGCATCCCACGCGCGGGCGTGCCGTCAAGAAGCCGTGGCATCCCATGCGCAGGCGTCCCCTCGGGGATTCGCGGCGGCGTCCCCTGGCCGGGCGTGCCGTCGGAAAGTCGCGGCACCCCCTGCCCGGACGTGCCGTCAGGCACCCGTGGTGCCCGGCGTCCCGGCGGCACCCGATGTTCCGCCTGTGCCGCCCGTTCGGCCGGTGCCGTCCGGTCCGTCTTCTCGGTGCGCCTCGCGGCTATGTCCGCGGTGTCGGTCTTGGGGGCCGGGCCGCGGCGGCTGTGGCGTCCCACGCCGGCCTCAGCTCCCCGCGGTGTCGTCGGTGGCGGACACGCGGGACTCCTCGGTGTCGGCCAGGAGTTCCCGGAACGCCCCGGCCACCACCTCCGGGTACTCCATCATCGCCACGTGCCCGGCGTCCGGCAGGGACAGCAGACGGGAGTCCCGGAAGGAGCGGGCGGCCTTGTGGGCCATGCGGAAGCCGACGAGCTGGTCGCGGCCGCCGTAGATCAGCAGGGTCGGTGCGAGCACCCGCTCGGCCTGGCGCCACAGCCCGTGCTGTCCGCCGAGCGTGTACGCGTTGACGATCCCGCGCGCGGAGCGGGCCATCGCGTCCCAGAAGTACGGCAGTTGCAGCCGCCGCTCCAGCTCCTCCACCGCGTGCTGGAACGCCTCCGGCGACACCTTCCCGGGGTCGCCGTAACAGAGCCCCATGACCCCGCGCACCCGCTGCTCGGCCGTCCACTCCCGGGTGAGCCGGGTGAACAGGGCGGCGATACCGGGCACGCCGAGCAGGGCGGTCGGCGCCGCGGTGCGCTGGATGCGCAGCTCGGGCAGGGCGGGCGAGACGAGTGTCAGCGTACGGACGAGGTCGGGGCGTACGGCGGCCACGCGCGTGGTGACCGCGCCGCCCAGCGAGTTGCCGAAGAGGTGGACGGGGCCGCGGCCGGCCGCGTCGAGACAGCGGATCACCGCGCGCGCGTGCCCGGTGACGGAGTAGTCGCCGTCGTCCGGGGGCGGGGAGTCGCCGAAGCCCGGCAGGTCGAGCGCCTCGCTGTCGACGACGCCGTCCAGCTCGGCCATCAGATCCGACCAGTTCTGCGAGGAACCGCCGAGCCCGTGGACGTACAGCGCGGGCGGCAGGCCCTCGCGCGCGGGACGACGGGAACGGATCGACAGGGTGACACCGGGCAGCCCCACGGACCGCAGCCGTTCGCCCTCACCGACCCGGACGGGCGCCACCTTCGGAAGCACGCTGGCGGCCGGCACGGACGGCGACTCGGTCGAAGACATGCGGCAATGTTACGAGGTGATCACGCCGAGGTTCATGTGTTCGCCGTCACAACATGAGCCGTACGCGTCAAACACATGGATCACGCGTCCGGTGAACCGCGCGGCGAACGGCCCTGATGGCATGGCGTCCGGATCTGCTCTCTCCTAGGCTCGTACAGAGGGCACCCGCTGTGGCCCCTGCTGCTTCCAGGGACGTTCGTAGGAAGGGAGCCACCATGGCCTATGACCCCACCGAGCCCGAAACGACCGACGACCTGGAGACCGAGGCGGCCGTGGAGGCCGACGTAGAGGCGCCCGAGGTGGACGTCGTTCAGCAGCACGCGGACCTCGCGCCGGACCGCGACGACCCCCTGACGGGAGTGGACCCGGACCGGGCCGCGAACGTGGCCGACCAGGTCGAACAGGCGCGTGTGGTCAGGCACGACGACGACGACTACCGCTGACCCCCGCGGACTCCTGCGGCCGCACAAGAGCTGATCAGAGGATGATCACGGCTTTCGCCGCCGTCCGGTACGTGAAATTCTGCGCTCGCACCGCGCACACCACGGTTACCGAAAAGTACGATGGCCGCGCGGCCGATACCGCATGTGGACGACTTTGGGAGGCGGCGTGACAGCCATCGAGCAAACAGAGGCGGCACGCCCGCGTGGCACTCGTCTGCCGCGCCGAGCCCGGCGGAACCAGCTGCTGGGGGCGGCCCAGGAGGTTTTCGTCGCGCAGGGCTATCACGCGGCGGCGATGGACGACATCGCCGAGCGGGCCGGAGTGAGCAAGCCGGTGCTCTACCAGCACTTCCCGGGCAAGCTCGACCTCTACCTCGCCCTGCTGGACCAGCACTGCGAGTCGCTGATCCAGGCCGTGCGCACCGCGCTCGCGTCCACCACGGACAACAAGCAGCGCGTGCGCGCCACCATGGACGCCTATTTCGCGTACGTCGAGGACGACGGCGGCGCCTTCCGGCTGGTCTTCGAGTCGGACCTGACGAACGAGCCCGCGGTGCGCGAGCGCGTCGACAAGGTGACCAACGACTGCGCCGAGGCGATCTGCGACGTCATCGCCGAGGACACCGGCCTCTCGCGCGCGGAGTCGATGCTGCTGGCCTCCGGCCTCGGCGGGCTCGCCCAGGTGGTGGCCCGCTCCTGGCTGCACAGCGACCGCAGCGTCCCGCGCGACCAGGCGGTGCAGCTGCTGACCTCGCTGGCCTGGCGGGGCATCGCCGGCTTCCCGCTGCACGGCACCGAGCACCACTGACGGCGTTTGTTCCCGCTCGCTGTTCGCTGATGGCGTTCCGGCCCGCAGCGTGTACGTCCCCTCACCGGGCTAATGTGTGCTGGGTACGGCGCGGAAGATCGCGCACATCACTGACCGTCGGAGGGACATAGCCGTGGAGGTCAAGATCGGCGTGCAGTACGCGCCCCGCGAGATCGTGCTGGAGAGCGGTCAGAGCGTCGAGGAGGTCGAGCGTCTGGTGAGCGACGCGCTGGCCGGCAAGACGCAGCTGCTGAGCCTCCAGGACGAGAAGGGCCGCAAGGTCCTGGTGCCGACGGACCGTCTGGCGTACGTGGAGATCGGCGAGCCGACCGTGCGCAAGGTCGGGTTCGGCGCACTGTAGGCCGATGTGGTGAGAAGGGCCCGGCGGCACTCGGCCGCCGGGCCCTTCTCTGTGCGGGTCTCGCACACAGATGGAGCACAACTCCCGCACAGCGGAGGATTGCCGTCCGCAGGTCACGGGTATGACGGGCTACGACCGCATCTGGGCCGACCGGCCGTGGGAGGGACCCGACATGATCCTGGAAGCACTCGCGTCCGCAGTGCTCGGTCTCGTCCTGGCATGGGCGGCGGTGCACCGCCTCTCCCACCGGCTCCCGGCCCGCCCGCTGGTGTTCTCGACGGGCATCGCCGGAGCCCTCTTCGGCGACTTCGTCACCCACACCGCACTCGGCCCCGGCATCGCCTGGCTGAGCCTCCTGGGCGCCGCGATCATCTCGGCGGCATCGCTTTCCCTGCTGTTGCGCCCGGCGGGAAGACTCCGCCGATCAGCGACGGCGTAGCAACGGCGCCTTTGCAACGGACGCAAGGGGCAACACCCCGGGGTGCGCGGGGCTGTGCTCAATGTGCGGCTCCGCCGCGTGGGCGCGACCAGCCACACCACACCGCCAGCCGCGCACCTCACCGCACCCCCCACAGGGCGTACCAGCTCTCAGGCCGCGAGGCCCAGCGCAGCCATCCGCTTCGTGTGCGCCTCAGTGATCCGCGAGAACATCTTCCCGACCTCCGCGAGATCGAACCCGTCGGCGACGCCGCCCACGAGCATCGTGGACAGCGCGTCCCGGTCCGCGACGACCCGCTGGGACTGCGACAGCGCCTCGCCCATCAGCCGCCGCGCCCACAGCGCCAGCCGGCCGCCCACGCGCGGGTCGGCGTCGATCGCGGCCCGCACCTTCTCCACCGCGAACCCGGCGTGCCCGGTGTCGTCGAGGACGGCGAGGACCAGCTCGCGCGTGTCGGAGTCGAGGCGCGCCGCGACCTCGCGGTAGAAGTCGCTCGCGATCGAGTCGCCGACGTACGCCTTGACCAGGCCCTCCAGCCAGTCCGAGGGCGCGGTCTGGCGGTGGAAACCGTCCAGGGCCGCGACGAACGGGTCCATGGCGGCCGTCGGCTCCTCGCCGATCTCGGTCAGCCGGTCCCGCAGGCGCTCGAAGTGGTGGAACTCGGCCGAGGCCATCTTCGCCAGCTCCGCCTTGTCCGCGAGGGTCGGCGCCAGCTTGGCGTCCTCCGCGAGCCGCTCGAACGCCGCCAGCTCCCCGTACGCAAGCGCGCCGAGCAGGTCCACGACGGCGGCGCGGTACTGCGGGGCGGCGGAGGCCTGCGCCCAGTCCTGGGCGGCGACTCCCGTGGGCGCTGCGGACTCGTTCTCAGGCTTGTCAGAGCTAGTCATGAGGCGCACAATAGCCCGCTCGCGGCACGCCGGAAGCGCCTGGTCGATCAGTGTGACCACGACTACGTGACCAAATCGGCCATCGCGTGTGCGCCATTCCGGGGTATGGTGGTAATGCGCCTGCTGAGTGCGTTGACGGTGTTCGACGTCCGCGACAGGCCGCACGCATGAGGATGCCCGGTCGGTGGCCCGATCGGCTCCGACCTGACAGCCCTCCCTGGCCGTACGGCGCAGTACGTACGACGACCGGAGGGACACCCCTCAGCGGTACGAGCGCTAGAGCGTCGGCAGAGGTCCCGTGTCTTACGGCTTGCCCGAGTGGTTCGCCCGTACGGCAGCCGACGTCCCCGGCACGGTCAGACATGACCCCCGCGCTCGCCTCGCACCGCACCACACAGAAGAGGCAGCACCCTGACTACGACGTTTCGTGAACTCGGAATCCTTCCCGAGACCGCCGAGGCCCTGGAAGCCGTCGGCATCATCAACCCCTTCCCCATCCAGGAGATGACGCTCCCGGTCGCCCTTTCCGGCACGGATGTCATCGGCCAGGCCAAGACCGGCACCGGCAAGACGCTGGGCTTCGGCCTCCCGCTCCTGGAGCGCGTCACCGTCCCCGCCGACGTCGAGGCCGGACGCGCCGCCCCCGAAGCCCTCACGGACGCCCCGCAGGCGCTCGTCGTCGTCCCCACGCGCGAGCTCTGCACCCAGGTCACGAACGACCTGCTGACGGCCGGCAAGGTCCGTAACGTGCGCGTGACGGCGATCTACGGCGGCCGGGCCTACGAGCCGCAGGTGGAGGCCCTGAAGAAGGGCGTCGACGTGGTCGTCGGCACCCCGGGCCGCCTGCTCGACCTCGCGGGCCAGAAGAAGCTGAACCTGAAGCACGTCAAGTGCCTGGTCCTCGACGAGGCCGACGAGATGCTCGACCTGGGCTTCCTGCCCGACGTCGAGAAGATCATCGACATGCTGCCGGTCAAGCGCCAGACCATGCTGTTCTCGGCGACCATGCCGGGCGCGGTCATCGGACTCGCGCGCCGCTACATGTCCCGGCCCACGCACATCCGCGCCACCGCGCCGGACGACGAGGGCGCGACGGTCGCGAACATCAAGCAGTTCGTCTACCGCGCGCACAACATGGACAAGCCGGAGATGGTCGCCCGCATCCTGCAGGCCGACGGCCGCGGACTGGCGATGATCTTCTGCCGTACGAAGCGCACGGCCGCCGACATCGCCGAGCAGCTGCAGCGCCGCGGTTTCGCCTCCGGCGCGGTCCACGGCGACCTTGGGCAGGGCGCCCGCGAGCAGGCGCTGCGCGCGTTCCGCAACGGCAAGGTCGACGTCCTGGTCTGCACCGACGTGGCCGCGCGCGGTATCGACGTCGAGGGCGTGACCCACGTCATCAACTACCAGTCCCCCGAGGACGAGAAGACGTACCTGCACCGGGTCGGCCGTACGGGCCGCGCGGGCGCCAAGGGTACGGCGATCACGTTCGTCGACTGGGACGACATCCCGCGCTGGCAGCTGATCAACAAGGCGCTGGAGCTGGACTTCAACGACCCGGTGGAGACGTACTCCTCGTCCCCGCACCTGTTCTCCGACCTCGGCATCCCCGAGGGCACGAAGGGCACCCTGCCGCGCTCAGAGCGGACCCGTGCGGGTCTGGACGCGGAGGAGCTGGAGGACCTGGGCGAGACCGGTGGCCGCGGTGCGCGCGGTCGCGGTGGCCGGGGCGGACACGGTGGCCGCGCCGAGTCCGGTGCCGCGCCGGCCGAGCGTGAGCGTTCGTCCCGTGCGCCGCGCCGTCGCCGCCGTACGCGCGGTGGCGCTCCCCTGGACGCCTCCGCCGCCGCACCGGCCGCTACGACGGCTCCGGCGCCGGCCGCCGAGTCCGGCCCGGCGGAGGAGAGCGCGTCGGCGCCTCGCACCCTGCGCCGCCGTCGCCGTACGCGCGGCGGAGGGTCGACGCAGCCGGTGTCGGCCGCCGTCGAGACGGTGGACACGGTGGAGGCCCCGGCCGCTCCGCAGACGCTGGAGACCCCGGAGGCCGAGGCCAAGCCGCGCCGTCGGACCCGCAAGACGGCTGTCGCTGCCGAGCCCGCGGCCGAGACGGTCGTGACGGTCACGGAGACCGTGACCGCGTCCGAGCCGGTGACCGTGGAGGCCCCGGAGGCCGAGGCCAAGCCGCGCCGCCGGACCCGCAAGACGGCTGTCGCCGCCGAGCCCGCCCCGGCGACGGCCGAGCCCGCCGAGCCCGCCGAGGCGGCCAAGCCGCGCCGTACGCGGAAGACGGCAGCCGCTGCCGAGGCGGCCGTGGACACGGCCGAGGCCACGGAAGCCAAGCCCCGCCGGACCCGCAAGACGGCCGCGACCGTCGCCCCGGAGCCGGCCGAGGCTCCCGAGGCTCCCGAGGCGAAGCCTCGCCGTACGCGGAAGGCGGCGGCGACCGCCGAGGCCGCCGTGGACACGGCCGAGGCCACGGAGACCAAGCAGCGCCGGACCCGCAAGGCCGCCGCGACCCCCGAGGCTCCGGAAGCCGAGGCCGAGGCCAAGCCGCGCCGCACCCGGAAGACGGCCGCCACGGCCGAGACCCCGGAGGCCGAGCCGAAGCCCCGCCGTACGCGCAAGACGGCCGCCACCGCCCCGGAGCCGACCGAGGCCCCCGAGGCCGAGGCCAAGCCGCGCCGCACCCGCAAGACGGCCGCCACGGCTGCCGTGGAGACCGCCGAAGGCACGGAAGCGAAGCCCCGCCGGACCCGGAAGACGGCGGCCGCCGCCCCGGAGCCGACCGAGGCCCCCGAGGCCGAGGCCAAGCCGCGCCGCACCCGCAAGACGGCCGCCACGGTCGCCGACGCGGACGGCGCCGCCGAGGCGCCCGCTCCCAGGGTGCGCCGGACCCGTAAGGCCGTCGCCGAGGTGACCGCCGAGATTCCCGCGCAGGCCACCGAGGAGCCGGAGGCCAAGCCGCGCCGCCGGACCCGCAAGGCCGCGGCGGTCGTCGAGGCCGCCGAAGGCTGATCCGGCACCCCGTCACCGACGGCCCGGCCCACGTCCCTGTGGGCCGGGCCGTCGCACGTCCGGCGCGCACCCATGACCGCGCACCTGCTGCCCCTCTCCCCTCACCACGTCCCCCACCCGCCCGATAGCCTCTCCCCATGAGCAGGCCCGCCACCTTCGTCCCGCCCCCCGGCGCCCGCGCGTATGCGTTGCGTACCGCGCGTGGGGAGTTCGCCGTCGTCGACGCTCCCGTGGCCGACGGGGTCGAGCCCAGGGGGGTCGCGCTGTTGCTGCCGGGGTTCACCGGGAGCAAGGAGGACTTCAATCCGCTGCATGTGCCGCTGGCGCGGCGCGGGTACCGGACCGTGGCCGTGGACGGGCGCGGGCAGTTCGAGTCGGACGGGCCCGACAACGATGAATCCGCCTACGCGCAGGCCGAGTTGGCGCGGGACGTGCTCGCGCAGGCCGAGGCGATCGGCGAACCCGTGCATCTGCTGGGGCACTCGCTCGGCGGGCAGATCTCGCGCGCGGCCGTGCTGTTCGATCACGCGCCCTTCGCCTCGCTGACGCTGATGGCCTCCGGACCGGCGCACATCTCCGAGTCCCAGCAGCAGCGCGTCAAGCTGCTGCGGGACGCGCTCGCCGTGATGGACATGGCGCAGGTCTGGGAGGCGATCCAGGCGATGGAGACGCCCGAGGAGACCGAGACGGCGGCGCTGGACGGCGGACTCGACGACCGGGACGATCTACGGCGCCGCTGGCTGGGCACCAGGCCCGCACAACTCATCGCCACCGGACGTCAGTTGTGCACGGAGCCCGACCGGGTCGCCGAACTGGCCGCCGTACCGCTGCCGTTCCACGTCCTGTCGGGCGACAAGGACGACACCTGGCCGCTCCCGCTGCTCGACGACATGGCGGTACGGCTGCGGGCGCGGCGTACGGTCATCGCGGACGCGGAGCACTCGCCCAACACCGACCGGCCGCTCGCCACCGCCCGGGCGCTCGCCGACTTCTGGGACCACGCCTGACTC
The DNA here is from genome assembly GCF_044388685.1 of Streptomyces sp. NPDC020192. Lineage (NCBI taxonomy): Bacteria > Bacillati > Actinomycetota > Actinomycetes > Kitasatosporales > Streptomycetaceae > Streptomyces > Streptomyces sp. NPDC020192. The sequence continues at coordinate 83,582 of NZ_JBIRXG010000005.1, read as the reverse complement.
ACCGCACACGGCCGACTGCCCTGCACCGACGGGGGTTTGCAGAGCAGGGCAGTCGCCCTCGGTGTGCCCCTGCGGCCCGCCTGTCCTAGGCGGTCCAGGTGGCATGGATGGCGGAGACGCTGAAGCCGGGACCGTAGGCGACGATCAGGGCCCGCTCGCCGTCCGCCGGAGGCCGGTCGTGGGTGCGCTCGAGGACGCGAAGAACCGATACGCCGCCGAGGTTGCCCTCCTCGGCCAGGGTGTCGAGGGAATGCCGGGCGTCGTCCTCGGTGAGGCCCAGGGCGGCGGCGGTGTCCGTGATGATGGGCCGGGATCCGGGGTGGATGACGGGAACGGACACCGGGCGGCCGGCGAGCCAGTCGACCACCGCGGGCATGACGTGTTTCGCGCCGCCCATCGCGGCCTTGGTGGAGTCGAAGTGGAGGCCGTGGCCGTCGATGCGGCCCGCGTAGAACCCCAGCGAGTCCGGGAGGACGTACTCGAAGAGGCCGGCGGGGCCTTCGATGGTGAGGCCGGGGCCGAGGGGGTCGCTGCTGACGACGGTGGCGGCCGCGCTGTCGCCGAACAGGGCCTTGTAGATCATGTGCTCGATCTTGGTGTCCGTGTGGTTGTAGGCCGTGGACAGCACCTCGGCGGCGACGACGAGGACCCGGGAGCCGGGGTGGAGCAGGGTCTGCTCGGCCGCGCGGATGACGGCGTGGGCACCGCCCGCGCAGGCCGCGGTGGTCAGGGCGGTACGGCGGATGGTGGGCCGCAGGCCGAGCCGGTCCACGAGGTGGATGTCGAGGTTCGGTACGGCCCAGCTGGTGGCATGGGTGGTGATCAGGCCGGTGATGTCGCCCGGTTCAAGGCCGTGGCGCCGCAGTACGGAACGGGCCGCGCTCTCGGCCATGGTGAGGCCGTCGGCGAAGGCGCGGGACGCACGTTCCTCGACGGGTGCGGTGCCGTTGATCGTGGGCGAGTTCAGCGGCCGGGTGAAGTACCGCGTCTGGACGCCGCAATTGCCGAGAACGCGGAGGATCGCGCCGAGACGCGGATGACCGGGATGATGGGTGCGGATATCGTCGGCTATTTCGCCCGTGGTTATTTTGTGCGCGGCGAGAGTGGAGCTCGGGCGGGCGATATGGACAGGCATGGGTGGTCCCCCCTTGGACGCTAACCTGATTGGGGGTCAAGGTACGGCAAAATTGGCCGGTTTATTTCCCTGCCATCCAAGTCATGCTCTCTCGCGGTCCGCCAAACCCGGGCAAAGGCCGATCTTCAGTGTGGTCAGCGGGCCTGAAGCATCGGTGGACGGGTGCTCGACCGGCGCGGGCCCGGCCGGAAGATGAGGATCATGAAGCGCGAGCCGGGGGCGGCCATCGGCTGCGCCACGCACATCGTCACCCAGCCCGGGCCGTCGGCCGCGTGCCTGATGGGGCGCTCGTCGCCGTCGGGGTGGATCGAGGCGCCGCCGACCTCGTACAGCGGGCGGGCCACGGGGTCGTCGAGGAGTTCCTTCTCGATCTGCCGCAGGATCTTGTCGTCGGGGCGCTGCGCGAGTGCGGCCTGGAGCTGGGGCATGACGAGCGGCGCCCAGGCGCTCGCCCAGTCGGTGAGCTGCTCACGGCCGTCGATCAGCATCCATCGCATGGTGTTCTCGGGGGCCTGCCCGGACTCGAAGAGCCGGTGGAACGGCTCGTTGCAGGCGAGCAGGTTCCAAGAGGCGTCGGTGATATAGGCCGGGTGCGTCACGGCGGCGACGGCGTCCTCCCAGGCGGCTGGGACGGCGTTGCCACTGGTGTCGTAGAGCGGACCGGGCGGGTCCTCCCCGCGCGCGTACCGGCACAGCGAGACCCACTCCTGCTCGTTGAGGACGAACAGACGGGCTATGTCACGCAGCAGGTCGACGGGCGCGTTGGGGTAAGTGCCGGACTCCAGACGGTGGTAGGTGCCCAGGGCCCGGTTCACGAGCTGGTCGACCTGGTGCTGCGACAGCCCGGGGGCGCGCCGACCGGGCCCGGTGGGCCGGGTCAGGCCGTGGGTTTCGGGGGCGATGAGCGCGCGTCGGTCTTTGAGCAGGTGCTTCAGTGCCCGTTTGTTCACTGGTGCGGATCCCCCGGCGTTGTTGACGGTCATTCAGTGTAATTAATGGTGCTGGCTTTACTCCGAAAGATCTCCCGTAGAAACCGTGTAGGTGTGTCCTGCATGCTCGGTGGTGCGCGGCGCTGGCCTGCCAGTGTGCTCATCAGCGGCCACGTGGACAGACCCCCCTCGCGGGTACTGGCCGGAAACTTTCGAATTTCCGACCGGTTTTCGCAGATGGGGCCACCAGGAACAAAGCCGGGTGGCTTACCGGTTCTCGCTCGGCGCTTCCCGCAAGGGAACCACCAACGCGGGATCGGTATCACCGCCAGCGCATCGCCGGCGCAGCCCCGGCGGCCAGGCTGCGGCCGGTGCCCTCCCGCCCCACACCAGGGGACTCGGCACCGGCCGCCGAGTGTTTTCCCGCAGTCGCGGTCGGGCCTAGTACTGCCCCTGCAGGTGCTCCCAGAACCCGTCCCTCAGGGCGCGGCGCAGGTCCGCCTGGCCGCGCAGGGAGTACTGGAGCAGACCCTCGGCCTCGACCAGCAGGTCCTGGTCGACGGAGCCGGGGAGGTAGGGGTGGCCGGGGAGGAGTTCACCGAGGGCCTCGCGCCCGCGGGAGGCCAGCCACTTGGCCGCGATCTGGGCACCGACGAAGCGGACGTCCTCACGGCTGGGCCGGGCCCCGGCGTCGTACGCGACGGCGGTACGACGGGAGACGTACGGCTTGAAGAAGTCCAGCTCGAAGGTGCGCTGGCTGTCGACCTCCCAGAGCAGGGGCTCGGCCTGGTTGCGGCCTTCGGGTGCCTCGATGCCCCACAGGTGGACCCGGGCGCCGTAGCCCTGGGCCGCCTCGACCGCCGAGACCAGGTCCTCGTCGCCGCCGAGGAGGGCCGCGTCACTGATGGCGCGATGGCGGGCCAGGGACTCCAGGTCCGTACGGATCAGCGAATCGACGCCCTTCTGCTGGTTGTTGGCGTTGAGGTTGCCGAGGCGGACCTTGACGTCGGGCAGTTCGGCGATGATCTGCTGCTCGGCGGTGTGGATCCGACGGCGGGCGCCGTCGTACCAGTAGACGCGCAGCAGCCGGCTGTCCGCGAAGATCGTGCGGGCCTTGTCGATCAGCGCCTCGATCAGCCCCTCGGCGTCGAGGTCGAAGGCCCGGCGGTCCTCGGTCCCGGCGACCAGTCGGCCCGCGGCCGCGTAGAGATAGCCCGCGTCGACGAAGATCGCATGGGTGGAGGGCGTCTTCGCCACCTCGGCGAGCATGCGCTCCAGCAGCTCGTTCGTGCGGTCGATGCGGGCAGCGAGGGCCGCCGGGTCGTCGTTCATCGCCTTCATTGTCCCGGTCGTCACGCTGCGAACACAACCGGTCCCGAGCGGTTCCTTACTCGCTAGTAATTAGTTGTTCGAAAAATTTCTTTAGCGTAGGGAATGTTTGTAACACGAAGCACGTTGACTAGGGCGTACGACGACGTACGACACGTCACACCAGTAGTTCTCCGCAGCAGGAGGATGACCAGACGAAGGGAGAAGCCATGCGCTTCGAGATCAGGCGACTCGACGAGGTCGACGGCACCACCGTGGACTGCACCGTCGTGGACGCCGCCTCCGTCAACCGGATCGTTCAGCAGGCCGCCGCCATCGGACAGCGCCTGTGGATCCGCCCGGCCGGGACCCCGGCCTCGTAACGGGAGCGACCACTCACGCTTTCCGGGGGAGCCGGGCGAAACCGCTCAGCTCCCCCGGATCACCTGAGTGACCCCGTTGATGATCTGCTGCACGGCGATCGCGGAGAGCATCATGCCCGCGAGCCGCGTCACCAGGACGACACCACCGTCCTTGATGACCCTGATGATCAGCAGCGAGTAACGCATCACCAGCCACAGCACGACGTGGATCGCGAGGATCGCGGACCACACCGAGACCTGCGTGGCCACACTGCCGGCCTTCTGCACGGCCAGGATCACGGACACGATCGCCCCCGGCCCGGCCAGCAGCGGCATGCCCAGCGGTACGAGGGCGACGTTCACGTCCTTGGTCTGCTTCGGCTCGTCGGTCTTGCCGGTGAGCAGGTCCAGCGCGATCAGCAGCAGCAGCAGACCGCCCGCGATCATCAGCGCGGGGACGGAGACGTGCAGGTAGTTGAGGATCTGATGGCCCAGGACGCCGAAGACGGCGATGACCCCGAACGCGACACAGACGGCCTGGAAGGCCATCCGCTTCTGCACCTTGCCCGGCCGGCCGGCGGTCAGGGCGAGGAAGATCGGGGTGATCCCGGGGGGATCCATAATGACAAAAAGGGTCAGGAACAGAGAGCCGAAGACGGCGACGTCGAACATGATGGTGCGGCAAGCCTTGCGGAAGAAGTGATACGGGCGTGGGTCGATGAGGCGGGCAGGCCTCAGACTCCACCGGTCCCCGGCACCGGGAACGCCCCGGTCGCCCGCCGGGTGATCTCCCCGTACACCTCGGGGTCGGTCGTGTACGCGCCCAGGGACACGGTCTTGCGGCTGCCGTGGTAGTCCGAGGAGCCGGTGACCAGCAGATCCAGGTCCTTCGCCAGGCCCCGCAGGCGGTCGCGCGCGTCGGCGTCGTGGTCCATGTGATCGACCTCGATGCCGTCGAGACCGGCCTCGGCCAGCTCGGCGATGCAGAACTCCGGCACGGTCCGGCCGCGCTTGGCGGCGGCCGGGTGCGCGAACACGCAGACCCCGCCCGCGCCCTTGACCAGCTTGATCGCCTCGAAGGGGTCGGTCTCGTGCTTCTCCACGAAGGCCCGCCCGCCGTCGGCCAGCCACTCCTCGGTGAACGCGTCGCTCACGGTCGGTACGACGCCCAGCTCGACGAGCGCGGTGGCGACATGCGGCCGACCCACGGACCCGCCGGCGGCGATCCGCTCGACCTGCTCCCACGTGACCGGCACGCCCAGCGCGCCGAGCTTGGCGACCATCCCCTTGGCCCGCGGCACCCGGTCGTCCCGCACCAGCTCACGCTCGGCGAGCAGCGCGGGCTCCTCGGGGTCGAAGAGGTAGGCCAGCATGTGCATGGAGATCCCGTCGACACGACAGGACAGCTCGGCCCCCGTGACCAGGGTCAGCCCCTCGGGCAGCGCGGCGATTGCCTCGCCGTACCCCCGCGTGGTGTCATGATCGGTCAGCGCGACGACGTCCAGCCCGGCAGCGGCGGCATTGCGCACCAGCTCAGCCGGGGTGTCCGTACCGTCGGAGGCGGTGGAGTGACAGTGCAGATCTATACGCACAAGGACTCCAGACACCGACGATTCAAAGGGGGACACCTAAGAATACCGTTACTTGCCACCCTCAGTGGGCGCTACGGCCGAAGCAAGCGCGGCGACAACGCCCCACAGGGCACCAGATCCAGCTCCGGCCCCGCGTCCCGCAGATCCGTCAGCACCAGCTCGTCGTACATGAGCAGCCCGGACTGCTCGGGCCACATCACCGCCCACAGCCACATGCCGAGCGCCTCGCCGGCGAAGACCGCGCGGTCCTCGGGGGTGCGGAAGACGTGCCAGAGCGGGGTCGGGCGGCCGACGGCCAGCACCTTGGCCTCGGACGGCTTCTCGATGTTCATGTACGACCCCGGGTCCGGGCCGTCGATGCCCGCGTACCGCGCGCCGAGGCCGACGCCGAGTTCCTCGGCGACCAGGATGAGCTCGGCCGGACCGCCGAGCGGGCCGGGCCCGGTGCAGGCCACGGCGGTCGCGCGGCCCCCGCTGGGGTCGTCGCCCGCGTAGGCCACGCCGGTGAAGAGCCAGCCGACCGGCAGCGGCCAGGGCATCCACACCGGGACGTGGGTGCGCTGTACGACGGCGGCGAGGGCTTCGACGCTGGGCGGGATCACGGGCTGCAGCGGATACACCGTGCCGTGCACATCGCACTGCCACGAATCGGCGAAGAGACCGGGAGCCCTGACCCGGCCACCACACCTCGGGCAACTGGGTTCGCCCCTCATAGGGCCCCACGGTCCTACCCCTGCCCGCCCACGTCAAGGACGATCACCCGACCGGACGGAACCCTTGACCGGAGGCCACTGCATGCATACGGCACTCACCAGCCGCGCCGGCCTCGCCGCGGGTTCGCCAACTGACCGACGTCCGGCCGCCCTTGGTGAGCTTGCTCACGTGTCGCGTCAGTCCAGCGGGACGGATCTGCGGGCGGGATCCCTCAGGTCCGTCCCCTGGGTGAGCCACCGCTCCTGGAGGGCCTGGGCGCCGTGGACGCGTTTCCAGGCGGCCTCGTTCGGAGTCATCGGCAGCAACGGCAGGAACCGCACGGGATCCATCGGGTCGTCCAGCTCCAGGTCCTCGACCAGTCCGCCGGGCTCGCCCACCAGCACCGAGGTGAAGGGGGCACCGGGCCACAGCGGACCGCCGGTGTCCAGGGAGGCGCCCGGGGTCACGATCAGACCCTCCACCTGCGGGGACGCGGCCAGCACGGCGAGCGGGCGCAGCACCTTGTCGGTGTCGGCGAGGCCCGCGCGAACGGAGAGGACCAGCTCCGCACGGGGTCCCTTGACCGGGTCGGCGAGCATCGCCGTGGGGTCGGTCATGGGGTGCGCGGACATGCCGAGCGTGGCGTACCGGAGGAGATCCCCCTCCCGGAACCGGAGCACCTCGATGCGGTCCGTGCCGAGGAAGGTGACGGCGGCGCGCGCGTCCGGTTCGCCCAGCGCGGTGCTCAACCGTGCCTCGACAAGAGGAAGAACATCAACCATGCGGCGAGCATAGAACTCGCCAGTAGCGGGCAAAGCGGCGCCTTGACAGTTCGGGCTACTGCTACTCTGAGCCGGTGGTTCGGGGCAGCACGCAGAAGCGTCGCTCTTGTTCCCGACGCCGCTTGGGACTCCCTTACGAGGGACCGGCCGGAGGAGGTGGGGCTGTCATGGATCGAAGTCGACCTGGTAGTACCACTCGCTCTTCCGACCGCTGATCTGGTCACTGACTGGTTTTTCCGGCCTGTCCGCCGCCTTCCTGTGCGCGTCCGGAAGAGCACTTCGTTTCGCTTTGCCTGATTCGTCTGATCAACGTCAGTTCCGCATCAGTAGCGAAGTCGCCACCGCGACGGTGCGGTGCTCCCCGCTTTGTGGACGTGCCAAACATCCGTACCGAGGACCGTCCCCATTCCGGGTAGTTCCACCCGTCGTCACGCGCTTTCGCTGCCTGCCCGCGAAGGAGCCTGCCCATGTCGATGATCCGCGACCTGCGCACCATGGTCCGTACGTCGTCCCGTCCCTCGCCGCGCAAGGACACCGCCGTCTCGTACGACAGCACCCGCGACCCCGGCACGCCCTCGGCGGTCGTGGACTGCGCCGTCTACCGCGACGGTGCCCGCGTCCAGACCGGCAAGCCGTTGAGCCCGCACGAGGCCATGCGGCTGGTGCGGCGCGACGGCGGCTTCGTGTGGATCGGGCTGCACGAGCCGACCGAGGCCGAATTCGCCGGTATCGCGAGCGAGTTCGGGCTGCACCCGCTGGCCGTCGAGGACGCGGTGCAGGCGCACCAGCGCCCGAAGCTGGAGCGCTACGACGACTCCCTCTTCACCGTCTTCAAGACCATCCACTACGTCGAGCACGACCGGCTCACCGCCAACAGCGAGGTCGTGGAGACCGGCGAGGTGATGTGCTTCACCGGCCGGGACTTCTTCATCACCGTCCGGCACGGCGGCCAGGGCTCGCTGCGGGCCCTCAGGCACCGCCTCCAGGACGACCCGGAGCTGCTGGCCAAGGGCCCCTCGGCCGTGCTGCACGCCATCGCCGACCATGTCGTGGACGGCTACATCGCGGTCGCCGACGCCGTGCAGGACGACATCGACGAGGTGGAGACCGAGGTCTTCTCGCCGGGCCGGGGCGGTGTCGCGCGCGGTGTGGACTCGGCGCGGATCTACCAACTCAAGCGCGAGGTGCTGGAGTTCAAGCGGGCCGTCGCCCCGCTGCTGCGGCCCATGCAACTGCTGAGCGAGCGGCCGATGCGGCTGATCGACCCGGACATCCAGAAGTACTTCCGGGACGTCGCCGACCACCTCGCCCGGGTCCAGGAGCAGGTGGTGAGCTTCGACGAGCTGCTCAACTCCATCCTCCAGGCCAACCTGGCGCAGGCGTCCGTCGCGCAGAACGAGGACATGCGCAAGATCACCGCCTGGGCCGCGATCATCGCCGTACCGACGATGGTGACCGGTGTGTACGGCATGAACTTCGACAACATGCCGGAGCTGCACTGGAGGTACGGCTACCCGCTGGTCCTGACCGTCACCATCGTCGCGTGTGTGGGCATCCACCGGGTGCTCAAGCGCAACGGCTGGCTGTGAACGGGCCCGGACAGCGGGCATCGATAGGCTGACACCATGCAAAGCGAGCTGCTCGACCAGGCCCTCATCGAGGAGGCCGCGAAGAAGTCCGGCCTGATCTGGGTCAGGGGCACCGGTGCTCCGGCCGCGCGTGCGCTGTGGCACGTGTGGCACGAGGGCGCGGTGTGCCTGGTCGGCGACGGGCCCGGGGAGCAGCCGCTGCCGGCGCTGGTCGACGGCGGCTCCGCCGAGGTGACCGTGCGCAGCAAGGACAAGGGCGGCCGGCTGGTGACGTTCCCGGCGACCGTGACCGAACTGGCCCCCGGCTCCGAGGAGTGGGAGGCCGCCGTCGCCGAACTGAAGGGCAAGCGCCTGAACGCCCCGGACGGCGAGGAGATGCCGGGGCGCTGGGCGCGCGAGTGCCGGGTGGTCCGCCTGGTGCCGGCGGGTGCCGTGGAGCCGTTGCCCGCCGGCCGCTTGGCCGAGCGTCCTGTGCCTACTCCGGCGACCACGCGAGGGCCGATTCCGGCGGGGCTGCCGAAGCTGCTGGGGAAGCGGCGGAGGAAGTAACACCCCGGGGGATCACCTACGACGTCGGCAACTGCTTGCCGTAGTCCACCGTGTCGTCCTTGGCCGGTGCCAGGACGGTGAAGTCCTTGCCCCAGTCCGAGAAGCGGAGCGTGCCCGCGCCGCCCGCGCGGACCAGGCTGAGGGGGTACGGCTCGCCCTGGAGGGAGACGTCCAGCGTGCCGCCGGAGCCCTTGTCGCCGGTGATGCGGATGGTGGGCGTGCCCGACTGGTCGTGGTGACCGTCGGTCGCCAGGGTGCCGTGCAGGGACAGCAGCCCGTCGAGCAGGACCGACTTGTCCGTGAAGCCACTGAACTTCTTGTACGCGGGATCCCCCTGCGGCACCTTGACGTACTTGCCGTTCAGCTTGCCGGCCGTACTGTCACCGCCGCCGGCGCCCGCGTGGCTCCAGAAGTCCGAGTCGGCCTTGAGGTAGAGCTGCTGCCCCACCCGCAGGAGCTGGAAGGTCGCCCCCTGCGAGGTCACCGATCCGGTGCCGCCGTCGGACTTCAGCTGCATGTCCAGCTGGTAGGTACGGCCGCTGGTGACCACCGTCCCGGCCAGCCGCACCGCAGGGGCCGCGTCCGCCGCCGCGCGGGTCTTCGCCTGGATCTGGTCGGCGGGCAGCTTGCCCACCCCGTTCGTCCCCGCGTCCGGATCGTCACCGCCGCACCCCGTCAGCACCGCCACCCCGGCCACGGCCAGTGCGCACATCGCGGTCATCCGCGTGGTCCGGCGGGTCCGGCCCTGGGGAGTCGCAGTCACAGGTGGGGCTGCCTTTCTGACGAATCCTGAACGGCGTACGGCAGCGTACCGGGGCCCTGACCGCCCGGCGGAGCCAGTCCGTCCGGACCGCCCACCGGGGCGTATCCCATCAGGACGGGCTAGCCTGAAGCGCACGCGCGCGGGCATATCCGAGCAACTCACACGATCCTCACGCAAAGGAAGCACAGCCATGGCAGCCGGCGCCCCCCGCATCTTCGTCTCGCACCTCGCCGGGGTCCCCGTCTTCGATCCCAACGGCGACCAGGTGGGCCGCGTCCGCGACCTGGTCGTCATGCTGCGCGTCGGCCGACGGCCCCCGCGCGTGCTCGGGCTGGTCGTCGAGCTGTCCACCCGGCGCCGGATCTTCCTGCCCATGACCCGGGTGACCGGCATCGAGTCGGGGCAGGTCATCACGACGGGGGTCATGAACGTCCGCCGCTTCGAGCAGCGGCCCACCGAGCGGCTGGTCTTCGGCGAGCTGCTGGACCGGCACGTGGCGCTCACCGAGACCGGCGAGGAGGCCACCGTCCTCGACGTGTCCGTGCAGCAGCTGCCCGCCCGCCGGGACTGGGAGGTCGACCGGGTCTTCGTCCGCAAGGGGAAGAAGAGCGGCGCCTTCCGGCGGGCCAAGGGCGAGACGCTGACCGTCGAGTGGTCCGCCGTCACCGGCTTCTCGCTGGAGGAGCACGGGCAGGGCGCCGAGAGCCTGCTCGCCACCTTCGAGCAGCTGCGCCCCGCCGACCTCGCCAACGTCCTGCACCACCTCTCCGCCAAGCGGCGCGCCGAGGTCGCCGCCGCGCTCGACGACGACCGCCTGGCCGACGTGCTCGAGGAACTCCCCGAGGACGACCAGATCGAGATCCTCGGCAAGCTGAAGGAGGAGCGCGCCGCCGACGTGCTGGAGGCCATGGACCCCGACGACGCGGCCGACCTGCTCTCCGAGCTGCCCGAGGACGACAAGGAGCGGCTGCTGAGCCTGATGCAGCCCGCCGACGCGGCCGAGATGCGGCGCCTGATGTCGTACGAGGAGCACACCGCCGGCGGACTGATGACCACCGAGCCGATCGTGCTGCGCCCGGACGCCACCGTCGCCGACGCGCTCGCCCGGGTCCGCAACCCCGACCTCTCCCCCGCGCTCGCCGCCCAGGTCTACGTCTGCCGCCCGCCCGACGAGACCCCGACCGGCAAGTACCTGGGCACGGTCCACTTCCAGCGGCTGCTGCGCGATCCGCCGTACACGCTGGTCAGCTCGCTCGTGGACGACGACCTGCAACCGCTCGCCCCGGACGCCGCGCTGCCCGTCATCGCCGGGTTCTTCGCCACGTACGACATGGTGGCCGCGCCGGTCGTGGACGAGGCCGGGCGGCTGCTGGGCGCGGTGACCGTGGACGACGTACTGGACCACATGCTGCCCGAGGACTGGCGGGAGACCGAGTTCCACCTGGACGAGGGAGAGGGGGCGGCCCCGCATGGCTCCTGAGCGCGAGAGCGGTATCCGTGAGCGCACCCCGGCGGGCGCCACGGCGGCCACCCGGCACCGCACGCCCCGGCTGGACCAGCCGCGCCCGCCCCGGCGCCGGATCCTGCCCGAGTGGGACCCGGACGCCTTCGGCCGGCTGTCGGAGCGGATCGCCCGCTTCCTGGGCACGGGCCGCTTCATCGTCTGGATGACGGTCGTGATCATCATGTGGGTGCTGTGGAACATCGTGGCACCCGTCGCACTGCGCTTCGACCAGTACCCGTTCATCTTCCTGACCCTGGCGCTGTCCCTCCAGGCTTCCTACGCGGCCCCGCTGATCCTGCTCGCACAGAACAGGCAGGACGACCGTGACCGGGTCAACCTGGAGCAGGACCGCAAGCAGAACGAGCGGTCCATCGCCGACACCGAGTATCTGACCCGGGAGATCGCCGCGCTGCGCACGGGCCTCGGCGAGGTCGCGACCCGCGACTGGATGCGCTCGGAGCTGCAGGATCTGGTCAAGGAACTGGAGGAACGCCAGGGCCGCAGCGAGCGTGTCGTATTCCCGGCAGAACGGGCAGAACACCCACCGGGACGTGACGCAGAAGACCGCTGAGGGGCTACCCGGAGGGCCCTTACCGCGCCGTACCATCGTCCTTATGGCTACGGAAGACGCGGTGCGCGAGGCACTGGCGACGGTGAACGACCCCGAGATCAACCGACCCATCACCGAACTGGGGATGGTCAAATCGGTGGAGATCGGGGAGGACGGCGCGGTCGCGGTCACCGTGTACCTGACGGTCTCCGGCTGCCCCATGCGAGACACCATCACCCAGCGCGTCACCGACGCGGTCTCCCGGGTCGAGGGCGTGACCCGGGTCGGCGTCACGCTGGACGTGATGAGCGACGAGCAGCGCAAGGAGCTGGCCAACGCCCTGCGCGGCGGCCAGGCCGAGCGCGAGGTCCCCTTCGCCAAGCCGGGCAACCTCACCCGGGTCTACGCGGTCGCCTCCGGCAAGGGCGGCGTCGGCAAGTCCTCGGTCACGGTCAACCTCGCGGCGGCCATGGCGGCCGACGGTCTCAAGGTGGGCGTGGTCGACGCCGACATCTACGGCCACTCGGTGCCGCGCATGCTGGGCGCGGACGGCCGCCCGACCCAGGTCGAGAACATGATCATGCCGCCGTCGGCGAACGGCGTGAAGGTCATCTCCATCGGCATGTTCACCCCGGGCAACGCCCCGGTCGTCTGGCGCGGCCCGATGCTGCACAGGGCGTTGCAGCAGTTCCTGGCGGACGTGTACTGGGGCGACCTGGACGTCCTCCTCCTGGACCTCCCGCCCGGCACCGGCGACATCGCCATCTCCGTCGCCCAGCTGATCCCGAACGCCGAGATCCTGGTCGTCACGACGCCGCAGCAGGCGGCGGCCGAGGTCGCCGAGCGCGCCGGCTCCATCGCCGTACAGACCCACCAGAAGATCGTCGGCGTGGTCGAGAACATGTCCGGCCTGCCCTGCCCGCACTGCGGCGAGATGGTCGACGTCTTCGGCACCGGCGGCGGCCAGGTGGTGGCCGACGGCCTCACCCGCACCACGGGTACGACGGTCCCGGTCCTCGGCAACATCCCGATCGACGTCCGCCTCCGCGAGGGCGGCGACGAGGGCAAGCCGGTGGTCCTGACCGACCCCGACTCCCCGGCGGGCAGCGCGCTGCGCGCGATCGCCGGGAAGCTGGGAGGACGGCAGCGGGGCCTGTCGGGGCTGTCGCTGGGGATCACCCCGAAGAACAAGTTCTAGGCTGCTACGCCTTCGCTGAAGGGGCGCTGTCCGTTCCGGACCGCCGCAGGCTGCGGCGGTCCCCCGAACGCCGCCCCGGCTAGGCGTCGTAGGCGGCGATGTCCTTGATCACGGCGAACCCCAGCCCGTACGCGCTCATCCCCCGCCCGTACGCGCCCAGGTGCACCCCCGCCTCAGTCGTACCGGCGAGCACCCACCCGAACTCCGACTCCCGGTAATGGAAAGAGGACGCGACCCCGTCCACCGGAAGAGAGAGCCGGGACCACTCCGCCCCCTCGAGATCGTCGGCCAGCGCCCAGGCGGTCTCCGTCTGCTGGTCCAGCCAGTCGTCGCGCAGGCTGTGGTCCATCTGGCCGGGCCAGGTGAACGACAGCAGCCCCACCCCGGCCAGCCACGCGGCCGAGGAGACCGACGTGGCCTCCAGCAGCCCCGTACCGTCGGCGCTCCGCCGGGACGGCTGTGCGGCGACCGTGACCACCACCGCGAACTTCTCCCGCGGCTCACCGGCGGCGCCGGTCTCGACCCGTACGGAGGGCTCGTCACCGTGACCGATCGAACCGTGCTCGACGGCACCGTCGGCCGCCGTCCCCACCTGCATCAGCCAGCGCGGCCCGGTGAAGGCCTCGTCGAGGCCGTACCACGGGAAGGGCGCCTGCAGGTAACCGTCGACCGTGCGCCGGGCGGAGGGAAGCTGTTGTCCGCCCTCCGCGGCCGGCGCCTGCGCGCCCACCCGACTCGTCGTCTCCATCTCCCGGACGCCTCCTCGCTCTCGTCGGACCGGGGCGGCCCGCCCCCCTTCGGGCGCACTCGTCCGGTCCGCACAACAACTCGGCAGCATATCCACACGAACGAGGGCGGCAGGGCAGGCACTGGATGCGTGGGGCGCACGTACGGCCTGTTCAAGCCGTGTGCGACGGGGGTGCGCTATGAAACGCGTCACGTGCGCGGCGTACGCCCGCACGCGCGTGTCGGCGGTGAGAAGTGGTGCCTAGGTGGCGTCCGCGTCGAAGGGCGGCCGCTCGTCCTCGCCGGGCTCCTCGGGCTTCTTGGTCATGTCGATACGGCCGCCGGAAGCGGAGGCAGAGGACGGGGACGAGGACGAGGGAGTGGACGACGAAGAGGCCTCGACGTCCCGGCCGTTGACGGCGTCGGTGACCTCGGCCATCTCCTTCCTCAGATCGAAGCCGTTGCGGATCTCCTTCAGCCCCAGGTCGTCGGTGGCGCCGTCCAGGTGCTTGCGGACGAACGTCTTGGGGTTGAGGTCCTCGAACTCGAAGTCCTTGAACTCGGGTCCCAGTTCGCTACGAATGTCCTGCTTGGCGCTCTCCGAGAACTCGCGGATCTTCCGGATCGTACGCGTCACGTCCTGGATGACCTTGGGGAGCTTGTCCGGACCGAACACGAGCACCGCGATGACGACGATCGTCAGCAGTTCCAGTGGCCCTATGTCATTGAACACCTGACGCTCCCAGTGCGATGTCCTCGGTCGCTCAACGGTACCCGGGGATCCTGTCCGACCGGTACCGTCCCGAGGTGAGACTTCTGTCAGTTCTGCTCCGCCGCGCCCAGCCGGAGCTGGATCTCCCGGTCCGTACCGTCACGCCGGACCGTCAGCCGTAGCCGGTCACCGGGCCGGTGGGCGCGGATCTTGACGATCAGCTCCCGGGCGGTGTGCACGGGCTGCCCGTCGACCCCGGTGATGACATCGCCCGCCTTCAGCCCCGCCCGCTCGCCGGGCCCGCCCGTACTGACGGCGGGGCCGCCGCTCGCGCTCCGGTCGTCGATGCGCGCACCGTCGCCCGTGTATCCCATGTCGAGGGTGACGCCGATGACGGGGTGGGTGGCATGGCCGTCGTTGATCAGTTCCTCGGCGACGCGCTTGGCCTGGTTCACCGGGATGGCGAAGCCGAGGCCGATGGAGCCGGCCTGGGCGCCGTCCGAGTCGGAGCCGCTGTCGGCGGAACGGATGGCGGAGTTGATGCCGATGACCTGGGCGCGGGAGTCGAGGAGGGGTCCGCCCGAGTTGCCCGGGTTTATAGGGGCGTCGGTCTGCAGCGCGTCGACGTACGAGACATCGCTCCCGTCTCCCTTCTCCCCGCCGGCCGTGATGGGCCGTTCCTTGGCGCTGATGATGCCGGAGGTGACGGTGTTGGCCAGGTCGAAGGGGGCACCGATGGCGACGACGGGGTCGCCGACCCGGACGTCGTCGGAGTTGCCGAGGGGCAGCGGGGTGAGGCCGTGCACGCCGTGGACCTGAACAACGGCGAGGTCGTAACCGCTGTCGTGACCCACCATGGCCGCCTTGACGGTGTCCCCGCTACTGAACGTCACGGATATCTCACCGCTCGATCCCGCGGGGGCGACGACGTGGTTGTTGGTGAGGATGTGCCCCTGGGTGTCGAGCACGAAGCCGGTGCCGGTGTCGGTCTGATCGGTCCCGGAGACATGCAGCGTGACGACGCTGGGCAGCGCGCGGGCGGCTATCCCGGCCACACTGTCCGGTGCGCGCCCGGCAGGTACCCGCCCGGCCTGCGGCAGACGCACCTCACCGCCGAACCCCTGCCGCTCGACATAGGCACCGCCGATCCCACCGACCCCCGCGGCGACGAGGGCGACCACAAGGGTCCACCCCGCCAGCAGCCGCCGCCGCCCGGCCGCGCCCACCCCGGCGCCGGTCTGCTGAAACACCCCCTGCCGAAGAGCCTGCTCCTGGGGCGAACCGGGGGCCCAGGGGTCATAACGCCGCCAGGGGTCCTGTTCGACACCGGTGGGGGTGGGTCCGCCCGGGTGGGGAGCGCCACCGGGCGCGGGGGCGGGTGCCTCCGGACCGGGGACGGGTGCGGGAGCTCCGGGCGGGGGTACGGAAACCTCCGTCGCCGGTGCCAGGGCGCCTGGCGCGGCAATCCCGGGCACGGGAACGCCGGGCGCGGAGGCTCCGGGTGCGGGTACGGCGGATTCCTGGGCGGAGGCCGTAGCGCCGAGCTCGGGGACACCTGGTGCGGACGTGGGCATCCCGGGCGCGGGAACACCAGGTGCCGGTGCCGGCAGCGCGGCCGTTCCCTGGGCCTGTGCGGCCGCCGGGTGCTGGACGGGCGGTGCGGGTGCCCAGGGGCCCGGCTCGCCGTACGGCGGGGTGCTGTAGGGATCCGGGTCGTGCAGCGGCTTCGGACGCTCGGTGGGAGCCGCCCAGGCGGTTTCCCCGGGCGCGGCTGCTACGTCGGCGGACACGTCCGCCTCCGCATCCCCGCCCGCCTCGGCGTCGCCGACAGAGGCAGGCACCGGTTTGGCCAGTTCGAAGTCCCCGTCGCCCACGGCCTCGGCCTGCTCCACCTCAGCCCCAGCCGCACCCCCCGGCCGCGCCAACTCGAAGTCACCCGCCTCGGACGGCTCGGACTCAGCCATCTCGGATCCCACCAGCCCAGACCGGTCGGTCGGTGTCGCCCCCGCCGGTCCCTGCGGCTTCTCCCCCGGAGGGACACGGTTCCCCTCGTTCATGCTCTCCCCACGGCTGGCCGCGGCTGCGCGCTTCGGCGGTGGCCGCGGAACGTCGACTACGCCCCCGGGTCATCGCCGCGGGAACGGCCCTCACAGGATTCAACCAGGTTCGCGGGCCGTGGCGCAGGGGCCGGTCAGGGGGTCGGGGGAGGCGTGGAGGGGGACGGGGAGGGCGCGGCGGACGGCGTGGTGGGGACGGGGGCGGACAGCAGGCCGGAGCCGGTGACTCCGGGGACCGTGGGCCAGCCGTTGAGCGGGTAGTCCACGGTGTCGTTGAGCGGGCGTATCAGCGGGGAGACGGCGGCCGCACCGGCCATCACCGGCGCGGTCAGACCGCGTACCAGATCGCCCGGGGCCTGAACGGTGCCGGAGGACGGCACTCCGGGCACCAGCGGCGCGGACATCGACGTCGGAGCCACCGTGGTCTGTCCGAGCAGCGAGCCGCCCTGGGCGGCCGGCAGTGGCCCTCCCGGGCGGCGCCGCTGGCTGTCGGGCGTGACCGCGCCCGCTCCCGCTCCCGAACCGGCCGAGCGGGCCGGGATGACGTTGCTGCCGGCGCCGCCACGGGCGTCGGCGGTCGTGTCGCTGGGGATCGCGGTGGTGACGCCGCCGAGGGCGACCGCGGCCAGCGACACCGCGCCGGCGGCGGCGAACGCGAACCGCAGACCGCGCGAGGCGGCGCGGCCCTCGTCCGGGCGGCCGACGGGATGGATGCGGAAGCCGCGCTCGTGGGCCGTAGCGGCCGGAGAGACAGGGCTGTGCGGACGGGCGGGGACGTATCCGAACGCGAAGCGCTCACCGCGGCGCGCCCCGAAGACGCCCGCGATGCCCGCCAGGTCTCTGCCCGACATCGCGGAGGTGCCCGGGTCGTCGGACGCTGCCGCGATGTCCTCCTGAGGGCCGCGGCCGAAGAGGCCGCCGCCCGAGCCGGACGTGCCGTCACCGCCGGGCAGGCCCTGGAGGCGGGCCAGGAAGCTCGCCGAGGGCGGCGGCGGGGCAGCCTCCGCGAACACGTTCTTCAGTCGGCGCTGGGCGTCCGCCTCCGCCTTGCACCGGGCACAGGTGGCCAGGTGGGCGAGGACCCGCTCACGCGACTCATGACCGAGCTCTCCGTCCACCAGGGCGGAGAGCCGGTCCCCCAGATGCTGTTCTGCGAGGTGCGCCTTCTCTGCAGGTTTCGGCCGGGATCCACTCACGCGGTCGCGCCCCCTCCCCCCAGAGCGGGGACACGGGCGATGAAGGAGCGCCGCTCGGCCGCGCGGGCCTCCGGGGAGCGGTGCGCGAGGGCCTTGCGGAGCTGGGAGCGGCCGCGGTGGATACGGGAGCGGACCGTGCCGAGCTTCACGCCGAGGGTCGCGGCGATCTCCTCGTACGACAGTCCCTCGATGTCGCACAGGACGACGGCGGCGCGGAACTCGGGCGCCAGGGTGTCGAGGGCCTGCTGGACGTCGGCGTCGAAGTGCGCGTCGTTGAACAGCTGCTGCGGGGTGGGCTCACGGCTGGCCAGGCGCTCGGCCGCGTCCTCGCCGAGGGCGTCGAAGCGGATGCGCTGCTTGCGCCGGACCATGTCCAGGAAGAGGTTGGTGGTGATGCGGTGCAGCCAGCCCTCGAAGGTGCCCGGCGAGTACGTCGACAGGGAGCGGAAGACGCGGACGAAGACCTCCTGGGTGAGGTCCTCGGCGTCGTGCTGATTGCCTGTCAGGCGGTACGCCAGGCGGTAGACCCGGGCGCTGTGCGTGCTGACGATCTCCTCCCACGTGGGCGGAGTCCACGCCTGCCCGTCCGCGTCGGTGGAGAAGGTCGCGGTCTGGGCCTCGCCTGCGGCGAAACCGGCGTGGTGGTCAGCAGCGGTGTCGGTCACGGATTTCGGCCTGCCCGCCGACCCGAGGAAGCGCCGCAGCACTCCGCCCCGATCTCCGGGCGCAGCCGCACCTCCCCTGTCGGCTCTGGTGGTGTCCAGTGGAGCCCCTACCATAGCCACCTCGCCCGTTAGCTCCGGATAAGCGGTTTTACGAGAATTTGATACACGCTGATACGGCTCATGCGGCTGCGTCAGCAGTTGCTCGGCGTCCTGATCCACCTCTTACCCCCCATCGCGCATCCGGCCACCGTCACAACCTTCTAAACGTCCGGTCCCATCTGCGGGTTCCCGACGCCAACGGATACAGTCACGCCCAGGCAACCACGGGGACAGGAGAGGGTCATTACCGGCAACCGGCAGACGAGCTGGGCGTTCGCCGACGCCTTTGTCGCCGAGGACGAAGCGCTGCACTGGGCCCGCGACCGGGCCCGCGAGGCAGGGCTGCGCTCGGTGTCGCCGGCCACGGGCGCCGCACTGCGACTGCTCGCCGCCTCCGTGGACGCCAAGGCCGTCGCCGAGATCGGCACCGGCTGCGGGGTGTCCGGAATCCATCTGCTGCACGGCATGCGCCCGGACGGGGTGCTCACCACGGTCGACCCGGAGCCGGAGCACCAGCAGTTCGCCCGGCAGGCCTTCCGTGGCTGCGGTTTCGCCAGCAACCGGGCCCGTTTCATCCCAGGCCGCGCCCTGGACGTCCTGCCCCGGCTCGCGGACGCGGGCTACGACCTCGTCTTCTGCGACGGCGACCGCCAGGAGTACTCCGACTATCTCGCTGAATCGTTGCGCCTGCTGCGGCCGGGCGGGCTGGTGGTCTTCGAGGGCGTCTTCGCCAACGGCCGTACGGTGGGCTCGGGGCCGCAGCCGACGGAGGTGCTGCGGCTGCGCGAGCTGCTGCGCTCGGTGCGCGAGAGCCAGGAGCTGGTCTCGTCGCTGCTGCCGGTGGGCGACGGGCTGCTGTGCGCCGTCAAGAGGTGAGCGGCCGGGCGGTGAACGACCGAGCCGTGAACGGCCAAGCGGTCAGCGGCCGTTCGCCGGTGCCCGCGTACGCGTCTGCCCCGGCACCGCGTACGATGCCGGGGCAGACGTAAGGACCAGATGGCCGGCGCGTCAGACGGTGACCTTCTCCAGGGCCTCGCCGAGCGCCTTGGCCTCGTCAGGGGTCAGCTCGACGACGAGTCGACCGCCGCCTTCGAGCGGAACGCGCATGACGATGCCCCGCCCCTCCTTGGTCACCTCGAGCGGGCCATCGCCCGTCCGCGGCTTCATGGCCGCCATGCTCGTTCCCCTTCCTGAAACCAGCTCATCGTCTGCCGACGCCCCCGGAGGGCATCCGCGGTCCGGATCGGACACGCGACACCGGCATCGAACACATTGCTTCCCAGCCATTATCCCGCATCGCAGGACCCGATGACCAACATCAGTAGGCATCGCTTGGGCAACGCGCGCGAGCAAAACCACCCAATTCGGCGATGTGGCTGCGATACTGCGCCGCCGCACGGACATCCATCGGCCGACTCCACTCCGTTTTTCTTTGACGCAGGTCACACGTCCGGTCCGGCTCTTGGACGGTGATCTCCGCCATGCTGTCCTTCGTACACGGACGTACTGAGCGGTACGTCACCCGCGACCCGGAGGGGATGCCCCATGGCCGACACCGTGCTCTACGAGGTGAACGACGGACTCGCGACGATCACGCTGAACCGCCCCGAGGCCATGAACGCGCTGAACATCGCGACCAAGGTCGCCCTCCGGGAGGCGGCGGAATCCGCGGCCGGGGACGCGGCCGTACGGGCGATCCTGCTGACCGCCGCCGGGGACCGGGCGTTCTGCGTGGGCCAGGACCTCAAGGAACACATCGGGCTGCTCGCCGCCGACCGCGAGACGGGGACCGGGCAGACGATGAGCACGGTCAAGGAGCACTACAACCCGATCGTGACCGCCCTCGCCGGGGCGCCGAAGCCGGTGGTCGCCGCGGTGAACGGCGTCGCGGCCGGGGCGGGTTTCGGCTTCGCGCTCGCCGCGGACTACCGGCTGGTCGCCGACACCGCCGCCTTCAACACCTCCTTCGCCGGTGTCGCCCTGACCGCCGACTCCGGGATCTCCTGGACCCTGCCCCGGGTGATCGGCCCGAGCCGCGCCGCCGACCTGCTGCTCTTCCCGCGCAGCATCAGCGCCCAGGACGCGCTCGAGCTGGGCATCGCCAACCGGGTCGTACCCTCCGCCGAACTGCGCGAGGAGGCCGAGAAGGTGGCGCGAGCGCTGGCCGAGGGGCCGACGGTGGCGTACGCGGCGCTCAAGGAGGCGGTGGCCTATGGGCTGTCGCACTCGCTCGCGGAGACGCTGCAGAAGGAGGACGAACTGCAGACCCGGGCTGGGCAGTCCGAGGACCACGCGATCGCCGTGCAGGCCTTCGTCAACAAGGAGAAGCCCAAGTACCTGGGCCGGTGAGCGGTCAGCGGGCGGGCCGGCCCGTACGGCTGACGCACGTCTCCAAGTGGTCGTTGACCAGCCCGCACGCCTGCATCAGGGCGTACGCCGTCGTCGGGCCCACGAATCTCAGGCCCCGCTTCTTCAGGGCCTTGGACAGGGCCGTGGACTCCGGGGTCACCGCCGGGACGTCGGCCAGGGTCTTCGGGGCCGGGCGGCCGGCCGGGTCGGGGGCGTGGGACCAGATCAGGTCGTCCAGTTCGCCCTCGGCCCAGTCGGCGAGCACGCGCGCGTTGGCGAGGGTCGCGTCGATCTTGGCGCGGTTGCGGATGATGCCCGCGTCGGCCAGCAGCCGCTCGCGGTCGTCGTCCGTGAAGGCGGCGACCTTCTCGATGCGGAAGTCGGCGAAGGCCGCGCGGAAGCCCGTGCGGCGGCGCAGGATCGTGATCCAGGACAGGCCCGACTGGAAGGCCTCCAGGCTGACCCGCTCGAAGAGGGCGTCGTCGCCGTGGACCGGGCGGCCCCACTCCTCGTCGTGGTACGCCACGTAGTCGTCGGTGGACAGGGCCCACGGGCAGCGCAGGGCGCCGTCGGGTCCGGCGAGGGCTGCTCCGCCGCTCATCGCTGCTCCTCCGGGTGACCGGGCTTGTCCATGCGGACGTGTGCCGCCGCGGCTCTGGCTCCGGCCAGCGCCGACTCCAGGTCGGCGATCCGGGCGTCCCGCTCGGCCAGCTCGGCGGCGATCCGGCCGAGGGCGTCGTCGACGTCCGCCATGCGGTAGCCGCGCGGGGAGACCGGGAAGCGCAGGCTCTCCACGTCGGCGTGGTCCACCGGGCGGTCGGCGGGCAGCGGGTCCTGGAGCCGGTCCGGGGCCACCTCGGGCAGCGGGGCACTCTCGCCGCCGCCCACCACGGCGAGTGTCACCGCGGCGACCACGACGGCCAGTGCGATGACCAGGAACAAGAACATCACCATCGCCAGGGTCCCCACGCTCTCTGCCGGACGCCGAAACTGTCAGGCTCCGATCGTGCCATGCGACTCTGACAGTTAGGGTCGCAGGCGGCCGTAACGCGGGACGCACGAGAAGAGGTCACAGCGGATGCTCAGGCTGGGCAGGCGGGAATTCGGGGCGCACGAGCCGGTGATCATGGCCATCGTGAACCGGACCCCCGACTCCTTCTACGACCAGGGGGCCACCTTCCGCGACGAACCGGCCCTCGCCCGCGTGGAGCAGGCGGTGGCCGAGGGTGCCGCGATCATCGACATCGGCGGGGTGAAGGCCGGGCCGGGCGAGGAGGTCACGGCCGAGGAGGAGGCGCGGCGCACGGTCGGCTTCGTGGCGGAGGTACGGCGGCGCTTCCCGGACGTGATCATCAGCGTGGACACCTGGCGGGCCTCGGTCGGCGAGGCGGTGTGCGAGGCGGGCGCGGATCTGCTGAACGACGCGTGGGGCGGGGTCGACCCGCACCTCGCGGAGGTCGCGGCGCGGTACGAGGTGGGGCTGGTGTGCACGCACGCGGGGGGTGTGCAGCCGCGGACTCGACCCCATCGGGTGACGTACGACGACGTCATGGCCGACATCCTGGACGTGACCGTGGGGCTGGCCGAGCGGGCGGTCGCGCTGGGCGTGCCGAGGGAGTCGGTGCTCATCGACCCCGGGCACGACTTCGGGAAGAACACGCGGCACAGCCTGGAGGCGACGCGACGCCTGGAGGAGATGGTCGCCACGGGGTGGCCGGTGCTGGTGTCGCTGTCCAACAAGGACTTCGTCGGCGAGACGCTGGACCGGCCGGTGAAGGAGCGGCTGATCGGCACGCTGGCCACGACCGCGGTGTCCGCGTGGCTCGGGGCGCAGGTGTACCGGGTCCATGAGGTGGCCGAGACCCGGCAGGTGCTGGACATGGTGGCCTCCATCGCCGGCCACCGGGCCCCTGCCGTGGCTCGCCGGGGCCTGGCCTGACGCCGGAGGGCGGTCAGGCCGGGCGCGGCTGCCGAAAGCCCCGGCCTAGCGGGCCGCCTCCTTCGACACCAGGGCCACCGCTTCCTCGACCTCGTCGGTGACGTGGAAGAGGAGGAGGTCCTTCTCGGCGGCCTTGCCCTGGGCCACCAGGGTGTTCCTCAGCCAGTCGACCAGGCCGCCCCAGTACTCGCTGCCGAAGAGGACGATCGGGAAGCGGGTGACCTTCTGGGTCTGGACCAGGGTGAGGGCCTCGAAGAGCTCGTCGAGGGTGCCGAGGCCGCCGGGCAGGACCACGAAGCCCTGCGCGTACTTCACGAACATCATCTTGCGGACGAAGAAGTAGCGGAAGTTCAGGCCGATGTCGACGTAGGGGTTCAGCCCCTGCTCGAAGGGCAGCTCGATGCCGAGGCCGACGGAGGTGCCGCCCGCCTCGCACGCGCCCTTGTTGGCCGCCTCCATCGCGCCCGGGCCGCCGCCCGTGATCACCGCCCAGCCGGCCTCGACCAGGCCGCGGCCGAGCCGGACGCCCGCATCGTACTCCGGTGAGTCCACCGGGGTGCGCGCCGAGCCGAACACGCTGATGGCGGGCGGGAGTTCGGCGAGCGTGCCGAAGCCCTCGATGAACTCCGACTGGATCCGCAGCACCCGCCAGGGGTCGGTGTGGACCCAGTCCGTGGGGGCACGCTCGTCCAGCAGCCGCTGGTCGGTGGTGCTGGCCATGACCTGCCCGCGCCGCCGCAGGACGGGGCCCAGGCGCTGCTCGTCCGGCGGGACCTTCTTTCCCTCGGGATTGCCGGTAGCCATGTGCGCTCCCTCCACTTGCCGGTAGTTCGATCTCAGACTAGATCGCCGCGGGTTACGGAGGGAGGACGTGACGATGTCCGGTGTGCAGCGCCGTACCGGGCCTGTACCCGGTTTCTAGGCCGTGAGCCAGGTCCGCAGGCGCTCCTCGCCCGCCAGGATCTTCGCCGTCTCCACCCGCTCGTCCCGCTTGTGCGCCAAGTGCGGGTTGCCCGGGCCGTAGTTGACCGCAGGAATACCGAGCGCGGAGAAACGGGAGACGTCCGTCCAGCCGTACTTGGGCTGCGGGGTGCCGCCGACCGCCTCGATGAAGGCCGCCGCGGCCGGGTGGGACAGGCCGGGCAGCGCGCCGCCGCTGTGGTCGTCGACCACGAACTCCGTCACCCCGCAGCCCGCGAAGACCTCGCGGACGTGCGCGATCGCCTCCTCCTCGGAGCGGTCGGGGGCGTAGCGGAAGTTGACGGCGACCACGCACTCGTCCGGGATGACGTTGCCCGCCACTCCCCCGAAGACGCGCACCGCGTTCAGGCCCTCGCGGTACTCCAGGCCGTCGATCACCGGGTAGCGCGGCTCGTAGGCCGCCAGGCGGGCCAGGATCGGGGCCGCCGCGTGGATGGCGTTGGAGCCCATCCAGGAGCGCGCCGAGTGGGCCCGCTCGCCCGCGGTCTTCAGCAGCACGCGCAGGGTGCCCTGGCAGCCGCCCTCGACCTGGCCGTCGGACGGCTCCAGCAGAACCGCGAAGTCGCCCTCCAGCCACTCCGGATGGGCCTCGGCGACGTGCTTGAGGCCGTTCAGGTCGGCGGCGACCTCCTCGTTGTCGTAGAAGACGAAGGTCAGGTCGCGGTTCGGGGCCGGGACCGTGGCCGCGATGCGCAGCTGCACCGCGACGCCCGACTTCATGTCGCAGGTGCCGCAGCCCCACAGCACGCCGTCCGCGTCGAGGCGCGAGGGGACGTTGTCCGCGATCGGGACGGTGTCGATGTGGCCGGCCAGGATGACACGCTCGGAGCGGCCCAGGTTCGTGCGGGCGATCACATTGTTGCCGTAGCGGTCCACCGTCAGGTGCGGCAGGGCGCGCAGGGCGGTCTCGATCGCGTCCGCGAGGGGCTTCTCCGTGCCGCTCTCGGAGGGGAAGTCCACGAGCCGCGCGGTGAGCGCGGCGGCGTCGAGCGTGAGGTCAAGCGAGGTGTCGGCCATGGACCGACCCTAGCGCGCCGGCCGCCGGGACCGGCGGGTAAGCGCTCTCCGGCAACCCCCCGTGAGGGCCTTGCGGGCCTCCAGTACCTTGTACGCGTGCCAGAGCCGTCCCCCACCCGTCCCAAGCGCCGCGGTCGTCTTTTCCGTTACACCGCGGCCCTGTTGGTCCTGTGCGGTGTCGCCGCCTATCTCGTGGTGCAGTACGTCACCGGAGGCGGCGGAGCCCGAGGCTGCAAGGTGGTGTCGGACGCGGGCGACGGGACGTCGTACGAGTTCACACCGGAGCAGGCGTCGAACGCGGCGACGATCGCGGCCGTCGGCACCGGGCGCGGGATGCCCGAGCGGGCCGTGACGATCGCGCTGGCCACGGCCATCCAGGAGTCGGGGCTGCGCAACATCCAGCACGGCGACCGGGATTCCCTGGGCCTGTTCCAGCAGCGGCCCTCGCAGGGCTGGGGCACCCAGCAGCAGATCCTGGACCCGGCGTACGCGGCCGGCATCTTCTACGCCCATCTGGCGCGCGTGCCGAACTACACCGAACTGCCGCTGACCGACGCGGCCCAGCGGGTGCAGCTCAGCGGCTACCCGGAGGCGTACGCCAAGCACGAGTCGGACGCCACCCTGCTGGCGGCGGCACTGACGGGGAACGCGGCGGCCACGCTCACCTGCGACGGGCGTCCGCAGCCGGGGGTCTCGGCGACCGGTCCGGACGCCGTACGCAGCGCGCTGGTACGGGACTTCGGGCGCGACGCGCTCCAGGAGACCGGTGCGCAGGTGGACGGTGTCCCGGTGCCGTCGCCGTCTCCGGCGCCGAGCGTGACCGCGACCGCGCAGGGGAGCACGGTGACGGTTCCGGTGCCGCAGGGCGGGCGGACGGACGCGAGCGGGCGCGGTGAGCGGCAGCGGGGCTGGCAGCTGGCGCAGTGGGCGGTGGCGAACTCCTCGGCGCTGCACGTCCAGCGGGTGTCGTACGCGGGGCGCGAGTGGAGCGCCGGGAGCAGCGACAGCCGGTGGAAGCCGGCCGCCTCGGCCGGGTCCGGCGGGGTGGAGCAGTCCCCGGGGGCCGTCCGGATCATGACCGGACAGTAGTACGAGGGATCACTCGGGCGGGTTGCACGGCCACCCGCTCGCCCCACAGTCCGCGCCGATCCCGTGCCCGGCTCGGAAACCCCGGGAAATCAAGAGCCGTAAGGATTCTGCCGGCTGCACGACAGACGCTCTTTGCCCGTTTTTATCCACACCTGATAATGCGATGCGTTATCCATTCGTTACCTGGCGCGTCCGCAACCTTCGCGGACTTCGAGCGGTAGTCACGGCGTCCGAGCCCGGACCCGGGCCCCGGACCTTGACACCGTTCTCTCCCGTCGAATGGAGCATCATGTCCCTCCCTCTGACCCGCCGGATCGCCCGTGCCGCGCTGCTCGTCGCAGCGGGAACGGCAGCCGGGGTCGGTGCGGCCGGCTCCGCCGGTGCGGCCACGAACCTGCCGGAGGTGGCCCCGAACCTGAGCGGTATGTCCGCCCCGGACGTGGCGCACGTCGCCGGCACCGCCGACTCCGCCGCACAGAACGTCACCTCTCTCGCGGGCAACGCGGGCGGACACGTGGTCGGGACTGCGGTGCCGGCCGCGGGCAAGACCGGCGGCGGCGCCGTCAAGAAGGCGGCGCCGGTGGCGCAGACCGCCACCGGCAGTGTCGCCCAGACCGCCGGGAACGTCGTCGGGGACGCCGCGTCCGGCACGGCGAAGGGTGGCGTCCTGCCGACGTCGAACCTGCCGGTCCAGCAGCTGCCGCTCGGCTGACCGACCATACGGCGACGGGGCCCGGGGAGATTCCCCGGGCCCCGTCGGCTTTGCTACGACAGGCGCTCCACCGCCGCCCGGACCCGTTCGTCCGTCGCCGTCAGCGCCACGCGGACGAACTTCTCGCCCGCCTCCCCGTAGAAGTCCCCGGGAGCCACCAGGACGCCCAGCTCGGCCAGGTGGGCGACCGTGTCCCAGCAGGACTCGTCCCGCGTGGCCCACAGGTACAGGCTCGCCTCGCTGTGCTCGATGCGGAAGCCGTGGCCCAGCAGGGCGGCGCGCAGGGCCTCGCGGCGGGCCGCGTAGCGCTCACGCTGCTCGTGGACGTGGGCGTCGTCGCCGAGGGCCGCCACGACCGCCGCCTGGGTCGGCGCCGAGGTCATCATGCCGCCGTGCTTGCGGATCTCCAGCAGCGGGCCGAGGACGGCCGGGTCGCCGGCGACGAAGGCCGCGCGGTAGCCCGCCAGGTTGGAGCGCTTGGACAGGGAGTGGACGGCCACGATCCCGTCGTAGGAGCCGCCGTTGACGTCCGGGTGCAGGACCGAGACCGGGTCGGCCTCCCAGCCCAGCTCCAGGTAGCACTCGTCGGAGACCAGCAGGATGCCGTGCTCGCGCGCCCAGGCGACGATCGCGGTCAGGTCCTCCTTCGGGATGACCCTGCCCGTCGGGTTCGAGGGCGAGTTCAGCCAGAGGAGCTTCAGGTTCGCCGGGTCCAGGTCGCGCGGGTCGTCGTAGACCTCGTAGTCCGCGCGGGCCAGGCGGGCGCCGACCTCGTACGTCGGGTACGCGAGCCGCGGGTAGGCCACCGTGTCGCCCGGGCCGAGGCCCAGCTGGGTCGGCAGCCAGGCGACCAGTTCCTTGGAGCCGACCACCGGCAGGACATGGCGGTGGGTGACCTCGCGGGCGCCGAGGCGGCGCTCCAGCCAGCCGGTGATCGCGTCGCGCAGCGCCGGGGTGCCCCAGACGGTCGGGTAGCCCGGGGAGTCGGCCGCGTCGATCAGGGCCTTCTGGATCAGCTCGGGCACCGGGTCGACCGGGGTGCCCACGGAGAGGTCGACGATCCCGCCGGGGTGCGCGGCAGCCGTCTTCTTGTACGGCTCCAGCTTGTCCCAGGGGAAGGTGGGGAGCCGGTCGGAGACTGCGGACACGGGAATCAGGCTCACTTTCGTACGGTGCGGCAAACGCCTCGGTCCCGTGCGGCGGTGATCGGGACGATCGGGCCGTACGGGACCGAGGCGACGGTGCGGCTTACGGGGATTACTCGCCCTCAGCCTGCGGCGGCAGCGCGGCGATGAAGGGGTGGTCGCGCTCGATCAGCCCCAGCTTGCTCGCACCGCCGGGCGAGCCCAGCTCGTCGAAGAACTCGACGTTCGCCTTGTAGTAGTCCTTCCACTCCTCCGGAGTGTCGTCCTCGTAGAAAATCGCCTCGACCGGGCAGACCGGCTCACAGGCACCACAGTCGACGCATTCGTCCGGGTGGATGTACAAGGACCGGGAGCCCTCGTAAATGCAGTCGACCGGGCACTCCTCGATGCACGCCTTGTCCTTCACGTCGACACAAGGCTGCGCGATGACGTAGGTCACGCTGTCGTTCCTCCTCGATAGGGCGCTGGCGGGCCTCCTCAGGCTCCGCCGCCTGGCGCGCGGGAGCGCGGCGTCGTCGATGCCCGCCCCTAGTATCTCCGTTCCGGAGCATGATCCGAACAGGAGGGGTGAACTGACCAGTGGAAATCTCGGCGGCAGGACGCTTGGAAGTCCGCATTACCCCTGCTGACGTGGGGAAACGGGTCTCCGTACGGCGCTTGGGGGACCCTGGAGCGGCGTCGGAGAAGTTCACCGACACGGTGGGTGTTCTCACATCATGGGATGGTGGCGTGCTCATGATCACACGCCGGGACGGGGAAAGTGTCCGCATCCCGGAAAACATCCTGGTGGCGGGCAAGGTCGTCCCCGCGGCTCCGGCGCGCCGGCGCGGACCCGCGGCCTCGTACGAGGAACTCGCGCGCGTCTCCTCGCGCGGCTGGCAACCGGTGGAGAGCGAGCGGCTCGGCGCGTGGGAGCTGCGGGCCGCGGTCGAGAAGGTGCCGCGCGAAGCGCGTCCGGCCGGGGTGGTGGTCGGACGACGGGCGGGCTTCACCCGGAGGGCCAACAGTGTGCTGCCGCTCGGCGATCCGGGTCTTCCGCTCGACGCGGCCCTGGAAGCCGTACGACGCTGGTACGGCGAGCGTGGTCTGCCCGCCTACATCCAGACCGCCACCGGGGCCGAGGGCACGCAGGAGCTGCTGTGCGCGGAGCTGGAGCGGCGCGGCTGGGTGCGGGAGGTGACCGCCGAGGTGTGGACCGGTGCCCTGGCGCCGGTCGCGGACCGGGCCGAGGGCGCGGATGTGCTCCTCGCCCGGGAGGCGGACGAGGCCTGGCTCGCCCGGTACCAGCGCAAGGGGGTGAGCGAGGTGGCCCTGCGGGTGCTCGGCTCGGGGCCGTCGGTGTGGTTCGCGACCGTGCCCGGCGCCGTGGGCGAGGCTCCGGCGGCGATCGGCCGGTGTGTCGTGGACGGGCGGTGGGCCGGTTTCGCCGCCGTGGAGGTGGACCCCGGCCGTCGTAGGCAGGGTCTCGCCACGGAGGTCATGGCCGCGCTGGCCCGCCGGGCACTGGACGAGGGCGCGTCGGCGGCCTGGCTCCAGGTCGAGACGGACAACGAGGGCGCACGGGCCCTCTACACCGCCCTGGGCCTCGCCCCGCACCACACCTACCACCACTACCGGGCGCCGGAAGAGCAGTGCGAACGCCCTGGAAGGACCTGAGCCGGCCATGCGTCACCCGCACCTCCCGCCCCCGCACCCGCCCTCACCCGAGCGGGCCGGTGAGCTGCGGGACAGGTTCGCCGAGGAGGCGCGGTCGGAGCGGCCGGATCTGTCGGCGTTGTGTCTGCTGATCGGGGCGAGCGCGGACGGGGAGCTGGACGAGGCGGGGATGGACGGGGCGCAGCTGGAGCTGGACCGGCTGGCGGGCGAGCTGCCGTACCGGCCGGGCGGCCCGCGGGCGTGGGCGGAGGCCGTACGACGGCTGCTGGGCGGGCGCTACGCGTTCCACGGGACGCCCAGCGACTACCAGCGGCTGGAGTCGTCCCTGCTGCACGAGGTGCTGCGGCGCCGGCGCGGGCTGCCGATCCTGCTGTCGGTGGTGTGGCTGGAGGTCGCCCGGCGGGCGGGCGCCCCGGTGTACGGGGTCGCGCTGCCGGGGCACTTCGTGGTGGGGTTCGGTACGGCCGAGGAGCAGGTGCTGGCCGATCCGTTCGACGGCGGGCGGGTGCTGACCGGGACCGACACGGAGCTGCTGGTGGTGGGGGCCACGGGGGCGCCGCTGGATCCCGCCATGCTGGAGCCCGCGCCGCCGCTGGAGGTCGTCCAGCGGATCCTGAACAACGTCCGGGCCTGGGCCACCGCCCGCCCCGAGCGGTCGGACGTGGCACTGTGGGCCGTGGAGCTGGCCCTGCTGGTGCCGTCGCATCCGGCGCGGTTGCGCTACGAGCGGGGTCAACTGCTCGTACAGCGCGGGGAGTTCGTCTCCGGTGCCGAGGAACTGGACGCCTACGCCGATCTGATCGAGGTCGTGGACGAGTCCTCCGCCCGCAAGATACGGCAACAGGCGCACACCGCAAGGGCGATGCTCAACTGACCCTTCAGAGCCAGCCCTTCTCCCGTGCCGTCCGCACCGCCTCCGCCCGGTTGCGTACCGCCAGTTTCTGGATGGCCGTGGAGAGGTAGTTGCGGACCGTGCCCTGGGAGAGGTGGAGGGCGGCGGCCAGCTCGGCGTTGGTCGCGCCGTCGGCCGCCGCGCGGAGCACCTCGCGTTCGCGTTCGGTGAGGGGGTTGGCGCCCTCGGCGAGCGCGGCGGCGGCGAGGGTGGGGTCGATGACCCGCTCGCCGGAGAGGACCTTGCGGATCGCCTCGGCGAGCTGGGCGGCCGGGGCGTCCTTGACGAGGAAGGCGTCGGCGCCCGCCTCCATGGCGCTGCGCAGATATCCGGGGCGGCCGAAGGTGGTGAGGACGACCAGCTTGACCCGCGGAAACTGCCGGTGCACCTGGGCGGCCGCCTCGATGCCGGTGCAGCCGGGCATCTCGATGTCGAGCAGGGCCACGTCCACGCCGTGCGCGCCGACGGCGGCGAGCACCTCGTCCCCGCGCGCGACCTGGGCGACGACCTCGATGTCGTCCTCCAGACCGAGCAGCGCGGCCAGCGCCTCGCGGACCATGGACTGGTCCTCGGCCAGCAGGACCTTGATCATGCTCGTCATGCCCCGGATCCTACGTCCCCCTCGGGGGCCGTGGGGACGCGGGCGACCAGCCGGAATCCGCGCTTGACGCGGCCCGCCTCCAGGGTGCCTCCGGCCTTCTCCAGCCGTTCCGTGAGCCCGGTCAGACCGTTGCCGGGGATGCTGCCGGCGCCGCCGGATCCGTTGTCCTCGACGCACAGTTCGAGGACCGGCCCGTCCAGGGTCTGGCGGTGCGTGAGCTGGACGAGACAGCGGTCGGCGCCGCTGTGCCGGACGATGTTGGTGACCGCCTCGCGCAGCGCCCAGGCGAGCACGGACTCGGCCTCCTCCGGGACTCCGGTGAGGTCGGGTTCGGCGGGCATCGTGGCGGTGACGCCGGCGGCGGTCAGGGCGACCTGGGTGCCCGCGAGTTCGGCGCCGAGCCGGGGGCGCCGGTACCCGGTGACGGCCTCGCGGACGTCGACCAGCGCCTGCCGGCTGACCTGCTCGATGTCGGCGACCTGCTGGGCCGCCTTCTCGGGATGGCCGGGCAGCATCCGGCCGGCCAGCTCGCTCTTCAGCGTGATCAGGGAGAGGGAGTGGCCGAGCAGGTCGTGCAGGTCACGGGCGAGGCGGAGGCGCTCCTCGTTGGCGGCGAGATGGGCGACGGTGGCCCGCGCCTTGCGCAACTCGATCGTCGTACGCACCAGTTGGCCCACGCCGACCATGGCGAACCCGATGAGCACGACCAGGAGCAGGGTGTCGTCCCACCCCGACTCGCCGTTGTGCCGTTCGACGAGGAACATCACCACGGCCGTCGCCGGGATCGCCCAGTACGCGGCCCGCAGCGGCAGGGTCGCCCCGCAGGCCACCGAGACGTAGACGAAGAGCCCGGTCCAGGCGTCGCCGAGGCTGTAGGTCAGCAGGGGCGCGAGGACGGCCTGCACCGCCAGCAGCGAGACGACGGCCGCCGGGCTGAAGGGCTTGCCCATGTTCCGGAAGACCAGCGTCAGGTAGGCGGCGATGAACGCGGTGAGCCCGAGCGTGCCGGCCACGGTGGCGCCCGTGGAGTGCCGGCCCGAGGCCAGGTCGTTGATCGGCGAGCTGAGGAAGACCAGCCAGACGCCGATCCACAGCGTCTTGACCATCACCTCGCGCCGGTTGCGGGGCCCCTGGCCGATCCGCACCTGCATCTCCGGGCGCTTCCCGTCGGCCCGCCGGTCTTCCGTCATGGTGCTCACGCCTTCAGCGTGTCCTTCCGGTACAGCCAGGCCGCGCCGCCCGCGAACAGGACGAAGTAGACGGCGAGGACGGCGATGTCCGTCGCGTGCGGGGCCTGGCTCTGCTCGATCGCCCGCCCGAGAGCAGCGTACGCGTGCGTGGGCAGCCACTTCGCGATGTCCTGGAGGATCTTCGGGAACGTGGTCGTCGGCATCCACAGGCCGCCGAGGATCGACAGACCGAAGTAGATGATCATCGTGATGGGGCGGACCGCGTCCCCGGAGGCGACGTAGCCGATGGCGACGCCGAGCGCGGCGAAGACGAGGCTGCCGGCCCAGATGATCCCGGTGAGGGCGAGCCACTGCCAGGCGTCCAGGCGTACGTGCTTGATCGCGGCGGCGGCCACGAACACCACGACGATCGACGGCAGGCTCACCACGGCGGCGCTGGCGGTCTTGGCGAGGACGTAGCCGCGCCCGGGTAGCGGGGTCAGCCGCAGCTGCCGCACCCAGCCGCTCTCGCGTTCCTTCGCGATGCGCTCGCTGTTGCCCATGAGCACGGCGGTCAGGGCGCCGAAGGAGGCCATCGACACCATCATGTACGTCGCGAGGGTCAGACCCGTGCCGTCGACCTTGGTGGTGCTGTCGGCGTTGCCCGCGATGATCAGGAAGAGGATCGCCGGGTAGCAGACGGAGAAGAACAGGAACTTCTTGTTGCGCAGCGCGCGGCTCAGCTCGAGCTTGATCAGGGCGTTCATGACTGCTTGGCCTCCTCGGCCTCCGTGATGGCGACGAAGGCCTGCTCCAGACCGAGACCGGCGACTTCGAGGTTGCGGGGGTAGACACCGAGGCCGTACAGGGCGTGGACGGTGGCGTCGGCGTCGGACGACTGGATGCGGACGGTCTGCCCGGAGACGTCGATCGAGGTCAGGAAGGGCAGGCCACGCAGGCCGGTGTGGTCGATCTCGCCCTCCAGGTCGAAGGCGATCCTGCGGGCCCCCGCCTTCGCCTTGATCTCGGCGGCGGTGCCGTCGGCGAGGAGCCGGCCGCGGTGCAGCACGAGGACCCGGTCGGCGATGGCGTCGGCCTCTTCGAGATAGTGCGTGGCGAAGAGGACGGTACGGCCCTGGTCGGCCTGCTCGCGCATGGTGGCCCAGAAGGCCTGGCGGGCGGTGACGTCCATGCCGGTGGTCGGCTCGTCCAGGATGATCAGGTCGCTGTCGCCGGCGGTGGCGAGGGCGAACCGGACACGCTGGGCCTGGCCGCCGGAGAGCTTGTTGACCTTGCGGTCGGCGATCTGCGCGATACCGGCGCGGGCCATCACATCGGCGGCCTTGTACGGCTTCGGGTGCAGCGAGCAGCCCAGCTTCACCAGTTCCTCGACGGTGACCTCGTCCATCAGCCCGCCGCTCTGCAGCATGGCGCCGACGCGCCCGGCGACGATGGCCTCGCGCGGGCTGGTGCCGAAGACGTTCACGGTGCCGCTGTCGGCGTTCTTCAGGCCCAGGAGCAGATCGAGGGTGGTGGACTTGCCGGCCCCGTTCGGGCCGAGGAGGGCGACGGTCTCGCCGGGGTGCAGCGTCAGCGAGAGCCCGTCGACGGCCCGGACGCTGCCGTAGGTCTTGGTCACCTGGTCGAAGCCGACCACCGGGGTGGTGGTGGCCGGTGCCGCAGTCGTTGTCATGTCCCCATGTTCGCCGAGCGGGCCGGTCGCCCGGCAGTGTCGGGGGTCCTGAGAGGCGGATGACAGATGTCATGCGGATGGGGTGACAGGGACGGCGAAGGGGGCGCCCTCGCCTTTCGGACGTGGACGCCCCCTTGTGCCGCGCGACTAACTGGGGTTGGTGGAGATGACCGCCACCCGGTTGGTCTTGCTGATCAGGGCCTGGCGCAGGGCGGCGTAGACGTCCTGCGGAGTGACCGGCGTCTTCTTGCCGTTGCCGCGGGTGATGAGGACGCCGTCGAAGGTCTTGCCGTACAGCTGCTGCAGGGCGGCCATGTCGGGATTGTCGACCAGCTTGCCGTTGACGGCCTTCACCCGGAGGAACTTCCAGAGCGACTTCTCCGGGCCCAGCAGAATCGAGTGCGCGGCGTTCGTCATCACAGTCACCTTGCCCGACATCGCCGGCTGCGCGAACTCCTTCATCTCGCGGTCGACCTCGGCGTTCGACACCGTCGGCTGCTGCGTCGTCGTCGGTACGGCGACCGGGGTGGCGTCACCCGTCTCCACCAGCTGGCGGTAGGCCTGTTCGACCGCGTTGGTCGCCTGGGCCGCGTCGATGCCCTGGCCCGCCTTGCCGTAGACGGCGACGGCCCTGCCCGCCTCGAACTTGATGGTGCCGTCGGTCGAGAGACCGGAGCCGCTGCCCGTCTGCTGGAGGGCGGCCTGGAGCTTCTCCTCGTCCACCGGCATGTCGGGCGCGATGACGCGCTTCTGGCCGAAGAGCGAGCCGACGACGTGGACCGGGTTGTAGTCGCTGGTCGCGGCCTTGCTCACGGTGGCCTGGAAGTTGAACTGGAGGCCCGCGTTCTCCGGGGTGAGGGTCAGCGTCCTGCCGCCGACGGTGAGCTTCAGCGGCTTGTTCACCCGGCCGCCGAAGGCGTCGTCGAGCTTCTTGACGGCGTCGTCACGGGTGCCGCCGCCGATGTCGACACCGAGCACCGTGGTGCCCTTGGGCACGTCGGTACGGTTCATCAGCAGCCCGGCGCCGTAGACACCGCCCGCGATGACGACCACGCCCACGCCCAGCAGCACCAGCTTGCTGCGGCCCTTCTTCTTCGGCTTGGCCTGCGCCTTGGGCGCGGCGGCCGGCGTCGGCTTGGGCGCCGTGGGCGCGGCCGGGCCGCCGGTGCCGGGGCCGCCGAACGGGGAGCCGCCGGCGCCCGGGACGACCGGGATGCCGCTGGTGACGGTGTGTCCGGAGACGTTGTCGACGGGGCGGTAGCCGGGCGTGCCCGGTTCGGGCGCCGGCTTCTGCGGGGTGAGGATCGCGGTGTCGTCGCTGAGCCCGCCGCCGGGCCCGAGGCCGGCGCCGCCGCCGACGGGCGCGCCGGGCACCGCCGGGCCCCCGAGGTCGGCCAGATCGGCGAGGGCGCTGCGGGGGGCCGAGGCGCCGGGGGCGCCGAAGGGTTCGCCGGCCGACGGCAGGAGGGTGCCGTCGCCGGTGACGGGGCCGCTGGTGGGGCCGGCCGGGCCGCCGAAGCCGTCCTGGCCGCCGCGGCCGTTCGGGCCGTTGAAGCCGCTGGCGCCGCCGTGCCCGTTGGCACCGCTCGCGCCCGGGCCGCCGTAACCGTTCTGCGCATTCGCACCGGCGGCGCCCGCGCCGCCGTAACCGCCCTGGCCGTTCGCGCCGGCCGCGCCCGTGCCGCCGAGTCCGTCCTGGCCGCCGTTCTCCGAGAAGTACGGCAGGTTGTCACGGCGCGGTTCGGAGGAACCGGACGTGCCGGACGCACCGGACTTGCCGGGGCCCAGCGGGCCCGCGTTGAGTGCCTCGGTGACGTCGAAGGAGCCGGTGCCGCCGCCGTGGCCGGGGGCGACGGGGCCGCCGGTGGCGCCGGGCAGGCCCCGGCCGTTCGTGGTACCGGAGCCGCCGGAGCGGGAGGCGCCGGGGACGCTCATGGAGCCGACCACACCGCCGGGACGGCCGCCGCCCGGGCGTGCGCCGGTGGTACCGGTCGTACCGGACGCACCCGGACCACCCGTACGGGCGCCCGGCACGCCGGTGGCGGCGCTGGAACCGCCCTGGGTCCCGGCACCGTTCGTGCCGCCGCCGCCCG
The DNA here is from genome assembly GCF_044388685.1 of Streptomyces sp. NPDC020192. NCBI lineage: Bacteria > Bacillati > Actinomycetota > Actinomycetes > Kitasatosporales > Streptomycetaceae > Streptomyces > Streptomyces sp. NPDC020192. Next base: position 47,837 of record NZ_JBIRXG010000005.1, on the reverse strand, counting down.
GACCACCCTTGGGCGCCGAGGACTTGCGGGGCGCGAACCAGTCGCTGGTCTTCTCCTCGGCCTGGGCCGCGGGCTCGGCGGGCGCCTCGGCGGCGGCAGGGGCCGTCCGCTCGGGCGCGGGCCGCGTCTCGGCGGCGGGCGCGTCGTCCCCGGTGGGTCCGGTGGCCGCGGCGCCGTCGGACTCCCCGACGGGCTTGCGTACGACGACCGGCGGGATGGGCCGGGAGCCGGGGATGTTGATCCGGATCCGGGTCGTCAGCGTGGTCTCGGTCTTCTTCTCCTCCGCACGCGCGCCCGAACGGCCCGCGTCCGTACCGTCGTCGGTAGCCATGGGGGTTCCGTACGGCGGCGTGCCGGAGGGGTATGCGGCTCCGCCGCGCCCGTTGGGCCCGGTGGACGGAGTGTCAGTTTCACGACTCAAGGCATGTTCTCCCAGTTGGCTCCGCCGCCCGTCACGACCTCTGCTACGCGGGCGGCTCGGCGGCGCGCACCACCATACTGGCCACCTTTGGCGCTTATCCCATGACCGCCGAGGAAACCCACACCGGACTCGCACGTGCGCCGCATGGCGAAGTGGTACGTCACTTGCCAAGTCGGGCAGAGCCGCCACCGGGTTGCCGTCCCGCGCCAAGCGTGGCGCAGATCACAGCGAGGACCATGCCGCCCAGCAGGAAGAGATAGGAGGCTCCTCCGGCGGCGAACAGGAAGTCCCCTTCGGGCCGCGAGGTGGTGAGCAGGACGACGGCGATGATCCAGCCGGCCACCGGTGCCACGGCCCCGCCCCGGCCGCCGGTGGCGTACGCCCCGCCGAGGAACGTCCCGGCCGCACCGGCGAGGGCGAGCAGCAGCCCGCCGGGGAACCAGGCCGCCTGCACCAGGGTCCCGGCGAAGCCGACGATCGCGCCGAGCAGGAAAAGGCCGGCATAGGCGGCGACCCGCCCGGCGGAGGGCCGCTGCAACGGCTGGGCGAGCAGCGAGCCGGGGTGGTTGTCGCTCACGCCACGGCCTCCTCGATACCGGCGAACAGGTCGCTCTCCCCGGGCTCGGCGGCGCCGCGCACCAACTCGTAGTACTCGGTGGTGAACAGCGGCTGGGCCAGGTCGTTGGAGAGCGCGAAGTACGGCTCGGCCACGGCGATCTGGGTGACGTGGGCGCGCATCGCGTCGGCCTTGGCGGAGGCGTACGCGGCACCGTCGACGGCGGTGGTGACCCGATCATCATCCACGACACCCGGTACGTCGGCCACGGACCCGCTCTTGTCGAACGGCAGTACGGGCAGCTCGTCCTGGAGCCGCTCGAAGGCGGCCTCGGCGACGGAGCGCGGGACGCGGTTCCAGTAGACCTTGGTGACCCGGTGCCCGCGCTCGTCGGCCAGCTCGACGGCACGCATGGCGACGCGGTGGGCCTGGATGTGGTCCGGGTGGCCGTATCCGCCGTTGTCGTCGTACGTCACGAGGACCTGAGGCCGGACGTCGAGGATCACGTCGGCGAGCTGCCCGGCGGCCTCATCGACATCGGCCTGCCAGAAGCACCCGGGGTCCTCGTTGTCCGGAATGCCCATCATCCCGGAGTCCCCGTACCGCCCCGCGCCACCGAGCAGCCGGGCGTCACTCACACCGAGTGCCCGCACGGCCTCGGCCAGCTCAGCACGCCGGTGCATGCCCAGCGCGGCACCCGTCAGATGCCGCAGCTCGGGCGGGATGACCTCGCCGTGCTCCCCGAGGGTGCAGGTGACCAGGGTCACATGCACACCCTCGGCCGCGTACCTGGCCATGGTCGCGCCGTTGTTGATCGACTCGTCGTCCGGGTGCGCGTGCACGAGCAGAAGACGCTTGGCGGGCAGTTCCGTCATGGGAACACCCTACGAGGCGGCAGCCGCCTCGGTCGCCTTACGGCCGGTAGCGTCCTGGTGACGCCGGGGCTCTCAGGCGCCGGCATCACCGGAACCCGCAGGACCGGGCTCCGGTGATGGCAGGCGGAGTTCCGCCCAGACCGTCTTGCGCGGGAACCGGCCCTCGGCAACGTCCCAGCGGTCCGCCAGCGCGTCCACGAGCAGCAGGCCACGACCGGACTCGGCATGCGCGTCCGGCACGTGGAGCGCGGGCAGACGGTCACCGCGCGTGTCGGTGACCTCGATGCGCAGGACGCGGCCGACCACGTACAGCGTGAGACGGAAGCTCCGGCCCGGCAGGCGGCCGTGGGTCGCCGCGTTGGCCGCCAGCTCGGCCACGATGTGCGACGCAGGGTCCGCCGGGAGGCCCCACTCCCGGAGCTGGTCGGCCGCGAGCAGCCTGGCCAGACGGGCACCGCGCGGGGTGGAGGACAGCAGGACCGTGAAGTTGGGGATGCCGCCTTCGAGTTGGGCCCGGGGCTCGGCGATTTTCTGATTCACGTCACTCAGAGTGGCCGCCGCCCTCTACCGTGATGCGTGACTACACCGTTGCGTACGGTGACTGTCCGGCGGCTGTCCGGTGGGTCCGGGGCTGTCGGGAGAACGGAGGGGTGCGCGCTGATGACGGTCGATGCGGATGCGGGACAGCTCAAGGATGAGACCGACGAGCCGGGCTGGGAGGTGGACCCGGACGACGAGTGGGGCATCGCGGTCATCGCCACCGTCGGACGCCAGCTGAAGCTGCGGCGCGAGGCGGCGGGGCTGAAGGCCGGCGACTTCGGCAAGGCCATCGGCTACGGCGAGGACCTGGTCTACAAGGTCGAGGGCGGGAAGCGGATCCCCCAGCCCGGGTATCTGGACAACGCCGACAGGGTGCTGAAGGCGGGTGGGCTGGTCTCTGCGATGAAGAAGGACGTGGCCAAGGTCCGGTACCCGAAGAAGGTGCGGGACCTGGCGGAGCTGGAAGCCAAGGCGGTCGAGATCGCTCTGTACGAGAGCCACACCATCGCTGGGTTGTTGCAGACACGAGAGCACGCACGAGCGGTGATCGGAGCAGCGCAGCCGCCGTACTCGCCGGACGACGTGGAACGCATGGTGTCTGCTCGTCTGGCTCGGCAGTCGATCTTCGCACGCTCACCCGCTCCAGCGCTCAGCTTCGTCCTGGAAGAGGGGGTCCTGCGGCGTCCCATCGGGGGCACAATGGTCTGGCGTCAGCAGCTCGAACGTCTGTTGGAAGTAGGGCGGTTGCACAACGTCGTGCTTCAGGTGATGCCGATGAACTGCGACACCCACTCCGGTCTTGACGGTCGGATCGAGCTACTGAAGTTCGCGGACGGCACGGCCGTGGGTCGCTCCGATGGCGCGTTCAACGGTCGGCCGATCCATGAACCCAAAGACCTGCGCATCCTTGAGCTGCGGTATGGCACGATCCGGGCTCAGGCACTCTCTCCACGGGAGTCGCTGGCCTTCATCGAGCAACTGCTGGGAGAAGAGAAATGACCACCCGCACGCTGACGTGGTTCAAGAGCAGCTACAGCGGCGGCAACGACGGCAACTCCTGCGTCGAGATCGCGATAGCGCCCCGCACCATCCACGTCCGCGACTCCAAGAACTCCACCGGCCCCCAGCTGGCCCTCGCGCCGGAGGCCTGGGCGGACTTCGTTGCCGGCGTTCGTAAGTGACCCTCGGGTCGGCTGCGACGGCCCGGCGTGCATGACGCCGGCTGGCCGCCGCAGCCGCCCTCAGAACTTGATGCTGCCGATCATGCTCGCGACGTTCGTCGTCAGCTGGCTGATCGTGGGGGCGATGGTCGAGGAGGCGAGATAGAAGCCGAGCAGGATGCAGACGACCGCGTGGCCGCCTTTCAGTCCTGACTTCTTGATCAGCAGGAAGACGATGATCGCCAGCAGCACCACCGCCGAAATCGAGAGTGCCACGGCGGCTCACCTCCAAAGATCGCCAGATCCGGATCAGTTGACCAAGTCCACGCAGACGCCAGCAGGTTCATACCCACACAGCGGTAGTGATCATAACTATCCGTACTCGCGCATCGCTCGGCGCACGGCCGCACAAGGGGGCGCATGGCCAATATGGTCGGGGTATGACGACCGAGGCTGACTCCTTTCCCCGACGGCACGCCCGGACACAGCGGTTCACGCTCGGCGCGCCGCGTTCGTTCACCGTGGCGCCCGACGGTTCGCGTGTCGCGTTCCTTCGCTCCGGCTCCGGCGGCGACCGGGCCAACTCCCTGTGGATCATGGACCTTCCGGACGGCACCGAGCGCCCGGCCGCCGATCCGCGCACACTGCTCGGCGGCGCCTCCGAGGAGCTCTCCGCCGAGGAGCGGGCGCGCCGCGAACGCAGTCGCGAGGGCGGTGCCGGGATCGTCGGCTACGCCACCGACACGGCCGTCGAGTTGGCGTCTTTCGCCTTGTCAGGGCGGCTTTTCACGGCCGAGCTGCGGGCCGGGACGACGCGTGAACTCCGCGTTCCGGGGCCGGTGATCGACCCTCGTCCGGCCCCCGACGGGGGGCATGTCGCGTACGTCGCTCAGGGCGCGCTCAGGGTCGTAGGAGCCGACGGGGAGGGGGACCGGGCGCTCACCGAACCGGAGTCGGAAGGCGTCACGTACGGGCTCGCGGAGTTCGTCGCGGCCGAGGAGATGGGTCGTTCGCGGGGCTTCTGGTGGGCTCCGGACGGGCGTCGGCTGCTCGTGGCGCGCGTGGACGACACGCCGGTGAAGCGGTGGTGGATCTCGGATCCGGCCCATCCGGAGCGTGAGCCGGTTCACGTCGCCTACCCCGCCGCCGGCACCCCGAACGCGGACGTACGTCTGTTCGTGATCGGTCTCGACGGGGAGCGCGAGGAGGTCGCCTGGGACCGGGGCCGCTACCCGTATCTGGCGCATGTGCACTGGTCAGCGGCGGGTGCGCCGCTGCTGCTGGTGCAGGCGCGGGACCAGCGCAGCCAGCTGTTCCTCGCGGTGGATCCGGACACCGGGGCCACCCGGATGATGCACGCCGATGAAGATCCGATTTGGCTTGAACTTTTCGCTGGGGTGCCCTGCTGGAGCCCCTCCGGACAGCTTGTCCGCATCGCGGACGAGGGCGGGGCGCGGGTCCTGACGGTCGGGGAACGGCCGCTGACCAGCGGCCAGTTGCACATTCGGGCGGTGCTGGACGTGGGTGCGAGCGATGTACTGGTTTCCGCCTCCGCGGGCGAGCAGGCGGAGGCCGCCGAAATTGGCGAAGTTCATGTGTATCGCGTGAACGAACTGGGCGTGGAGCGTGTGTCCCAGGAGCCCGGCGTGCACACGGCGGTCCGGGCGGGGGACGTGACCGTGCTCGTGTCCGCGGCCCTGGACCGGCCGGGGGCCCGGGTGCAGGTGCTGCATGACGGAAAAACGGCGGCGACTGTCCGGTCGTACGCCGAAGATCCTGGTCTGTCCCCCCGGGTGACCCTGGTCGAGGGGGGCGCACGCCGAATTCCGTGCGCCGTGCTTATGCCACAGGACTACCACGGAGACACTCCCCTGCCGGTTTTGCTGGACCCCTACGGTGGTCCGCACGGCCAGCGGGTGGTCGCCGCGCACAACCCCCATCTCACCTCGCAGTGGTTCGCCGACCAGGGCTTCGCGGTGATCGTCGCCGACGGCCGGGGCACCCCGGGGCGCTCGCCGGCCTGGGAGAAGTCCATCCGGGACGAGGTCGCGGCCACCGTGCTGGAGGACCAGGTGGCCGCGCTGCACGCGCTCGCCGAGCGGTTCCCGCTGGACCTGGACCGGGTGGCCATCCGGGGCTGGTCCTTCGGCGGCTACCTCGCGGCACTCGCCGTGCTGCGACGCCCGGACGTCTTCCACGCGGCGGTCGTCGGGGCGCCGGTCACGGACCTGCGCCTGTACGACACCCACTACCAGGAGCGCTACCTCGGCGACCCGGGCGAGCACCCCGAGATCTACCGCCGTAACTCCGTCGTGGACGACGCGGGTCTCGTCGACCCGGCCGAGCCGCACCGCCCGATGATGATCATCCATGGCCTGGCCGACGACAACGTGGTGGTCGCCCACTCCCTCCGGCTCTCCTCCGCCCTGCTGGCCGCCGGCCGCCCGCACGAGATGCTCCCGCTGTCCGGGGTGACGCACATGACCCCGCAGGAGACGGTCGCCGAGAACCTGCTCCGGCTCCAGCTGGACTTCCTCAAGCGGTCGCTGCGCCTGCCATAGCCCCGCAAACACCTATCAAATGCGTTAACACGCAGGCAACTTCACGGAAGCGGTACCGATATACGGACGGGAGAGTCTGAACAGCGTACGGCCGTGCGGGTGCCGTAAGCGGGCCGGGATCCATGTCATCCCGGCCCGCTGCCGTTCTCCTCGGCGGCACCGCCCGCCGGGACGACCCGCAGCTCCTCGGCGAAGTGGCAGGCCGAGTCGTGCGCGGCCGGACCGCCGGTGTCCCGGAAGACGGCGGGGACGGCGAGGGCCGGGACCTCCACGACGCACCGCTCCTGGGCCTTCCAGCAGCGGGTGCGGAAGCGGCAGCCGGAGGGGATGTTCGTCGGGGACGGCACGTCTCCGGTGAGGATGATCCGCTCGCGCCGGTCACGGGCCTCGGGGTCCGGCACCGGGACCGCCGAGAGCAGCGCCTGGGTGTAGGGGTGCGTGGGATGGTCGTAGATCTCTTCTTCCCGCCCGGTCTCCATGATCCGGCCCAGGTACATGACCCCGACCCGGTCGGAGATGTGCCGGACGATCGACAGGTCGTGGGCGATGAAGACGTAGGAGAGGTCGAACTCGGACTGGAGCCGGTCCAGGAGGTTGATCACCTGGGCCTGGACGGAGACGTCCAGCGCGGACACCGGCTCGTCGGCGACGATGATCTCCGGGCGCAGGGCCAGCCCCCGTGCGATGCCGATGCGCTGGCGCTGGCCGCCGGAGAACTGGTGCGGATAGCGGTTGACGTACTCCGGGTTGAGACCGACCACGTCCAGCAGCTCCTGCACCGCGCGGCGCCGGTCGCCCCTGGGGGCCGCCTCGGGGTGGATGTCGTACGGCTCCCCCACGATGTCGCCGACCGTCATCCGGGGGTTGAGGGAGGTGTACGGGTCCTGGAAGACCATCTGGATGTTGCGGCGTACGGCCTTCAGCGCCCGGCCGGACAGCCTGGTGATGTCCTCGCCCTTGAACCGGATCGACCCGGCGGTCGGGCGCTCCAGGTTGCAGAGCAGCTTGGCGACGGTCGACTTGCCGCAGCCCGACTCGCCCACGATGCCGAGGGTCTCCCCCTTGCCGAGGACGAAGTCGACGCCGTCGACGGCCTTCACGGCGCCGATCTGCTTCTTGAAGAAGATGCCCCGGGTGAGCGGGTAGTGCTTGACGAGCCCGGCGACCTCCAGGATCGGCTCACTGCTCGGGGCCATGCAGGCACTCCCTCCAGAAGTGGCAGGCGCTGCTGCGTACGTCGGACACCTCGTACGGCGGCGGTACGTCCGTACGGCAGACGTCCTGGGCCATCGGACAGCGGGGGTGGAAGGCGCAGCCGGGCGGGATGTTCATCAGGTTCGGCGGCAGGCCCTTGATGGCGTACAGCTCCTGGCCCTTCTGGTCGAGGCGCGGGATGGAGTCCAGCAGGCCCCGGGTGTAGGGGTGGGCGGGGGCCTTGTAGATGTCGTGCACGGGGGCGGACTCGACGATCCGCCCCGCGTACATCACGGCGATCCGGTCGGCGACGTCGGCGACGACCCCGAGATCATGGGTGATGAGGATCAGCCCCATGCGGTACTCGCGCTGCAGCTCCGCGAGCAGGTCCATGACCTGGGCCTGCACGGTGACGTCGAGGGCGGTGGTGGGTTCGTCGGCGATGACGAGGGCCGGCTCCAGGGCCAGTGCCATGGCGATCATGATGCGCTGGCGCATGCCGCCGGAGAACTGGTGGGGATAGTCCCGGACCCGCTGGGCGGCACCGGGGATCCGCACGCGTTCCATCAGCTCGACGGCCTTGCCCCGGGCGTCCTTCTTCGACATCCCCCGGTGCACGACGAACATCTCGCCGAGCTGGTCCCCCACGGTGATGACGGGATTGAGGGCCGACAGGGCGTCCTGGAAGATCATGGCCATCCCGGCGCCCCGGATCTTCCGCCGCTCCTCCTCCCTGAGCTTCAGCAGATCCCGCCCCTGGAAGAGGATCTGTCCGCCGCTGATCCTCCCGGGCGGCATGTCGAGGATCCCCATGACAGCCTGAGCGGTCACCGACTTCCCCGACCCGGACTCCCCGAGCACGGCCAGCGTCTCCCCCGCGTCCACGGCGTACGACACCCCGTTGACCGCGTGCGCGACTCCGTCCCGGGTCCGGAACTCCACCCGCAGATCCCGCACTTCGAGCAGCACGACACCCTCACCTCAACTTCGGATCGAGGGCGTCGCGCACCGCGTCGCCGAGCATGATGAACGCCAGGACCGTGACGGCCAGGGCGCCCGAGGGCCACAGGAGAGCGTGCGGGGCGTTGCGGACGTAGGGGGAGGCGGCGGAGATGTCGATGCCCCAGGAGACGCTGGGGGGTTTCAACCCCACGCCCAGGTAGGACAGGGTCGCCTCCAGGGCGATGTAGGTGCCCAGTGCGATGGTGGCCACGACGATCACCGGGGCCACGGCGTTCGGGGCGATGTGGCGGAGCAGGATGCGGGTGTCGGAGGCGCCGAGGGCGCGGGCGGCCTGGACGTAGTCGTTCTGTTTGGCGGTGATGACCGAGCCGCGCGCGATGCGGGAGATCTGCGGCCAGCCCAGCAGCACCATGAAGCCGATCACCGGCCAGACCGTGTTGCTCGTCACCACCGACAGCAGCACCAGACCGCCCAGGACCACCGGGATCGCGAAGAAGATGTCCGTGATGCGGGACAGGATCGCGTCCCACACCCCGCCGAAGTAGCCCGCCAGGCCGCCCAGGACCGAGCCGAAACCGGAGACCCCCAGCGTGGCCAGCACGCCGACCGTGACGGAGGTACGGGCGCCGTAGACGGTGCGGGTGTAGACGTTGCAGCCCTGTCCGTCGTACCCGAACGGCGCGCCCGGGCCCGGACCGTCCTGGGCCCTCACCAGGTCGCAGGTCAAGGGGGAGCCGGAGGCGATCGCCGAGGGCCACAGGGAGATGAGGACCAGGAAGAGGATGACCAGCCCCGAGAGCAGGAAGACCGGGTTGCGGCGCAGGTCTCGCCAGGCGTCGGACCAGAGCGAGCGGGGCCTGCCCAGCGGGCCGGGCGGCTGTTCCAGCGTCGTCGCCTCGCTCGCCGCCAGGTCCATCGCGCCGCCCATGCCGGTGCCGGCGATCGCGCGCTCGGGCTCGTACGGCGGCTGCTCAGGCATAGCGGATCCTCGGGTCGAGTACGGCGTACAGGAGGTCGACGAGGAGGTTGGCGACCAGGAAGACCAGGACGAGGACCGTCACGAAGCCGACGACCGTCTGGGTGTTCTGGCGCAGGATGCCCTGGTAGAGCTGATAGCCGACGCCGTGGATGTTGAAGATGCGCTCGGTGACGATCGCGCCGCCCATCAGCGCGCCGATGTCGGTGCCGATGAAGGTGACCACGGGGATCAGGGAGTTGCGCAGCAGGTGGCGTACGACGACCCGGCGCCTGGGCAGGCCCTTGGCGATCGCCGTGCGGACGTAGTCGGACCGCTTGTTCTCGGCGATCGAGGTACGGGTGAGCCGGGTGACGTAGGCCAGGGACACGGAGGCCAGCACCAGGCCAGGCACGATCAGCTCGCCGAAGGCGGCGGCCGGTGAGACGGACGGTCTGATCCAGGCCCACTCGACGCCGAGCAGCAGTTGGAGCAGCAGACCGGTGACGAAGGTGGGGACGGAGATGACCACCAGGGTGCCGAGGAGGACGCCGGTGTCGACGGGGCGGCCGCGCCGCAGGCCGGTCACCACGCCCAGCGCGATCCCGATGACGATCTCGAAGAGGATGGCCACGACGGTCAGCCGGACGGTGACGGGGAACGCCGACGACATCAGCTCGGTGACCTTCTGCCCGTTGAACGCCGTACCGAAGTCGCCGGTGAAGACGTTGCCCATGTAGGTGGCGTACTGCTGCCAGACCGGCTTGTCCAAGCCGAACTCCCGCTTCAGCTGGGCGGCCGTCGCCGGATCGCAGGCCCGCTCGCCGCACAGGCCCGCGACGGGATCACCCATCACGTTGACCATCAGGAAGATCAGCAGCGTCGCCCCCACGAACACCGGGATCATCTGCAGCAGCCGCCGCACGACATAGCGCCCCATGCGGCTCAGCCGACCTTGATCTCGTTGTAGACCGGCACGCTGAAGGGGTTGAGCGCCACATGGGAGAGCCGGGAGGAGTAGCCGGCGCTGCCGTTCTGGTACCAGAGCGGGATGGCCGCCATGTTGTCGCGGACGACCTCCTCGGCCTGCTGGAAGAGCGCCACGGCCCTGGGCCGGTCGGTCTCGGCGTTGGCCCGGTCCACGCGGCGGTCGAACTCCGCGTTCGACCACTTGCCGTCGTTGGAGGAGGCGCCCGTGTAGTAGAGGGGCTGCAGGAAGTTCTGGATCAACGGGTAGTCCATCTGCCAGCCGGCCCGGAAGGGACCGGTCATCTTGTGCTGCCCGAGCTGATTGCGGAAGTCGGCGAAGGTGCCGACCGGATTGCCCACGCAGGCCCTGTCGTTGCCGAGGGCGTTGTTGACGGAGTTGCACACGGCGTCCACCCATTGCTTGTGCGAGCCCGTGTCCGCGTTGTACGTGATCTTCAGCTGGCCGCCGGGGAACCCGCCGCCCTCCTGGATGAGCCTCTTGGCCTGCACCGGGTCGTAGTCGCAGGCGTGTCCGCAGAGTCCGGCCTGGTAGCCGCCGGCCGTGCCGAGGACCGGGGAGGTCCAGTCGGTTGCCGGGGTGCGGGTGCGGCGGAAGATGGTCTCCGTGATCTGCCTGCGGTTGATCGCCATGGACAGGCCGGTGCGGACCTTGCGCGCGCCGTCGGTGTTCCATCCCGGGGCGTAGTAGGGGAAGGCCAGGGTCTGCAGGATGCCGGCCGGGGTGTTGATGTAGCGGCCGCCCAGGTCGGTCCCGACGTTCTTGAGCTGGCTGGCGGGCACGTCGTCGACCAGGTCCAGGTTGCCGGCCAGTACATCGGTGTAGGCCGTGTTGTTGTCGGTGTAGACGAGGAGGGTCACGCCGACGTTCTGGGCGGGGTCGGGGCCGGGGTAGGCGTTCCACTTCTTCAGGGCCATGGCGGAGCCCTTCGTGTACGACTCGATCTCATAGGGGCCGTTGCCGACCGGCTTGCTCAGCCAGGCCGCGTGGTCGGTGAAGAAGGCGCGCGGGAGCGGGGCGTAGGCGTTGTAGCCGAGGGTGTCGGGGAAGCTGGAGAACTTCTGGCCCAGCCGGACGGTGAACGTCCGCGGGCCGGTGACCCTCAGCCCGGACAGGGTGTCGGCGGTCTGGGGCCCGCCCGCCGGGTGGACCTTGTCGTAGCCCTCGATGTAGCCGAAGAAGTACGCGTTCTTCTGGTTGTTCCGCAGGCTCGCCCCGTAGTTCCAGGCGTCCACGAAGGAGTGGGCGGTGACCGGTTCCCCGTTGGAAAACTTCCAGCCGTTCTTGACGGTGATCGTGAAGGTGCGCGAGTCCGGGGTGTCGATGCGCTCGGCGAGCATGTTCGTGGCCTTGCCGGTCCTCGGGTCGTACTTCTTCAGGCCCCGGAAGATCATGTCGAGGACCTTGCCGCCCTGGACCTCGTTGGTGTTGGCGGGCTCCAGGGGGTTCTGCGGGTCGCCCCAGGAGGAGGTCAGCACCCCTGCGCCGCCGTAACCGCTGCCGCCCCCGCACGCGGTCATCAGCAGCCCCACGGCGATCGCACCGGCGGCCCACCTGACGCACGCGATTCCCCGCATACGGCCCTCCTCCGCAATCACCTGCCCGATACCGGTCAATATCTGCTCACACGACACATACCGCATGCCCGTTGCCGGATTGAGGAGCCTTTAGGGGGACACGTCATCCGAATGCAGGCAGCGGGTGACGGACCCTTGGACGATCTTGCGAGGACCGCGCAACAGATCTCCGCGTAACGATGCCGAAACGTTGGATTGCGGCGTGGCGATGTACGCATTTCGACACACCACCGTCCGCATATCGAACTTATTGACCGTTTCGCGCAGTTAGTCCGATGTGAAGCACGGATGTATTACGACGTACTACCCGCGTAGCTACGGAATGGTCAAGCTGGAGTAAAGAAGGTAAATAGACAACCAAGCCGACCGAGAATTTATTGACCTTGAATGAATTGCGTTGAAAAAGTCCGGCGTAGCCCGTAGGGAGCGCCCTGCGGAGCCTTGACCCACAAGGCACGGAGCATCATGACCACCCCCTCCCCTTCCCCGGCCGCCCCACTCGAGGTGACCGACGAAGACAGCGCCGCGTCGGCGAAGCCCGGCACCCCGAAGGGCTCCGAGAGCCGCTCTCCGGGACGGCTGGCCTGGATCCGCTTCAAGCGGGACCGGACGGGCGTCATATCCGCCTTCGTGGTGCTCTTCTTCTTCGTCGTGGGCATCGCCGCACCGCTGATCGCCAAGGTGTACGGCAAGGACCCGTACACGACGTACGGCCAGAACGACCCCACCCTGCTGAACGACTTCGGTCTGCCGGCCAAGCCCAACGGCGGCATGAGCGGTGACTTCTGGTTCGGGATCGACCCCCAGCTCGGCCGGGACGTCCTCACGTTCCTGCTCTACGGCATCCGCAACTCGCTGCTGATCGCGACGGCGACGACCGTGCTGGTGGCCTTCTTCGGGGTGGTCATCGGCATCACCGCCGGTTACCTGGGCGGCAGGACGGACTACTTCGTCGGCCGGATCATCGACATCCTGCTGGCCTTCCCGCAGATGCTCTTCTTCATCGGCTTCTTCCCGGTGCTGCTCACGATCCTGGTCGCGCCCGACGAGGCGACCCCGGTCTGGCTCACCGTCACCTCCCTGATCGTCATCATGACGCTGTTCGGCTGGGCGCCCATCGCCCGACTGCTGCGCGGTGAGGTACTCGCCCTGCGCGAGCGGGAGTTCGTCGAGGCCGCCAAGGTCACCGGCGCGTCCCCGGCGCGGATCATCTTCAAGGAACTGCTGCCCAACCTCTGGACGCCGATCCTCATCCAGGCCACCCTGGCGCTGCCCATCTACGTGACGACGGAGGCCGGTCTGGCCTTCGTGGGCGTCGGCCTCTCCGACCCCACCCCGGACTGGGGCGTCATGGTCCAGAACGCCTCGAAGTACTACCAGGACGACATCACGTACATGCTCTTCCCGGGCCTGTCGATGGTGATCTTCGTGATCGCCTTCAACCTCCTCGGCGACTCGGTGCGTGACGCGCTGGACCCCAAGGCCGGGCGCTGAACCTCCCGTTTCACCTTCCGGCCCGGGCGACGGGGCCCGCCGGAGAAGTTCGTATCTCTCCTCGACCAGAGCAGGAAGCCATGTCCCTTTCCCGCAGAAACTTCGTCATCGCCACGTCGGTCGCGGCCGGCGGCTCCATGGTCCTCTCCGCGTGCAGCAGCGGCGGAGGTGGCGGGAACAGCGGCAAGTCCTCCCACGCCGGCACGGACAAGTACACCGGTTCCGTGGTCGTCGGCACCAAGGAGGACTCGACCGGCCCCGCCCCCGAGATCCCGGGTGCGCAAAAGGGCGGCAACATCATCGGCCTCAGCAAGGACGACTTCTCCCACCTGGACCCCCAGCGGATCTACTTCGCGTGGAACTCCACCATCGCGAACCTCTACGTCCGCACCCTGACCGGCTACAAGATCTCCTCCGACGGCTCCATGAAGCTGGTCGGTGACCTCGCGACCGACGCCGGCACCATGTCCGACAACGGCAAGACCTGGACCTTCACGCTGAAGGACGGTCTGAAGTGGGACGACGGCTCCGAGCTGACCGTCGAGGACGTCCGCCACGGCATCGAGCGCGCCTTCGCCAGCTTCACCACCGAGGGCGCCCAGTACGTCCAGACCGCGCTGGTCAACTCCACCGACTTCCGCTCGAAGTACAAGGGCCCGTTCAGCGGCCAGCACCTGGACTCCATCGTCACCGACGACAAGAAGAAGACCATCACGCTGAAGCTGCTGGTCGAGCGCCCGGACCTCAACTTCACCCTGGCGATGCACTCCTACGGCGCCGTGCCGGTCAGCCACGACACCAAGGACAAGTACGACAAGGACCCGGTCTCCGCCGGCCCGTACAAGATCGCCCAGCACTCCGTCGACAAGTCCCTGAAGCTGGTGCGCAACCCGCACTGGGACCCGGCGACGGACGCGATCCGCAACGCCTACCCGGACACCTTCACCTTCCAGTTCGGCTACGAGGCCCTGGCGGCCGCCGACCGTCTGATCGCGGAGAGCGGCGACGACCAGTACGCGGTCATGGCGTACAGCGGTGTCCCGGCCGAGCGTATGCAGAAGGTCCTGGGCGACCCGCAGCTGAAGGCCCGCACCATCAACGGCCTGCTCACCGGTCTGTACTACTACGCCATCAACTGCAAGCGGATCACCGACCCGAAGGTGCGTCAGGCGCTCAACTACGCCTGGCCGCTGGAGCAGATCCGCCGCATCTACGGCGGTCCGTCCGCCGGTGACTACGCGACCTCCATCATCAGCCCCGACATCCTGGGTTACCAGCACCAGGACGTCTTCGGCAAGCTGAAGACGCCGCAGGGCGACCCGGCGAAGGCCAAGGCGCTGCTGAAGGAGGCCGGCAAGGTCGGCCAGAAGATCGTCTACACCTACCCCAAGGGCAGCAACGACGCCTACGACAAGACGGCGGTCGTCATCACCAACGCCCTGAAGGCGGCGGGCTTCGACCCGGTCGTCAAGCCGGTGGACTCCACCAGCTACTACGACCAGGTCCAGCAGATCAACAACAGCTTCGACGTGATGTGGTTCGGCTGGTCCCCGGACTGGCCGACGGGTTACACCGTCATGCAGCCGCTGTTCGACGGCTCCACCATCGCCAACGGCTCCAACAACGTCTCGCAGCTGAACGTGAACTGGGTCAACGACGCGATCAAGACGAACGCGGTCATCGCCGACCCGAAGAAGGCCGGCGAGGCCTGGGAGGCGCTGGACAAGAAGATCATGACGGAGCTGGCGCCGATCATCCCCGAGACCTTCCAGCGCCGGTTCTACCTGCACGGCTCGAAGGTCGGCGGAGCGCTGTTCGACCCGCAGTTCTCGGCGTTCATCATGTACAAGCTGTACGTGAAGGCCTGACGCTCCAGTCCGTCCAGGGGCGGGGCGCCGTACACCGGCGCCCCGCCCACCCCTCCGCCCCCACCACGGCGTCGCCCAGGGAATCCCATCGCCATGTTCCGCTTTCTCGTCCGCCGGATACTCGGCGCAGCGGTGATCCTGCTGATCATCAGTGCCATCACCTTCTTCCTCTTCTACGTCGCTCCGCGTGACCCCGCCCGGGTCGCCTGCGGCAAGGTCTGCACGCCACAGACTCTGGCGCTGGTCAAGCACAACCTGGGGATCGACGATCCGCTGCCGGTGCAGTACTGGCACTGGCTCGAGGGCGTCTTCGTGGGCCGCGACTACGCGTCGTTCGGGCACTGCAACGCGCCCTGCCTCGGCTACTCGTTCATCAACCGTGAGCCGGTCACGGGCATCATCCTGGACCGCTTCCCGACCACGATCTCCCTGGCCCTGGGCAGCGCGGTCGTCTTCTTCGTGTTCGGTGTCGGCACCGGCATGATCGCCGCCGTCAAGCAGGGCAAGGCGCTGGACAAGATCGCCTCCTCTGCCTCGCTGATCGGTTCGTCGCTGCAGATCTACATCGTCGGCATCGTCGCGATGTTCTACCTCTCCGACGAGTGGGGCCTCCTGCCCCGCCCGAACGACAACAACGGTTTCACGGACAATCCCGGGGCCTGGTTCGGGGGCTTTCTGCTGCCCTGGTTCGTGCTGGCGATCATCTTCACCGCCAACTACACCCGTATGACCCGCTCGCAGCTGGTCGAGACGCTGAGCGAGGACTACGTCCGCACCGCCCGCGCCAAGGGCCTCGCTGCGCGCACCGTGTTCTTCCGGTTCGCCTGGCGCGGTGCGATGGGCCCGATCGTGACGATCCTCGGCCTGGACCTCGGCACGCTGCTCGGCGGCGCGGTCATCACGGAGGCGACGTTCGGCCTGCACGGCCTCGGCGCCGTCTCGGTGAAGGCCGTGAAGGACAACGACCTGCCGATGCTGCTCGGTGTGACGCTGGTGGCCGCCGCCGCGATCGTCGTGTTCAACATCATCGTCGACGCCGTCTACGCCCTCATCGACCCCCGCGTCCGCCTCGCCTAAGGAGAGACAAGATGAGCACCCCCTTCCTCTCCGTCCGCGACCTGCGCGTGCACTTCTCCACCGAGGACGGCATCGTCAAGGCCGTCGACGGGCTCTCCTTCGATGTGGAGAAGGGCAAGACGCTCGGCATCGTCGGCGAGTCCGGCTCCGGCAAGTCGGTGACCAACCTCGCGATCCTGGGCCTGCACAACCGTGAGCGCACCGCCCTGGAGGGCGAGATCCTGCTCGACGGGCAGGAGCTGCTCACCGCGTCCGAGCGGACGCTGGAGAAGCTGCGCGGCAACAAGATGGCCATGATCTTCCAGGACGCGCTGGCCTCCCTGTCGCCGTACCACACCATCGGCGCACAGATCGCCGAGACGTACCGCAAGCACACCGGCGCCTCCAAGAAGGAAGCCCGGGACCGCGCGATCGAGATGCTCCGCCGGGTCGGCATCCCCCAGCCCGACACCCGTGTGGACGACTACCCGCACCAGTTCTCCGGCGGTATGCGCCAGCGCGCGATGATCGCGATGGCGCTGGTCTGCGACCCCGAGCTGCTGATCGCCGACGAGCCGACCACGGCCCTCGACGTGACGGTGCAGGCCCAGATCATGGACCTGCTCAAGGACCTCCAGCAGGAGTTCGGCACCGCGATCATCTTCATCACGCACGACCTCGGTGTCATCGCCGACATCGCGGACGACGTGCTGGTGATGTACGGCGGCCGGTGCGTGGAGCGCGGCACCAAGAAGCAGGTGCTGAGCAAGCCGGACCACCCGTACACCGTGGGCCTGCTGAACTCGATGCCGAGCCTGGACGGCCCGGTGGACGTGCCGCTGACGCCGATCCCGGGCTCCCCGCCCTCGCTGCTCAACCCGCCGTCCGGCTGCCGCTTCCACCCGCGCTGCGTGTTCGCCGACCAGGTCTCGGGCGGTCTGTGCTCGGCCGAGCAGCCGACGCTCGAGGTGGTCGAGGGTCGCGGCTCCGCCTGCCACCTGTCCCAGGTGCAGAAGCAGGAGCTCTTCGCCGACTTCGCCGCAACCCGGCACAACTGACGGACACCAGACGGGACTTCACGACCATGAGCAACACGAACCCCCTCCTGGACGTCTCCGGGCTCACGAAGCACTTCCCGATCAAGGGCGGCTTCCCGATCCGGCGGACCGTCGGCGCGGTGCAGGCCGTGGACGGGCTGGACTTCCAGGTGGCCGAGGGCGAGAGCCTCGGCCTCGTCGGCGAGTCGGGCTGCGGCAAGTCGACCACGGGCCGGCTGATCACGCGCCTGCTGGAGCCGACCGGCGGCAAGATCAGCTACCGCGGCCAGGACATCACGCATGCGGGCCGCAAGGAGCTGGCGCCGATCCGCTCCGAGATCCAGATGATCTTCCAGGACCCGTACGCCTCGCTGAACCCGCGGCAGACGGTCGGCAAGATCATCTCGGGCCCGATGGAGATCAACGACATCAACCCCGAGGGCGGCCGGGAGAAGCGGGTCCGCGAACTCCTGGAGATCGTCGGCCTGAACCCGGAGCACTTCAACCGCTTCCCGCACGAGTTCTCCGGCGGCCAGCGCCAGCGCATCGGCGTGGCCCGCGCGCTGGCCCTGGAGCCCAAGCTGATCGTGGCGGACGAGCCGGTCTCGGCGCTCGACGTCTCGATCCAGGCGCAGGTCGTGAACCTGCTGCAGAAGGTCCAGAGCGAACTGGGCATCGCGTTCGTCTTCATCGCCCACGACCTCGCGATCGTCCGGCACTTCTCGCAGCGCGTCGCGGTCATGTACCTGGGCAAGATCGTCGAGATCGCCGACCGCGACGACCTGTACGGCAACCCGCGCCACCCCTACACCCGGGCCCTGCTCTCCGCCGTGCCCGAGGCCACGGTGGACGCGGAGCCGCGCGAGCGCATCCGTCTGGCCGGCGACGTCCCCTCGCCCATCAACCCGCCCTCCGGCTGCCGCTTCCGCACCCGCTGCTGGAAGGCGACGGAGAAGTGCGCGACGGAGGCGCCGACGCTGGTCCAGGTCGAGGGCAACAAGCCGGGCCACCTGACGGCGTGCCACTACCCGGAGACGCAGGAGACGATCCCCGCTCCGCGCCTGCCCAAGGACGACGCTCTCTCCAAGGACCCCGAGGCGGCGGCCTGACACACCGCTTCCCCGCTTCCGGCGGCCGAAGGCCCGCGCCTCCCCAGGCGCGGGCCTTCGGCGCTGAACAGGACCGTTCCGAACCAGAGTTGAGAGCCCCTCAAGAAGTCCACCGGAACCTGACGCACCGTTCGACATCGTGTGTCAGACTGCCGCGGTGGTAGATCACGTGTTCACCGATCTCACGCTCGCCGCGCTGTACGACCGCCTCAACCCCTGGGGACCGGGTGACGAGTTCTACCTCGGTCTGGTGCGCACGGCCCGCTCGGTGCTGGACATCGGGTGCGGTACCGGGCAGTTGCTGCGGCGGGCCCGGGCCGAGGGGCATCAGGGGCGGCTGATGGGGCTGGATCCGGCCGCCGCCATGCTCGTACAGGCGCGCCGGGCCCGGCCGGACGGCGTCGAGTGGGTGCTCGGGGATATGCGCACCCGGCCGTGGAACGGGGAGTTCGACCTCGTCGTCATGACCGGCCACGCCTTCCAGGAGCTGGTCGGGGACGAGGAGATCCGGCAGTGTCTGCGCGGGGCCCGGGCGGCCCTCTGCGACGGCGGGCGGTTCGTGTTCGAGACCCGCAACCCGGCCGCCCGCGTCTGGGAGCGGTGGACTCCGGACCGGGTGTACGAGATCACCGCCGAGGACGGGACATCGGTGCGGGTGTGGTACGAGGTCCAGGGCGGTGGGCTCAGCGGGGGCCGGGTGCGGTTCACGGAGACCTACGACGGCGACGGCTGGACAGCCCCGCAGGAGTGCCCCGGCGTACTGCGGTTCCTGGACCGGGAGTCCCTGGAGGGCTTTCTTGCCGATGCCGGGCTGACGGTCGTCGAGCAGTACGGCGACTGGGGGCGGGGACCGGTCACCCCCGCGAGCCCCGAGATCATCACCGTGGCCGAAAGGGCGGCCTAGCGTCAGGTCGCCAACTCCCTGATAACAGAGGTCTGTTGACCCCACTGTGCGGCGGGAGACCCGGTATGACGACGGCCCATCGGTCGGACCAGCGACAGACCATGCGCCCCGCCCAGGGGATGTCACCGGCCGACCCTGGCAGTGCCTTCCCGTGGATCGTCGAGCTGCGCCGGCGTGGGATCGACGCCCGCTTCGGCCTTCTGGAGGTCGCAGTCCTGCCCGAACCTCCGGCCCGGGTCGCCGACGCCCTCCGGCTGGCCGCGGGACAGCCGGCCGTCCTGCGCCGGCTCCGGCTGACGTTCGACGGCCGACCCGCCGCCCTGATCAAGGTGTTCTTCCCGCACGACCTCGCCGCCGGGACCCCGATCACCGGCCGCCGCCTCATCCGCGGCGGCATTCCCTCCCTGCTCACCCGGCTCGGGCACGCCACCGCGCGCTGCGTCGACACGGTCACCGCCGAGATCCCGGCACAGGAGCACCGCGCCGTCCTCCGGCTGCCCCTGACACAGCCGGTCCTGCGCACCTTCCGTGTCGCGTACAGCGCCGAGGAGCGGCCGGTGCTCGTGACCGACGCGGCCGAGGCGGCTCATCTCTTCCAGTTGCAGTACGAGTACTCATCGACATCGCCTCTCTGAGGCGGTCAGTCCCCCGTCTCCTCCTCCAGCGCCGCCAGCGCCGGGTCCAGGACGATGTCCTCGTCGCGCTCGGTGGTCGGGTCCTCCGGGAAGTGGCAGGCCGTCAGATGGCCGTCGTGGTTCCCGGAGAGCTGGATCAGCGGCGGTTCCTCGGCCGCGCATCTCTCCTGCGCCTTCCAGCAACGCGTGCGGAAGCGGCAGCCGGACGGCGGGGAGATGGGCGAGGGAACGTCACCGGCCAGGCGGATGCGCTCACGTGCGCCCGCTTCCTCGTCCGTGAGGTTCACCTCGGGGACCGCCGACAGCAGGGCGTGGGTGTACGGGTGGCGCGGGCGGGTGTAGATGGACTCGCGGTCGCCGACCTCGATGATCTTCCCGAGGTACATCACCGCCACCCGCTGCGAGAAGTGGCGGACGACGGCCAGGTCATGGGCGATGAAGAGGAACGCGATGCCCAGCTCGTCCTGGACCTGCTGGAGCAGGTTCACCACCTGGGCCTGGATCGAGACGTCGAGCGCCGAGACCGGCTCGTCCGCCACGATCAGCTTCGGTTCCAGCGCGAGCGCCCGGGCCACGCCGATGCGTTGCCGCTGGCCTCCGGAGAACTCGTGCGGGAAGCGGTTGAAGTGCTCGGGGTTCAGGCCGACGATCTCCAGCAGCTCGCGGACCCGTTTCTCCCGGCCGCCCTCCGGTTCGATCCCGTTGATCTCCATCGGGCCCGCGATGATCTTGCCGACCGTCTGCCGCGGGTTCAGCGACGAGTACGGATCCTGGAAGATCATCTGGATCTCGGAGCGGATGGGCGCCAACTGCTTGCGTGTCGCGTGGCTGATGTCCTGGCCGCGGTACGTGATCGAGCCGGACGACGGTTCCAGCAGCCGCGTGATCAGCCGGCCCGTCGTCGACTTGCCGCAGCCCGACTCGCCGACGAGGCCGAAGCTCTCGCCGGCGTGCACGGTCAGGTCGATGCCGTCCACGGCCTGCACCGCGCCGATCGTCCGGCGGATCGGGAAGCCGCCCTTGACCGGGAAGTGCTTGGTCAGGCCCGAGACCCGCAGCAGCGGCTCCCCGTCCGTGCCGGCGCTCCGCTCGCGTGGAGCCGGGAGAACCAGGTCCTCTGTCATGGCGGTATGTCCTCCTAGCCCAGTCGGGGCTTGATCTGCTCGATGAAGATGGTCCGTTTCCGCTCGGCGCTCAGGTGGCAGGCCGACGCCCGGTCGGGAGCCAACAAGGGCCGCTCGCGTACGCACCGGCCCGTGGTCTCCACCCGGTCCTGGAACGTGCAGCGGGGGTGGAAGCGGCAGCCGGACGGCGGACGGAGCAGCGACGGGGGTGTGCCGGGGATCGGGGACAGCCGGGCGCCGAGGTCGGAGTCCAGGCGCGGCATCGAGTTCAGCAGGCCCCAGGTGTACGGGTGCTGGGGGGAACGCAGCACCTCGCCCGTCGTACCCCGCTCCACCGCGCCGCCCGCGTACATCACCATGATGTCGTCGGCCATGTCGGCGATCACCCCCAGGTCGTGGGTGATGAAGATGATGCCGGATCCGAACTCCTGTTGCAGGTCCTTGAGCAGATCGAGAATCTGCGCCTGCACGGTCACGTCGAGGGCCGTGGTCGGCTCGTCGGCGATCAGGAGGTCCGGGTCGCAGACCAGCGCCATGGCGATCATCGCGCGCTGGCGCATGCCGCCGGAGAACTGGTGCGGGTAGTCCTTCGCCCGCTCCTTCGGATTCGGGATGCCCACCTTGCCGAGCATCTCCACCGCCCGGTCCCACGCCGCCTTCTTCGAGGCACCCGTGTGCTTCATGAACGGCTCGGCGATCTGGCGGCCCACCGTGTAGTACGGGGACAGCGCGGTGAGCGGGTCCTGGAAGATCATGGCGGCCTTGTTGCCGCGCAGCTTCTCCAGCTCCGACTCGCGGGCCGTCGTCAACTCCCGCCCGTCCAGCAGGATCTCGCCCTCGACCGTGGTGAACATCGGGTTGTGCAGGCCGAGGACGGTCAGGTTGGTCACCGACTTGCCGGAGCCGGACTCCCCCACGATGCCGAGCGTCCTGCCCCGCTCCAGGTCGAAGGAGAGCCCGTCCACGGCCCGTACGACGCCGTCCTCGGTCCTGAAGCTGACGTGCAGGTCCCGCACGGAGAGAAGGGGGATGCTCATGTGTCTCTCCTCAGGACAGCCGCACGCGCGGGTCGATGACGGCGTACGTGGCGTCGACGATGCTGTTGAACAGCAGGATCACGCTGGCGGAGAAGAGCATCACGCCGAGCAGCAGCGGCAGGTCGCTGAAGAAGACGGCCTGGACGGCGAGGTTGCCGAGGCCGGGCAGACCGAAGGTGTACTCGGTGATGATGGCGCCGCCGAACAGCGAGCCGAGGTCGATGCCGAAGATGGTGACGATCGGGATCAGCGAGCCGCGCCAGGCGTAGCGGAAGAAGACGTAGGCGCGGGACATGCCCTTGGCCCGGGCGGTGCGGACGTGTTCCTCCTGGAGCTGTTCGATCATCGAGGACCGGGCCATACGGGTGTACTGCGCGGCGAAGATCGTGGACAGCACCACCCAGGGGATGATCAGGCCGCTGAACCAGCTGACGGGGTTCTGGCTGATCGCGTTGTAGGCGGGCTTGTCGAACCAGTGGGTCTGGTAGACGAGGACCGCGAGGGCCAGCGGGCCGAGGAAGTAGACCTGCAGCGAGCTGACGACCATGGCGCCCGCGGTCGCGGTCTTGTCGATCAGCGTGCCGCGCCGCCAGGCGGCGAGCAGCCCGGTGCCGAGGCCGACCACCAGGAAGCACACGGCCGCGCCCAGGGTGAGCGAGACGGTGGTGGGCAGCCGGTCCATCAGGGTGCCCCAGACCTGCTCGTTGGTGTGGTACGAGTACCCGAAGCAAGGGGCGGGGCAGGGCCCCTGGGCGAACCGGCCGCTGCCCAGGACGAGGTTGTGCAGGAAGATCCCGTACTGCTCGGTGAGGGGCTTGTCGAGGCCGAGCACATGGTGGATGTTCGCGATGCTGTCCGGGTTGCAGGTCTTGCCGCACATCAGCAGTGCCGGGTCCCGGGGCACCCCGAAGAACAGCACGAAGGTGACGATGCTCAGCAGGAACAGGATGACGACGGCGCCGATGATCCGGCGCACGAGGAAGCGCAGCATGGCAGGGCAGCTCTCCGACGTCGGCGGCCTGGACGGTTACTTGATGTAGAGACGGCGCGGGTCGATGTCGCTGAGCACGTCGTCGTAGACGAGGCCGCCGACCTTGGAGCCGGCGATCTGGGCCTGCTTGTAGTACCCGGTCGGGACCTCGTTGACGACCTTGGTGAGCAGGTACTTGTCGAGCTTCTCCCACTCGGCCGCGGCCTTGACCGGGTCGGTGATCTGGCTGATCCGGTCGATCTCGCCGTTCACGTGCGGGTCGTTGACCTGCGAGTAGTTCGACGCGCCGTCGGCGATCTGCCGGCCGTCGTACAGCGGCGGGAGCACCGTGGAGGCGGACGGCCAGTCGGCGGACCACGCGGTGTTGAAGATGTCGTAGGTGTTGTTCAGCTTGGAGACCTGGTCGTAGTAGGTCTCGGACGGGATCTCCTGGCGCTGGACGTCGAAGCCGGCCTTCTTCAGGCCCGCCGCCATGGCGGTGGAGTACTGCTGGCCCTCGTTGCTGTTGATGTAGCCGAAGGTCAGCTTCATGTTGAGCTTGCCGGCCTGCTGGAGCAGCTTCCTGGCCTTGTCCGGGTCGCCGCCGGGGTTCTTCTTCTTGCCGAACGGGTCGAAGGAGGGGTCGTAGCCGGAGACGGTCGGGGAGAGCAGGCCGCCCGGGATCTCCATGGCGTCGCTGCCGCCGTAGGCCCGCGCGAAGGGCGAGACCGGCAGGGCGTACGCGATGGCCCGGCGGACCCGGATGTCCTTCATCTCGGGCTTGCTCAGGTTGATGTTCATCTGGCCGACGTACCCCTGGTAGCCGGAGACCGTCCGGGCCTTGAGCCGGGGATCGCTCAGGACCCGGGAGAGGTTGCCCGCGTCGATCTGGTTGTTGAAGCTGACCCCGGCCTGGTCGGGCCCGCTGTCGGCGAGCAGCGCCTTGGTGGACGTCTCGAACTGCTGGTTGAACGTGATGCTGAACCGGTCCACGTACTGGTGCCGGATCGGGTCCGTCTTCGGGTCCCAGCCGGGGTTCCTGACCAGCACCATCGACTTGCCGGACTTGAACGACTGGATCTTGTACGGGCCGGTCGTGACCGGGTTCTTGTCGTACTTCTCCTTGGTGTCGCCCTTGGCGGAGACGACGGAGTAGCCCGCCAGGGCCAGGGTGTACGGCAGGTCCGGGTGGGGCTTTTGGAAGTGGAAGACGATGGTCTTCGCGTCCGGCGTCTCGAGGACGCTGTTCGGCAGGTGCCTGCCCTTGTAGGGGCCGTCCGGGAGCAGCTTGCGGTAGCCGGCGCCGGAGGTGTCGGCCAGCCACTGCTGGAGGTAGCTGGGGCCCTGGGTGATGAAGGGCGCGAAGAGCCGCTCGACGGTCTGGCGGACGTCCGCGGAGGTGATCGGGGTGCCGTCGGCGAACCTGATGCCGTCCTTGAGCGTGTACTTCCAGGTCTTGCCGCCGTCGGACGTGGTGCCGGAGTCGGTGGCGAGATCGCCGACGACCTCGTGCTGGTGGCCGTCGTCGCTCGTGGCCTTGTAACCGGTGAGGCCTCTGTGGATCAGCTGGGCGAGCGACTGCTGGTCGGCGACGTAGATCTGGGCCGGGTCGAGGTGGGCGTAGGAGTCGCGCTGGAGCACCTCCATGGTGCCGCCGGACTTGGCGCCGGGCACGGGGGCCGCGGGCCCGGTCGAGTCGGCCGCGTTGCCGAACTTGATGGACGCCTGCTGGTGTCTGGCGTCCTGCTGGTCCTTCTTGTCGTTCGTGCCGCTGTCGCTGCCGCCCTTGCTGCAACCGGTGAGCACGAGAGCCCCGGCCGCGAGCACGGAGAGTGCGCCGTATGCGTGGCGTCCGCCCCTACTCATCACGACATTCCCACCCATCCTGTGAAAGTGACGTTCCGTGTGGTCGACGTGCTGGGTCAGCGCGCGGTCCTGGGATCGAAGGCGTCCCTGACCGAGTCCCCGAGCAGGTTGAACGCGACGACGAAGATGATCATCGAGACGCCGGGGAAGAACATGTAGGTGATGTCGTTCTCCATCACCAGTTGGGTGGACGCCTTGGCGAACATCTGCCCCCAGTCCGGCGTCGGTTCGACGATGCCCACGCCGAGGTAGGACAGACCCGCCTCGGCGGTCACGAAGTTGGGCAGCAGATACGTCGCCTGCACCAGCAGCGGGGTGACGATGTTCGGCAGGATCTCCTTGCGGATGATCCGCCACGGCGAGGCACCGCTGACCTTGGCCGCCTCGATGAACTCCCGTTCGCGCAGGGCGAGCGCGGTGCCGCGCAGGATGCGGCCGAGGCCCATCCAGCCCAGGAACCACTGGACCAGGATCAGGGCGATCACCCGCACGTAGGTGGGGGTCTCGTCACGGGGGCTGACGAACAGGGAGACCACGACCGGCATGCTGGCGATGAAGAACAGCTGGGCCGGGAAGGCGAGCAGGAAGTCGATGACCCGGCCGATGACGTAGTCGGCCCTGCCGCCGAGATACCCGGCCGCGACCCCGAGCAGGATGCCGGTGACAACGACGGCGAGGGTGACCGCGACCGAGATCATCAGCGAGGTGCGGATGCCGTAGATCAGCTTGGTGAAGACGTCGTAGCCGTTGCCGGGTTCGAGGCCGAACCAGAACTCGCCGCTGATCCCGCCGTTGGGCTTCACCGGTACGCCGGCGCTGTCGAAGAGTTCCGGGCGTTCGTCCGCGTACACCGTGTACGGGTTCTTGCCGTACAGCTTGGAGATCAGGGGGGCGAGCAGGCCGATCAGGAAGAAGAAGCCCACGACGTAGGCCGAGATCACGCCCGTGCGGTCGCGCTTGAAGCGCAGCCACATCAGCCGGCCGGGTGACCGGCCCTCGAGCTTGACGGCGTCGTTCTCCGTAACCACAAGACTTGTCACGGTTCCCCCACAGCGCGAGACCCACTGACCTGAGCGCTACGCGAGTAACTATCTGCCATCGGTCGACTACCGACCACTACCCGCAGATCTCGATTCAGTCACGGATCGCGGCTGTATCTGTACAGCTCCCGAAAAAGGGTTGCAAAAAGCCCGGGCACCCCACCATGGGGGCACCCGGGCTCAACTCGGCTCGGATCAGCCGTGCTTGGCGCGGCTCGCGGCGCGGGCTCGCTCCCGCTGGTCGAGGTTCACCTTGCGGATGCGGACGGCCTCCGGGGTCACCTCGACGCACTCGTCGTCACGGCAGAACTCCAGCGACTGCTCCAGCGACAGCTTGCGCGGCGGGACGATGGCCTCGAACGAGTCGGCCGACGAGGACCGCATGTTCGTGAGCTTCTTCTCCTTGGTGATGTTCACGTCCATGTCGTCGGAGCGCGAGTTCTCACCGACGATCATGCCCTCGTACACCTCGGTGCCCGGCTCCGTGAAGAGCACGCCGCGCTCCTGGAGGTTCGTCATCGCGAACGCGGTGACCGCACCGGAGCGGTCGGCGACCAGGGAGCCGTTGTTACGGGTCTGCAGGGGGCCGAACCACGGCTCGAAGCCCTCGTGGATGGAGTGGCCGATGCCCGTGCCGCGGGTCTGGGTCAGGAACTCGGTGCGGAAGCCGATCAGACCGCGGGAGGGCACCACGAACTCCATGCGCACCCAGCCGGAGCCGTGGTTGGACATGTTGTCCATCCGGCCCTTGCGGACGCCCATGAGCTGGGTGACGGCACCCATGTGCTCCTCGGGCACGTCGATCGTCATGCGCTCGACAGGCTCGTACGTCTTGCCGTCGACGTCCTTGGTGACGACCTGCGGCTTGCCGACGGTCAGCTCGTAGCCCTCGCGGCGCATCTGCTCGACCAGGATGGCGAGCGCCAGCTCACCACGGCCCTGGACCTCCCAGGCGTCGGGACGCTCGGTCTCCAGGACGCGGAGCGAGACGTTACCGATCAGCTCGCGGTCCAGGCGGTCCTTCACCTGGCGGGCGGTGACCTTGCGGTCCTTCACGGCCGCCTTCGCGTCGGCGCCCTTGCCGGTGCCGCCGCGGCCGACCAGCGGCGAGGTGTTGGTGCCGATGACCATGGAGATCGCCGGCTCGTCCACCGTGATCAACGGGAGCGGGATCGGGTTCTCGGTGTCGGCGAGCGTCTCGCCGATCATGATCTCCGGGATGCCGGCGACCGCGCAGATGTCGCCCGGTCCGGCCTTCTCGGCCGGCTTGCGGGTGAGCGCCTCGGTCATCATCAGTTCGGTGATGCGGACGTTGCTGATGGACCCGTCGCGCTTGATCCAGGCGACCGTCTGGCCCTTGCGCAGCTCGCCCTGCTCGACGCGGAGCAGCGCGATACGGCCGAGGAAGTTGTCGGCGTCGAGGTTGGTGACGTGGGCCTGGAGCGGAGCGGCCTCGTCGTAGGTCGGGGCCGGGATGTGCTCCAGGATCGTGGAGAAGAACGGCTCCAGGCTGTCGCTGTCGGCCGGAACCGTGCCGTCCTCCGGCTTGGTCAGCGAGGCGACGCCGTCACGGCCGCAGGCGTAGACGATCGGGAACTCGATCTGGTCCTCGTCCGCGTCCAGGTCGAGGAAGAGGTCGTAGGTCTCGTTGACGACCTCGTCGATCCGCGAGTCCGGGCGGTCCGTCTTGTTGATGCACAGGATGACGGGCAGGCGCTGCTGGAGCGCCTTGCGCAGCACGAACCGGGTCTGCGGCAGCGGACCCTCGGAGGCGTCCACCAGCAGCACGACGCCGTCCACCATCGACAGACCGCGCTCGACCTCGCCGCCGAAGTCGGCGTGGCCGGGGGTGTCGATGATGTTGATGGTGATGGGCTCCCCACCGTCCTTGGGGTGGTACTTCACCGCCGTGTTCTTGGCGAGGATCGTGATGCCCTTCTCACGCTCCAGGTCGTTCGAGTCCATGACCCGGTCGTCGACCTGGTCGAGCTGGTGGGCGGCGAACGCGCCGGCCTGCTTCAGCATGCCGTCGACGATGGTGGTCTTGCCGTGGTCGACGTGGGCGACGATGGCGACGTTGCGGATGTCGTGGCGCGTGGCCATAGGTTGCCGTACTCCCGGAGTGTGAGGAAAGCCTGCGCGTACGTCTGCGTTACGCGGGCCCTGCCGGGCTTGACACGCCACGGCCTCACCCCATGGTACGTGGCCCCGAGGGAGTCGGCCTCCTCAGGGCCGTGTGATGATCTCCGAGCAGCTCATTTGCTGGGACTGGGCGAGACCTTCGCACCCTTCTTCAGGAAGCCCATGTCCTCGTAGAACGGGGTCTGGAAACCGAAGGCGCCCGCGTTCACGAGATCCCTGCGCGCCCCCACCAGCTGGGGCCGCTGGTACAGCGGAATCGATCCGGCAGCCGCCCAGATCCTGGAGTCCGCCTTCCTGATCAGGTCCCGCGCCTCGCCCTCGTCCAGGGTCCCCGCGGCCTGGTCGAAGAGCTGGTCCACCTGGTCCGTGCCGACCCGGGTGTAGTTCTGCTCGACGTTCACCGAGCCGTCGGCGGCCGGCACCGGCTTGGCGTAGATCGGCCGGGCGTCCGTCGCCGGGAACGCCGACGACGGCCACGAGTACAGCGCGAGGTCGTAGTCGCCGGAGGCGATGTGGTCCTTGAAGTAGCTCTCGTCCGGGACCTTGCTGATCGTCGTCCGGATGCCGACCCGCTCCAGCATGGCGGAGATCCGCTCGGCGACCGTGCTCAGCGTCTCCGAGCCCGGCCCGGAGGGGAGCACGAAGCGCAGTGCGAGCGGCTTGCCGTCCTTGGCGAGCGGTCCGGCCGGGGCGCCGGCCGGGGCGGCCGTGCCCTTGGGGGCGTACGCCCCGGCCGCTCCCCCGTGCTTGCCCTCCTGCGCGAGGTGCCGGTCGCCGCCCTCGCCCCGGTCGCCGCTCTTGTTGTCCTCGCCGCTCTTGTCGTCCTCGCCGACGACGTACTGCCCGTCCTTGCCCCCGTCGGACGGTGTTTCCTTGTCGCTCTTGTCTTTCTTGTCACTCTCGGCGCCGGCCGCCTTGCCGCCCTTCTTCTCCTCCTTGACCGGGCCCCCGGGCACCCAGCCGGCGTCGGCGAGCAGCGCCGCCGCCTCCTTGGTGTCCATCGCGCCGAGCGCACCGCTGCTGTCGGCGTAGTCGTCCTGCCCGGACAGCGCGAGATGGCTGCCGACCGGGACCGCGGGCAGGCCCAGCGGGGTGAGCACCAGCTTGGCCAGTTCCTTGCGGTCCAGGGCACGGGCCACGGCCCGGCGGACCCGCTCGTCGGCGAGGGGGCCCTCGGAGCCGTTGAGGGCGAGCTGGGTGTAGGCGGGCTCGAGCGACCTGCGGACGCCGAAGGCGCGCAGCGCCTGCTGCTCGTCCAGGTACGCGGCGATGGTCCTGCGCAGCTCCTGCTTGTCGGCATCGGCCTCGTCGGAGTCGAAGCCGTGCGCCAGCGCCCAGGAGCGCAGCTTCTTCGCGGAGGTCTTGCCGGAGCCCTGCAGCGGGTTCGCGGTGCCGTGCGCGGCGAGCCCGATCCGCTGGGCCTCGGCGGGGTCGACGTCGGCGAGGTCCACGCTGCCGTCGGCGAGCGCGGCGGCCCGCTTGTCGCGGGGTACGGCGTGCAGCTCGATCTGGGACAGCTTGGCGGGCCGGCCCCACCAGCGCGGGTTGCGGGTGAGGACGACGTCCTTCTGGGCGGTGTCGACCTTGTCGACCTTGAAGGGTCCGGCGGTGACCTGGAGCTTGCGCCGGGCGCCGTCGTTGAAGGCGTCCGGGGTGCCCATGACCTCCTTCGGGTACAGCGGCGAGAACAGCGACTTCCAGTCGGCGTAGGGGCGGGAGAAGGTGACCCGGACCTGGAGGTCGCTGGCGCCGCGCTCGATCCTCTCGATGCGGTCGTAGCCGGCGTTGCGGGCGGTCCAGTAGGCGCTGTCCTTGCCGGACAGGGCCCGCCACTGGGCGACGAAGTCGGCGGCGCCGATCTCCCGGCCGTCGCTCCACACGGCCTGCTGGTTCAGCTTGTACAGCACGACCTGGCGCGGCTCGGTCTCGATGACCTTGGCCGACTCCAGATAGGCGGAGTTGGGCACCGGCCGGCCGGTGGCGTCCAGCCGGAACATCGACGGCAGCACGGCCTGGGCGATCCGGGTGGTGCCGGCGTCCGCGTCGGCCTGGAAGGTGTTCAGGGTCTCGGGGACCGCGTCGACGGCCCACTTCAGCGTGCCCCCGTCGGCGACGAGATCCCGGCCGGCCGGTGCGATGTCCTGCCCGGCGAGCGGCTTGCTCACCTCTTCGTCGGAGCCGCACCCGGCGAGAAACGGCACCGCGAGCGCGCCCGCGGCAAGAAAGGCGACCGCACGTGCGACCGCGCGCGGGCTGACGACGCCGTCGTGGGACATCTCTGCTACCTCCGGGAAGCCGCGAGCGTTATGATCACTTTTGGCGGTATATGGAGCTGATCAGATCTATGCGGCCCACTGAAGAGGAAAGGATCCGGCCACATCGGGCGACACGGCGACGACGGGCGGTAACCCCACCCGTGCGGCGCAACCCCACCGGAAGATGCATCCGTACGCCTCCGCCAATCGCTGCACATGCCTTCACATCGGCAGGTGTGGCGCGCAACACTCCAAGGCGCATGAACGTAGCCGCCCAAGGCCCGCCGGACCCGCGGAAGTGAGGGCACACCATGTCCGTGCACGACGACATCACCTCGGTCCAGCGCTCCCTCGACGAGCTCAACCGGTCGCTGGGGCGCCTGGAGCACGAACTCGGCAGCGGCGGCCTCGAGATGCGCCGGGTCCGTACGGACGCCGACCATCTGCGCGAAAGCGTGGCGCTGCTGCGGGACGCGGCCAACACCACGGCCGAGCCCCGCCGGCCCGACCTCGTCACCATCTCCGACAAGCCGTACGACTTCAGCCTGTGGACGGACACGGACGACGAAGGCCTGGGCGCCCGCGACCGGCACGCACCCTGACCCCTGAGCCATAGAAGCGGAGCCCCGCCTTGGCTACTGGCACCGAACAACCCCAACAGAACAGCGGCGGCGTACGAACCGGTACGCGCGCCGCGATCGCCGCTCCGCATCTGCGGACCGACCGCTGGTGGCTGGCGCCCGCCGCCACCGCGGCCGGTCTGTTCGCCTTCGTCGTCTACTCCGCCTGGCGGGGCTTCGCGAACGCGGACTACTACGCGGCGCCGTACGTCTCGCCGTTCTACTCGCCCTGTCTGGCGCAGAACTGCCGGACCATGCACGCGGGCCCGAACGCCGACATCTTCGGCAGCTGGTGGGGCCTGTCCCCCGCCGTCATCATCCTGATCTTCCCGCTCGGCTTCCGGCTGACCTGCTACTACTACCGCAAGGCGTACTACCGCAGCTTCTGGGCGTCCCCGCCCGCCTGCGCCGTCGCCGAGCCGCACCGGAAGTACACCGGCGAGACCCGCTTCCCGCTGATCCTGCAGAACGTCCACCGGTACTTCTTCTACGCCGCCGTACTGGTCGCCGGCGTGCTGACCTACGACACCGTGCTGGCCTTCCGGGACACCCACTACCGCTGGGGCCACATGGGCCTCGGCACCCTGGTCTTCCTGGTCAACATCGTGCTGATCTGGGCGTACACGATCTCCTGCCACTCGTGCCGGCACATCGTCGGCGGCAAGCTCAAACACTTCTCCAAGCACCCGGTGCGCTATCGGGCGTGGCAGTACGTCGGCCGGCTCAACGCCCGGCACATGCAGCTGGCGTGGGCGTCGCTGTTCAGCGTGTGGCTCGCCGACTTCTACGTCTATCTGGTCGCGTCCGGGGTCTTCGCCGACCCGCGCTTCTTCTAGAGACTCCAGTGAGGGACTGAACTGATGTCCGTGGTGGACCGGCAGGAGTGGGACGTCGTCGTGGTCGGTGCCGGCGGCGCCGGGCTGCGGGCCGCGATCGAGGCGCGCGAGCGGGGCGCCCGTACGGCGGTGATCTGCAAGTCGCTGTTCGGCAAGGCGCACACGGTGATGGCCGAGGGCGGCATCGCGGCGGCCATGGCCAACGTCAACGAGCACGACAACTGGCAGGTCCACTTCCGCGACACCATGCGCGGCGGCAAGTTCCTGAACCAGTGGCGGATGGCCGAGCTGCACGCGCAGGAGGCCCCGGACCGGGTGTGGGAGCTGGAGACCTGGGGCGCGCTGTTCGACCGCACGAAGGACGGGAAGATCTCGCAGCGCAACTTCGGCGGCCACGAGTACCCGCGCCTCGCCCACGTCGGCGACCGTACGGGCCTGGAGCTGATCCGCACGCTCCAGCAGAAGATCGTCGCCCTGCAACAGGAGGACTTCAAGGAGACCGGGGACTACGAGTCCCGGCTGAAGGTCTTCCAGGAGTGCACGGTCACCAGGATCCTGAAAGACGGGGACCGTGTCTCCGGGGTCTTCGCGTACGACCGTGAGTCCGGCCGTTTCTTCGTCCTGGAGGCCCCCGCGGTCGTGATCGCGACCGGCGGCATCGGCAAGTCCTTCAAGGTGACGTCGAACTCGTGGGAGTACACGGGCGACGGGCACGCCCTCGCCCTGCTCGCCGGGGCGCCCCTGCTGAACATGGAGTTCGTGCAGTTCCACCCGACCGGCATGGTCTGGCCGCCGTCGGTGAAGGGCATCCTCGTCACCGAGTCGGTGCGCGGCGACGGCGGGGTGCTCAGGAACTCCGAGGGCAAGCGGTTCATGTTCGACTACATCCCGGACGTCTTCAAGGAGAAGTACGCCGAGTCGGAGGAGGAGGCCGACCGGTGGTACGAGGACCCGGAGAACAACCGGCGCCCGCCCGAGCTGCTCCCCCGTGACGAGGTGGCCCGCGCGATCAACGCCGAGGTGAAGGCGGGCCGGGGCTCCCCGCACGGCGGGGTCTTCCTCGACGTCTCCACGCGCATGCCCGCCGAGGTCATCCGCCGCCGGCTGCCCTCCATGTACCACCAGTTCAAGGAGCTGGCGGACGTCGACATCACGGCCGAGGCGATGGAGGTCGGCCCGACCTGTCACTACGTGATGGGCGGCATCGCGGTCGACTCGGACTCGGCGGCGGCACGCGGGGTACCGGGGCTGTTCGCGGCCGGTGAGGTGGCCGGCGGCATGCACGGCTCCAACCGGCTCGGCGGCAACTCGCTATCCGACCTGCTGGTCTTCGGACGCCGGGCGGGCTGGCACGCGGCCGAGCACGCGGCGGGCGTGACCGAACGCCCCGAGGTCTCCGACGTCCAGGTCGACGCGGCGTCCGCGGAAGCCCTGCGCCCCTTCTCCGCGGAGGCGGACCGGGAAGGCGAGGCGGGCCCGCCGGAGAACCCGTACACCCTGCACCAGGAACTCCAGCAGACCATGAACGACCTGGTCGGCATCATCCGCCGCGAGGGCGAGATGGAGCAGGCCCTGGAGAAGCTCGCCGAGCTGCGGGTACGGGCGCGCCGGGCCGGGGTGGAGGGCCACCGCCAGTTCAACCCGGGCTGGCATCTCGCCCTGGACCTCAGGAACATGCTGCTGGTCAGCGAGTGCGTGGCCCGGGCGGCGCTGGAGCGCACCGAGTCGCGCGGCGGGCACACCCGCGAGGACCATCCGACGATGGCGCGCTCCTGGCGCAGCGTGAACCTGCTCTGCGCCCTGGCCGACCCCACCGGCGGCCTGGCGGCGACGGACCCCACCCGGGGCCAGATCCGGCTGACCCGCGAGACCACCGATCCCATCCGCCCGGACCTGCTCGCCCTCTTCGAGAAGGAGGAGCTGGTCAAGTACCTCGCCGAAGAGGAGCTGTACGAGTGAGCAGCTACGAGGCCCGCTTCAAGGTGTGGCGGGGTGACGTCGAGGGCGGCGGCCTCACGGACTTCACCGTCGAGGTGAACGACGGCGAGGTGGTCCTCGACATCATCCACCGCCTCCAGGCCACCCAGGCCCCCGACCTGGCCGTACGCTGGAACTGCAAGGCGGGCAAGTGCGGTTCGTGCTCGGCGGAGATCAACGGCCGCCCGCGCCTGATGTGCATGACCCGCATGTCGGTCTTCGAGCGGTCGGAGACGATCACGGTCACCCCCCTCCGCGCCTTCCCGGTGATCCGCGACCTGGTGACGGACGTCGGCTTCAACTACCAGAAGGCCAGGGAGGTCCCGGCCTTCGTGCCGCCCGCCGGTGTGGGCCCCGGTGAGTACCGGATGATGCAGGAGGACGTGGACCGCTCGCAGGAGTTCCGCAAGTGCATCGAGTGCTTCCTGTGCCAGGACACCTGCCATGTGGTGCGCGACCACGAGGAGAACAAGACGGCGTTCGCCGGGCCGCGTTTCCTGATGCGGATCGCCGAACTCGACATGCACCCGCTGGACGCGGCCGCCGAGACCGGCCTGGACCGCAAGACCACCGCCCAGGACGAACACGGCCTCGGCTACTGCAACATCACCAAGTGCTGCACCGAGGTCTGCCCGGAGGGCATCCACATCACCGACAACGCCCTGATCCCGCTGAAGGAGCGCGCGGTCGACCGCAAGTACGACCCGCTGGTGTGGCTGGGCTCGAAGATCAGGAGGCGTTCGTCGTCGTAGTACCGCGGCCGGGCCGCTGGGCCGGCGTCTGCAGGCCCAGCCCGGCCAGACCGAAGGCGATGGCACCCGCCACCGCCACGAGCATGTGCATGATGATCAGGGTGTCACCAGCTCCAGCGCCCGCGCCAGATTGTGCTCCGCGATCTCACGCATGGATTCCGTAAAGGGGAAGTCCCCGTCGAGCAGGCGCAACGGCCCGGCGACGAGGTTGAGGTGCAGCGCGAGCCGGTACAGCTCCATGCGGGCCGGGTCCAGGTCTTCAACGCGCAGGGCGTCGTAGTGCGAACCGAAGCGGAGCCGCAGGAAGACGTGCTCCCACTCGGCGTCGAAGTAGATGAGGCCCTCGATGTCGATGAGCGCGGGAGTGCCGTCCGGGGTGACCAGGACGTGGTCGGGGCCGAGTTCACCGTGCACGAGGGAGGTGTGCCGGCGCGGCTCGACGGCGGCCCGGAGTTCCCGGACCCGCGCCGACAGCGCCTGCCGTGCCACGCGCGCCCGGGAATCCCGCTCGGCGATCTCCGCGATGTCCGTCACCGCCCGGTCCGCCACGACCTGCTCGCAGGAGTCGCCGAACGGCATCCCGCCCTCCTCGACCAGGACGGCCTTGCCGTGCCCGGTGGCCGTGCACTCCCGCAGCACCGCGAGAGCCTCCGCCAGCCCCGCCAGGGGTGCCCGGGCGGCCGCCGGGTCGCGGCGCAACAGCTCCTCCAGGCTGCCGCCCGGGATGTCCTCGACGAGCGCCGCGTGCGCGGGCAGGTGTACGGCGTCCTCGTCGGCCAGGTACAGGCGCGGGGTGCGCACGCCGAGTTCGGTGAGCCGGTGGTGGGCCGACAGGAAGAGGCCGAGGCCGGAGGCGTGCGAGAAGGTGTCGCGGATGTCGGTGTCGGGCCGGTCCCAGTAGCTCTCCTCGGGGGACCAGACGTACGCGATCGCGGTCGTGCCGTCGTCGAGGGCGAGCCGGTAGACGCCCTTCTTGCTGCCGCCGCGCAGCTGGGTGACGGCGGTCGGCGTGCGGTGCGGGCCGAGGGCGGCACGGGCGAGAGGGGTGAGGTCGGCGACGGTCAGCGGCTGTCGTGTCTCGGTCACCGGCCCCAGTCTTCCCCAGGAGCCCCGCTCACCGAACCCAGTTTTCCTGGTAGGCCCGCCAGTCGGCCTCCGTCGCCGCGAAGTCCACGTACAGGGCGACACCGAAGCGGACCCGGTCGGCGTCGGTGCGGGACAGGCCGAGCCGGACACCCCGTACGGCGGCCGGGACGGTCTCCGCGTGGGCCCAGTGGCCGAAACGGTTCTCGTGGTAGAACGGCAGGCCCATGAGCAGGTCGGTGGTGTCCGGGGTGACCTCCAGGGCGAGGCTCGTCTGCTGGGCCACATAGCCGCCGTACAGGCTCGGCAACGGCTGCATGGTGTCGTACGACATGACGGCGATCTGGTCCACCCGCCGGGCCACCTGCCCGAAGTAGGCCTGCGACCACCACTTGGGGTGACCGGTGGTCGTGCCCCAGAAGGAGTGGAAGGCGGGCAGCGGGTCGATCTGGTGGGCGGCGACGGACAGCAGCGCGTGCCGGTCGCGGGTGAGGGCGCGCAGGCCGTCCAGCAGGGAGAGGTAGTGGCGGTCGCCGGAGTGCAGCGGCTCCAGGTCGAAGTGCACACCGTCGTAGCCGGTGGCGAGGACACGGCGGGTGGAGTCGAGGATCGCGGCCCGGGTGGCGGCACGCTCCAGCCGCAGCCCGTCAGGGCTCTCGGTGGCCAGCTCGTCGCCGAGCCAGGCCTGGACGCGGACGCCGGGCAGCTCCCGGTGCACGGCCGCGATCAGCCAACGGGCCCTCGGATACGCCGAGGCGGGCAGGGTGCCGTCGTGCTCCAGCGGGCCGGAGTGGACGTACAGGTCCCGGATGCCGGTGCGCTTCAGCCGCTGGGCGAGTTCCCGCACGTCCTGGTCGGTCTTACGGCCGTCGACCCAGGCGTGGCCCAGCCAGATGGCGTCCTGGTGGCGGGTCGTGGTGCCGGGCTTGGGGGTGCCGGTGTAGTTGACGCGCAGGGCGGTCTCGGCGGTGAGGAGGGGGACGAGCAGGAGGGCGAGGAGGGCGAGGGAGTAGCGAAGGAGGCGACGGCGGAGGGACTTCTTCCCGGAAGCGTCCGCCTCCGGCGCTCGGCCCGCAGCTGCCGTGTCGGTGTCCGCCTCCGACGCACGGCCCGCAGCTGCCGCATCCGTGTCCGCCTCCGACGCACGGCCCGCAGCTGCCGTGTCGGTGTCCGCCTCCGACGCACGGCCCGTGGGCGCGGCCTCCGGCTCCCGTTCCATGCGCCCGTCGGTCGTTCCGTTGTCCAATTCCTGCCCCCTCTTCCCTTGTCCCCCGCCCGTATCCGCCCCGCTCGCGGATGGGCCTACCTGCCCATACGCTCCGAAATGTGACGTCCTCCCTGATCCGGGGCCGACCCCGGCGCGCCAAGGCGCACATACGGGTGCGGGTGGCGCATGCCGTGCTGGGTGCCGTGGTCGGGGTCGGGTGGCTGGTGTTGTCGGTGAGGACGGTCGTGGCCGAAGATCCGGTTCCCGCGGCGCCCGCCGGGACGGTCGTGAGCGCCGCCGCGCCCCAGCAGGGCGGCACGTCCACCGCCGACCTCGTGCTGCCCCTCCTCGCCGGGGTCGCGGCGCTGGTGCTGGCCGGTTACGGCTATCTGCGCCGCACCCGCCGCGCCCGTACCCGTACGACCCCGGGGACCGTCTCCGCCGCCCCGCCGGCCCCCACTGCGGCCGACACCGAACGCCAGGCCCGTACCGCGCTGGTGACGGCGGACGACTGTGTCCGTACGAGCCGGGAGGAACTCTCCTTCGTCCAGCGGCGGTTCGGCGGGCCGGACACCGAGGTCTTCGCACACGCCCTGCGGGCCGCCGAGACCGAGCTGTCGGCCGCGTGCGCGATATGGCGGCGCTACGAACAGGGGATACCGCAGGACCCGGTGGCCCGGCGGCAGGCGCTGGTGGGGGTGATCGGCCGGTGCGCGGAGGCCGGGCGGCGGCTGGACTCGGGGGCGGCGGAACTGGACCTGCTGCGGGACCTGGAGGGGCCGGGGCTGGGCGAGGCCCTGGAGACAGCCGAGGGACGCTTCCGCGAGCTGACCGGGCGGACGCTGACCGCGCAGGACACCCTGACCGCACTGCACGAGCGGTACGCGCCCTCGGTGCTCTGGCCGGTCACCGGGTACGTCGAACAGGCCAAGGACCGGCTGGTGTTCGCCACCGCCCGGCTCAACGAGGCCCGCCAGACCGCCGACCGGGACGACGGCGAACGGGCCGCCCGGCACCTGCGCGCCGCCGAGGGCGCGGTGTCCCAGGCGGAGATCCTGATCGGCGGGGTGGAGCGTCTCGCGACGGACCTGCGGCAGGCGGCCGACCTGCTGCCGGCCACGCTGACCGGCGCGGAGGCGGAACTGGCGGCGGCCCGGCGCGGGGGACGGGCCCTGACCCGGGGTGAGCTGCACGCCCGGCTGACCCACGCGGACACCGTGCTGGCGGCCGTACGGGAGGAGCGGACGACGGGCCCGTACGACCCGCTGGACGCACTGCACCGGATCACGCGGACGGTACGGCGGCTGGAGAACGGGCGCTCGGGGGTGGTGTCCGCGGCGGCACATCTGGTGGCGCGCAGCTCGGTGGCCGCGGCGGAGGAGTTCATCGCGGTACACAGGGCCGCAGTGGGCCCGGAGTCGAGGGCGCGCCTGGCAGAGGCGATACGCGACCTGTCCGCGGACCACGCCGACGAGGCCGACACGGCGGCCCGCGCAGCCCGGGAACGAGCGGAACAAGACGTCCGCACCCACGGCACCCCGTACACGGACACCCCCAGTGCCGCCCCAGGCCTGGCAGGCGCGGTCCTGGGCGGCATCCTCCTGGCAGAAGACCCCGACGCCGGCCCCCCGGCAAGCTACGGAGGCCCAGAAACAAGGTCCCGCCGCCACTCCCCGAACCCCCCATAACAGCCGACCCCACCCCGACCGAACACCTTCCCCCAAGCCGAGCCCCACCAAGCCGAGCGCTTTCACGCGAACCGAGCCCGCCCGACAGGGCGCCTCCCCATCAGCCCGAGCCGAGCCGAACCAGCCGGACACCCTCTCATCCGCCCGACTCGAGCCCCACCCGGCCAGGACCGCACCGCCTCAGCCAACCAAGTAGAGCCCCACCCCAACGGACACCCGCCCACCCAGGCCCATCCCATCCAGCAGCCACGCTGCTTGCCCCAGCCGGGACCAGCCGATACGCCGCCCTCTCGACCGACCGGCACGATCCCGACCCGCCCAGCCAACAGAGTCGGGTGGGCAATGCGAGGTCAGAAGAGGCTCAGCAACGCCTCCGCCGGGTCCGTGAGGGATGTCTCGCCCCCGGGCAACGGCAACTCGAACCACACGGTCTTGCCGCGAGGCGTCCTGCGGGAGCCCCACGCCGCGCTGAGCAGCCCCACCAGCTGCAACCCCCGGCCGCCCTCGTCCGTGTCCCGGGCGCGGCGTCGGCGAGGCTGGACCAGCCCCGAGTCCCAGACCTCGCACACCAGCGTCCGGTCCAGCAGCAGCCGTAGCCTGATCTCCCCCTCGCCGTACCGCAACGCGTTGGTGACCAGCTCGCTGACCAGCAGTTCCGTCGTGTCGACCAGCGGCTCCAGGTCCCAGCTCAGCAACTGCCCCCGGGCATACTCCCGCGCCCGCCCCACGCTGCGCGGCTCGCGCGGCAGCGTCCAGTCGCCCACGGACTCGGCCGGCAGCCCCTGCACCCGCGCCATCAGCAGCGCGATGTCGTCCTCGCCGTGATGGGTGTCGAGGGTGTTGAGGACGTGATCGCAGACATCCTCCAGCTGCCGCGCCGGATCGCTGAGCGCACCGACGAACGCCTGCAGCCCCTCGTCCAGCGGATGATCGCGGGACTCGACCAGGCCGTCCGTGTAGAGAGCCAGCAAGGCCCCCTCCGGCAGCTCCACCTCGACCTCCTCGAACGGCTCGCCGCCCACACCGAGCGGCATGCCGGGCGGCACGTCCAGCATCAGGGCCGGTTCACCGGGTTCCACCAGCACCGGCGGCAGATGGCCGGCGTTGGCGAACGTACAGCGTCTGGTGACGGAGTCGTACACGGCGTACACGCAGGTCGCGAGGTAAACCTCGGAGAGGTCGGCGTCCCGGGGCTGGCGGGCCGTCCGCGTCGCCCCCTGCACCCCGCCCGGCGTACCGAGCCCGCGCGCGATCTCGTCCAACGCCGAGAGGACTTCCGCCGGTTCGAGATCCAGCAGGGCCAACGTCCTCACGGCTGTGCGGAGTTCGCCCATCGCGACCGCCGCCCTGAGCCCCCGCCCCATCACGTCACCGACCACCAACGCCGTACGGTGACCGGGCAGTTCGATCACGTCGAACCAGTCGCCGCCCACCTCGGTCGCCGCGTTGCCGGGCAGATAGCGGCAGGCGATGTCCAGCCCGGAGGCCTCGGGGTCGCCCGGCGGGAGCAGGGACCGTTGCAGTATCAGCGCCCGCTCGTGCTCCCTGCGGTACAGCCGCGCGTTGTCGATGCACACGGCCGCGCGTGCCGCCAGCTCCACCGCCAGCTCCCGGTCCCGGTCCCCGAACGGCTCGCTGCCCTTCGTACGGGCGAACTGCGCCAGGCCTACGACGGTGTCGTGCGCGACCATCGGCACGGCCAGCGTGGACTGCACGAGGCCGCCGTCCTCCGCGGGCACATACTGCGGCCGGGCGGTGCGCAGGGCGTCCGCGCAGGGCGAGTTGAAGGGAAAGTGGTGGACCGCGCCGACCTCGACGGGTTCGCCGCTGACGCCGAGGGGAGCGCCGGAGACGGCGCTGGCGACGGCCACGCGCCGCAGTTCGGCGCTGCCGTCGGCCCGGCCGGGCGGGGTCTCGTCGCCGGTCAGCAGCCCCTGGTAGAGGTCGACGGTGGCGAGGTCGCAGAAACCGGGCACGACGACGTCGAGCAGTTCGCGCGCGGTGGTCTCCAGGTCCAGCGAATTCCCTATGCGCGCCCCGGCCTCGTTGAGCAGGGCGAGATTGCGCCGGGCGGCGGCGGCCTCGCGGGCGGCGGCCCGGCGGGCGGTGATGTCGGTGCCGAGCCAGGCGATGCCGATGGGGCGCCCGCTGCCGCCGTGCACGCGGTAGAGGTTGACCGACCAGTGCCGGCGCTCGTCCGAGTCCGGGACGTGGCCCGTGACATGCATGTCGGTGATGGACTGGCCGGTCTCCAGCACCCGGCGCAGGGTGGCCGAAACCCGCTCGGCCTCACCGCGCGCCAGATAGTCGTGCACCCCCC
Source organism: Streptomyces sp. NPDC020192 (assembly GCF_044388685.1). Classification (NCBI taxonomy): domain Bacteria; kingdom Bacillati; phylum Actinomycetota; class Actinomycetes; order Kitasatosporales; family Streptomycetaceae; genus Streptomyces; species Streptomyces sp. NPDC020192. The sequence continues at coordinate 7,027 of NZ_JBIRXG010000005.1, read as the reverse complement.
GGCCCCGGTGGTCGTCCGGGGAACCACCGAAGATGGAGGCGAACCGCTCGTTGGCCCGACGGACCCTCAGATCGGTGTCGATCAGCAGGAATCCGAACGGGGATTGACCGAAAATGGCCTGCGAGGCGGCGAGGTCGGTCTCGATGCTGCGCAGCGTGCGGACGTCGACGACGATGCACACGGCGGCCTTCTCGCCCTCGGCGGTCCGGGTCGGCATGACGTAGACCTCGGCCAGCCCCTCCTCACCGCGCGTGCCGTCGGGCCCGTCCGGCATCCGGAAGGGTACGACCCCGGTCCACTCGCGCCCGTCGAGAATCTCGGCCATCTTGCGCTGGCCGCGCTCGCGCAGGTCGGGGTCGATGAAGGCCTCTATGGGGTCCATGCCGACGGCGCGTGCGGCGGGGATGCCGAAAAGCTGCTCGGCGCGCAGGCTCCACTGGTCGACCAGGCCGCCGGGACTGATGGAGAAGGACGCGACCCGGATGTAGTCGTAGATCGAACCGGGCGGACTGCTCTGCCACATGGCGTCACCGGGCACCGCGCCGCCGTGGGTGGCAGCCTCTGCGGCCTGGTCCCTCGCGCTGTCCGACGGGTCCTCGGACTCCGTGGCCTTCGCTGGTATCTCGCTCACGCGAACCGTCCCCTCCAGCTCACCGCGCCCGGCACCGGTCACCGGGGGCGGCTGCCCGCAGTATCCAGCACTACGGCGCCGCACGACACGGTGTTCACGATCACAGCATGGTCCAGATGTTTTTCGGACCAGTCCGTGACAACACTTCCACTCTTCTAACCAGGGAACACGCCGTCGAATCACGCTCCCGGAGTCCGACCGCGCGCCCGGGGCGCACGTTGGACGAGCCGCCGTCGCGTGTACACCCCTGTGCCCCCTCGAATGCTCCCGCGTCACCCTGGTACCGCCGGTTCGTCACTCCGGCACCGCCAGTTCGAACCAGACGGTCTTTCCGTTCGCGCCGGGCCGGGTGCCCCAGCGGCGCGAGGAGCCGGCGACCAGTTGCAGACCGCGCCCGCCCTCGTCCTCAGGGCGAGCGGCGCGCTCGTGCGGCAGGTCCGGGAGCGGGTCGGAGACCTCCACCAGCAGCGTGCGGCTCCCGTCGAGCCCGGCGGGGCGCACGAGCCGTACGCCGATGGGGCCGGTGGCGTGCCGCAGCGAGTTGGTGACCAACTCGCTGACCAGCAGCGCGGCCAGGTCGGCCAGACAGTCGAGGTCCCAGCCGTGCAACTGACCGCGGACCGCGGACCGTGCGGTGCGCACAGCGCCCGGTTCCGCGGGAAACGTCCACTCGGCGCAGTCACCATCGGTGTCGATCACGCCGATCACTTCCCAGGCCAGCGAGCTTCACCCATGTCCGATTTCGTGGGGTTAATGGGCACATACCCGATATCCAGCGAGCATTACCGTGCGACGGGGCGCACAGTGGCACGAACGGCGTACGCGGCGCCCGGGGGCTGCCGGCCGCAGGCTCACGCCCGCATCAATGCGTGCCGGCCGTGAGATACGGAACGACCGCGCGGACGGCGGGGACGTCCTGGTCCAGCCAGGGGACGTCCCAGATCTCGTCCGGGGTCAGCCGGCGCAGCTCGTCGTGGTCCTCGAGGGGCCGGGGCGCGGGTGAGCCGGGGCGCAGGCGTGCGGTCCACACGCGCAGGACGTACGGCTCCCGCAGCGGCCACTCCCCCGGCACGCGCTCGACCGGCTCGGCGTCGACGCCGAGTTCCTCGCGCAGCTCGCGCACCAGGGCGTCCTCGGGGCGCTCGCCCGGCTCGACCTTGCCGCCCGGCAGCTCCCAGCGCCCGGCCAGATCGGCGGGCGCACTGCGGCGCGCGGCGAGCAGCCGGCCGCCGTCGAACAGGGCGGCTCCGACCACCACGATCCGCCCCGTCCCGGGTGTCGTGGGTGTGCTGGGCGTACTGGACGTCATACAGCGGAGCCTACGGGAGGACTCCGGGCGTCAGTTGCGCGCGCCGTCCCCGTTCTGGCCGATGCGCTCGACCCAGTAGAGCTGCTTGTGGCCCCGGTCGTCGAGGCTGTCGGCGATCTTCTGCGCCTCGGCCCGGGTCGCGTACCGACCGACGCGGTAGCGATTGCCGTTGTCGTCCTGCCGTATCACGATCCAGGGCAGCGAGACCGTCCCCTCATTACTCATGGCCCCCACCGCCCCCGACGTTCCTTCTCGCACCGCCCCACCTGCTTCCCGTCTCAGCCCCCCACCGGGCCACGCCTAAGGAAACCGCAATCCGCATATGCCCGAGCGTACGCCCAACCTTTACGCAGCGAATACGGCTTTTCACAAAGAGGTACGCAACCAGCCAGAACGCCGGGGGCGCACGCGTGCGAATGCGCCGTCGTGAACGCCACCGTCGTGCGTCGGAGGCACATCCGAGTGACCCCTGACCACCTGGGAAAACGGCCGGATCGCGGCGGCGGGCCGAGGACCGGACGCGGGCGCTCGGCCCGAGATCCGGGCGCCCGGAGCGTCCAGGGTGTGCGCTACCTCACTCGAAGGGGCGCACGCTCGAACTCCCGACCCACCGTCACATGCCCCGGAGCAGCCGGGGCGTCACTTCACCGGCAGGTGGTACGCCACCCGGTACCGGTCCGCCGGGATCACCACGTCGGCGGTCTCCACGGGGCGGCCGGAGGCGTAGTACGTGCGCTGGATGACGAGGACGACATGGCCGGGGACTCCGCCGAGCACATGCAGCTCCTCGGCGAGGCCGGGGCGGGCGCCGACCTCCTCGGTGACGTTGTCCACGATGACGTCGATGGCGCGCATGCGCTCGACCACGCCCATCCCGCCGAGCGGCCCCTCCTCGGGCAGCATCACGGGGGTGCGGCCAGTGACGGCGAGGGGCTCCCAGGAGGTGGAGAGCATCATCGGCTCGCCGCCCTCCCGGAACAGATACCTGGTGCGCATGACCGGGTCGCCCGCCTGGATCGCGAGCCGGTCGGCGATGGCGGACCCGGCCCGGGTCTGCTCGCTGCCGGACTCCCAGGTGCCGCGCATCGAGGCGTCGGCCTGCTCCTGCCGGAAGGGCGTGGCGCCGCCGGCCGGGCGGTATCCGGAGCGGGCCACCCGCCGGGGCACCGGCCGCTCGCGCACATACGTCCCCGAGCCGGAGCGGCCCTCCACCAGCCCCTCGGCCATCAGCACCTTGCGGGCCTCCAGCGCGACCGTGTCCGAGACGCCGTACTCCTCGCGAATGCGGGCCTGGGAGGGGAGGCGGGTGTGGGGCGGAAGTGAACCGTCGACGATCTTCTTGCGGAGATCACCCGCGACGCGCAGGTAGGCCGGCTGCTCACCGAAAGTCACTGGCCGCTCCCATCAGGTTGTACAGACAGCAACAGCGTGGCAACCGTGGGTTGTGCCATGCAAGCAAAGGCCAGAGAATCACTCGATGTGATGACATGGGGTGGGGGAGGGCTTTACCCAGGCACTTTCTCCCCCGTATAGGCGCGCTCACACCTCCACAGAGGGCCGGCCGACACCGGTACGGTGCTCCCGGGGCCGGGGCGGTGACAGAACGGGGGCGGAATGACCACGACAGGGACGACCCTGACGGGGAGTCGGGTGAGCGCGGACGTCGTACGGGCCGTGAACGGGCTCACCCGGCGGTGGGCGGCGACCACACAGGGCGGCACGGTCCTGACCGCGGCCGGTGTCTGGCCCCTGCTGGCCTTCCTGGCCGACGGCGCGACGGGCCCGGCGCGCACGGAGCTGGCCGGGGCGCTGGGGATGCCCGCCGACCAAGCGGCCGGTGCGGCACGGCAGTTGCTCGGCGCGCTGGCCGCCTTCCCCGGCGTCGACACCGCCGAGGGCCTGTGGACCAAGCGGACACTGGAGCTGCGCCCGGAATGGGAGGCGGGTCTGCCCGCCGAGGCGCACGGGGTGCTCACCGGGGACGTCCCGGCGGACCAGCGAGCCCTGGACACCTGGGCGGCCGAGCGGACCGGCGGGCTGATCGGCCGGATGCCGGTCCCGGTGACCGAGGACACCGAACTGGTGCTGGCCGGGGCGCTGACGATGCGCACGCAGTGGCTGCGCCCCTTCGACGAGGTGCCGCTGAGGACGGCGTACGCGCCCTGGGCCGCCGTGGAGCGGCTCGGCCTGCGGCGGACGAGCGCCGTACTGGACCGGATCGACGTCGCCGACACGCCCGACGGATGGGTCACCCGGCTGAAGGTGCTCGGCACGGACGCGCTGGACGTCCATCTGCTGCTGGGCGAGGAAGGGATGGCGCCGGGCCGGGCGCTGGCCGCCGGCGTGGACCTGCTGCACCGCCCGCGCACCGTCGTACCCGGCTCCCGGCTGCCGTACGGGGAAGCGGGCCCGGGCCTGCGGGTGGTCAAAGAGCGGTCCGCGTGGCGCCGGCCGCCGACCCTGGACGTGGTGACGGCGGCGTACGAGGTGACGGCGCACCACGATCTGCTGGCGCGGCACGAGTTGTTCGGCCTGACGACCGCGCGGGACGCGCACGCGCGCCAGGGCCACTTCCCCGGCGTCAGCGCCTTCCCGCTCGCCATCGGCTCGGCCGGGCAGAGCGCCCTGGCCCGGTTCGGGGCGCTGGGCTTCCGCGCGGCCGCGGTCACGGCGTTCGGGGCGATCGGGTGCGCCGCGCCGCCTGCGCTGCGGTACGTGACGACGCGGATCTCCGCCGCCTTCGACCGCCCCTTCGGCTTCCTCGCGCTGCACCGGCACTCGCGGCTGGTGCTGGCGGCGGGATGGGTGACGGATCCGCTGCCGTACCCGGAGTACCGGGACGACGAGTACGTGAACGACGCGTGGGAGAACGACGAGTGAGCCAGGTGACCGCCGAGACCGTCCGCCGGGTGAACGGGCTGACGGCCCGCTGGGCGCAGGCCCTGCCCGAGGGCACGGTCTTCTCCGCGCCCGGGGTGTGGCCCCTGCTGGCCTTCCTGGCCGACGGCGCGGCGGGGCCGGCGCGGGCGGAGCTGGCCGGGGCGCTGGGCGTGCCCGCCAGCCAGGCGGCAGGTGCGGCACGGGAGTTGCTGGCGGCGCTCGCCTCGGTGTCCGGCCTGGACGCGGCGCTCGGCCTGTGGACACACCAGGGGCTGGCCCTGCGCGAGGAGTGGCGGGCCGGGCTCCCGGCGGGGACGTACGGGGTGTTCGGCGACGACCTGGTCACCGCGCAGGAGCGGCTGGACGCCTGGGCGGCCGAGCGGACCGGCGGGCTGGTCGAGCGGATGCCGGTGACGCTGACCCGGGACGCGCGGATGGTGCTGGCCAGTGCCCTCGCGCTGCGGACGACCTGGCGGCAGCCCTTCGAGGAGCAGCCACTGCGCCCGGACGCGGGCCCCTGGCAGGGCCGTACGCTGCGCGGTCTGCGCCGCCGGAGCCCCCGGCCGGACCGGGTGGGGGTGACGGGCACGCCGGACGGCTTCGTGACGGCACTGACGGTGCCGGGGGACAACGGCGTCGACGTCCATCTGGTGCTCGGCGAGGAGCGGATGACCCCGGGTCAGGTCCTCACCGCCGGGGTGGGCATCGTGGAGCGGGCGCTGCCTCTCACCGCGGGCGGCGCGCTGCCGCACGGGCACGTGGGACCGGGCCTGTACGTGGAGCAGCAGCCGGCGCTCGCCCCGGAGCCGCTGTCACTGGACGTACGGACGGTGGCGTACGAGGTGCGCGCCGACCACGACCTCCTGGCCCTGGCCCCGCTCTTCGGGCTGACAGCGGCGTCGGACCCGGGCCACGGCCACTTCCCCGGCGTCAGTGAGTTCCCGCTCGCCATCGGCCAGGCCCGCCAGTCGGCACTGGCCCGGTTCGGTCCGCTCGGCTTCCGGGCGGCGGCGGTGACGGTGGTCATGGCGGCGCCGGGCAGCGCGCCACCGCAGTACCGCTACGAGTCGACGGTCGTCCGCGCCGTCTTCGACCGCCCCTTCGGCTTCCTGGCCGTCGACCGCGAGTCCCGGCTGGTCCTGGTGGCGGGCTGGGTGACGGAACCAGCGCCGGAACCCGTCATGAGCTTCCCGGGCGCTGTTCCTCCAGGACTCTGACACAGCGGGCGAGCAGCCCGGTCAGGGCGTCCCGCTCCGCGTCGGAGAACTCCGCGGCGAGAGCCCGCTCGACGCGTACGGCGGCGCTGTCGGCCTCGGCCATGACGGCACGGCCCTCGTCCGTGAGGCGGGTCTCCAGGACGTTGCGGTGCCACTCGTGCGGGCTGCGCACGATCAGGCCACGGTCCTGGAGGTTCTTCAGGACGGTGTTCATGGTCGGCGGGGTGACACCGCACAACCGGGCCAGGGCGGCCGCGGAGATCCCGGGGTTCTCGTCGAGGTGGAGCAGCGCGGCGTACTGCGGCACGGTCAGCCCCGCCGGCTTCAGGACCGCCGCCTTGGTCGCGTTGACGGCGATGGCCTCCCGAGCGGCTCCGCCCGCGCCCGGCCTCGCGCAGGACAGCCGCCCTCCGCGGCAACCGCCTCCCGCTCAGTGCGCCCCATCCCGCCCCGCTGCCCCCCGGCACCGACTGGGGCCAGCCGGCATTGTGTACACATGGCACACTCGGTACCCGGGGCATGACGCAGCCGCTGCCCATAGAGTCCATCCGCGACGTACGCGCCCACTTGGCCGACGTCGTCGAACGGGCTGACCGCGACGACGTGCCCACTGTCATCACCCGTCGCGGCAAGCAGGTAGCCGCCGTGGTCTCGATCGAGGTGCTGCGCAAGTACCAGGAGTGGGAAGAGCGCGAGATCCCGCGTGACATGGCGCTTCGCATCCTGGCCAGACTGACAGAGCTGGAGAGCAACCCCTTCGGCTTCAACACCACCGCACTTGTATCCCAGCCTGAGCGCCGCCGCCTACGCGTCACCGCCGCAGATGCCACCCCAGGACCCACGACCGGATCCTGAACGCAGAAAACCCCCGCATCCGAAGATGCGGGGGTTTTCCCAAAATTTGTTCGGCGGCGTCCTACTCTCCCACAGGGTCCCCCCTGCAGTACCATCGGCGCTGTGAGGCTTAGCTTCCGGGTTCGGAATGTAACC